>NZ_JASPGY010000002.1:148160-314447 GCF_030229765.1 Corynebacterium nasorum | reverse complement strand
CACCGCCCTCTTCTTTTTGCGTTTTACCAGCCCTCCCGGCCGGTGGAAGGCCTCATCTGCAAAGCCAAGAGTACGGCTGAAGGCTATGGAGGGGAGAGTCTGGGCGGACTCACATCTTGTCACCGGCCCACAACGTGGCAAGGGTGCCCCGAGCTGTCTATGCAGTCTCGGGCTATTGAGCTATTTTTACTACCACCACACTGCCTATCCTGTAGCAGCCATCGGTTTCAACATAGGCCATCGAGAAGCCGCTAGCACGAGGCTCGGCGTACCGGGCTTGTGCTACTGAAAATCGATGAGACGGTGTGTGTATAGCGGCAGGGCGGACTCAAACTCGCGCGGCTTTTCACTCAGGGGATCAGTAAATTCGATGCGCGTGGCCGTTAGGTGCATGGGGATACGCATATCCTCTGCTTCTTCGGGAAAGATTTCTGGATAGACTGGGTCACCCAGGATAGGTACGCCTGCTTGCCACATATGGAGACGCAATTGATGGGTCTTACCCGTGGTGGGGTTTAATGAGTAAATTCCTAATTCTGGCAGGTGGCCGTGTAGTTTTTCATAAGGGGCATTGTCTATGCGGTCGACTGAAGCGAGGGTAGTGAACGCATTAGGGGGACCGTCGCCAATTCGGCCCTGGATTTCGCCGGGGGTCTTGGTGAGGTGCGAGGACCATTGGAGGGGCGTCGGAAAGCGCCGGTATTTGGCGATCGCTTGATAGGTTTTTGCGACTTTCTTTTCAGCGAAAAGGGTTTGGTAGGCACCGCGCACCTCACGGTGTTTGGTAAATAGCAAGATTCCGGATGTAAGTCTGTCTAGACGGTGTGCTGGTGCTAGTTCGCTATTTCCGGTCATTCGCCGCAGCTGGACTGTAGCGGTCTGTACGATATGTCGCGCCCGTGGCATGGTGGCCATGAACGGTGGCTTATCGGCGATGAGAATGTGTTCATCTTCATAGAGAACGGGGATGTCATAAGGCACCGGTATCTCGGGTGCCGGCATGCGGTAGAAAAAGACGTCCTCATCTTGGCGCAAGACGGATTCCGGTCGGAGCTGGGTTTGGTCGCGTAGGACCACCTCGCCGGAGTCAAAGCGCGCTTGGAGCGCGGCGGCGTCATCGTGAGGATGCCGGTGGCGTTGTGCCGAGATTACTGCACTAAGAAAATCCCAGGCGGTTATGTTTGCCTCAGGGGTGCGCACGCGGGTTGGGTTTAGGCCGTCTTTAATCGGTAAAGGCGTGAAACCTTTTCTGCGATGTACTAAGGTTTTGTCCATGGATTTTAACTCTCTCATTGAACCGGTTGTTGCCTTTTTCTCTGAAGGTATCGGCGCCGTAATTCGCACCGTCTTGGAATTTGTTTACACCGTTATGTTCCCGTCGAATTCTGAGGCCGCAACCATCAACCCTCAAGCCTAATCCGTACTACAATTAAGGTATAACCACGGAAAGGACACATCATGGCCAAGGAAGACATTGTAGTCGTTGCCGTTGACGGTTCGGAAGCATCCAAGAATGCAGTCCGCTGGGCCGCAAATACGGCTATGAAGCGCGAGATTCCTCTTCGAATTGCATCGAGCTACACCATGCCGCAGTTCTTGTACGCAGAGGGCATGGTTCCGCCGAAGGAACTTTTCGATGACTTGCAGGCCGAGACGCTGGAAAAGATCGAAGAGGCTCGCGCTATCGCTCATGAGGTTGCCCCAGAGCTGAAGATTGGTCATACGGTGGCTGAGGGCTCCCCGATCGATATGCTGCTGGAAATGTCGCATGATGTCACCATGATCGTCATGGGTTCCCGCGGCATGGGTGGCTTGTCTGGCATGGTGATGGGCTCTGTCTCCGCTTCGGTTGTCTCCCACGCTTCTTGCCCAGTGGTTGTCGTTCGCGAAGATAATCACGTTACGGAATCCACCAAGTACGGTCCTGTTGTGGTCGGTGTGGATGGCTCTGAGGTCTCGCAGAAGGCCACTGCTTATGCATTCCGTGAGGCGCAGGCTCGTGGCGCCGCTTTGATTGCGGTTCACACCTGGATGGATATGCAGGTACAGGCTTCCTTGGCTGGTCTTTCGGCCGCCCAGTCTGAGTGGGCTGATATCGAGAAGGAGCAGAGCGAGCTGTTGGCTGAAAACCTCAAGGAGCCGCGCGAGGAGTACCCAGACGTAGAGGTCAAGCAGCTTATCACCCGGGATCGTCCAGTGAGCGCTTTGACCGAAGCCGCAGAAGGTGCGCAGCTTCTGGTTGTGGGCTCCCATGGCCGCGGCGGCTTTAAGGGTATGCTCTTGGGCTCGACCTCTCGCGCATTGCTGCAGTCTGCACCATGCCCGATGATGGTTGTTCGCCCGGATGAGGACAACTAAAAGCTACTGCGTATAAGGTGCTCCGCCCATGTAGGCGGAGCACCTTTGTTGTTGCGTACCCCCTAGAGCCGGTTCGCTCGTGTACGTTGGAGTGTGCCCGTTAATTTAGGAGGATTGCATGAATTTGGGTTTGGGGCTTTTTAGCTCGATTGTTATCGGTATTATTGCTGGCTGGCTGGCAGAAAAGATTATGAAGCGCGACCACGGCTTGTTGACCAACCTTATTGTTGGTGTGCTGGGCGGCATTATCGGCGGAATGATTATCCACTTCCTGAACATTGAGGAAGGCGGATGGATCTTCTCCTTGATTGCCGCTACTGGTGGTGCTTGTATCCTGTTGTGGATCGTGGGGCTCATTAAGAAGTAGCCCGCATTTAATTCGCGTACAAACCGGTTTGTCTATAAAGTATAGATGAACCGGCTTTGTCGTTTTAGAGAGGAAACCATGGCAGAAAAGAAGTCGCGCCGTAATCGGCCCAGCCCGCGTAGTCGGCTGCTGGAATCGGCGACCAAGCTTTTTACTACCGAGGGCATTCGTGTCATCGGAATTGACCGCATCCTGCGTGAGGCGGACGTAGCTAAGGCTTCTTTGTACTCCTTATTTGGTTCCAAGGATGCGCTCGTAATCGCCTATGTGGAAGCTTTGGACGAGAAGTTCCGCCAGGATTGGGAGCAGCGCACTGCGGAGATGACGGATCCGGATCAAAAGATCATGGCCTTTTTTGATAAAGCGATTGAGGAAGAACCCAAGCAGGATTTCCGCGGATCCCACTTTTTGAATGCGGCCGGAGAATACCCGCGACCAGAAACTGAAGCTGAGCACGGGATCGTGGCTGCATGTATTGAGCACCGTAACTGGGTGCACTCTACCTTGACGGCATTGTTGACTGAGCGCAATGGGTACCCATCCTCTTCGCAGGCGAGCCAGCTTTTGATCTTCTTGGATGGTGGTCGCGCCGGCGCTCGGCTCACCAAGGAGATTGGGCCGCTGCAGACGGCTCGCGAACTGGCTACTCAGATGCTTTCTGCTCCCCCTGCTGATTATTCGATTTAAGATACTTTCGTGCCTCCATACGTAGCCGGTTGACCCGCTTCTTCTCTTCCTTGGAGAGGGCGGGTTCTTTTTCGCGCTTGCGCCAGCGGCGGATGCTGTCTCGGCGCATAGTATGAACGTCCTCAGTAAGTGGGTAGTCGCGGTGCAAAATGATCTCAAACATGGCGGTTTGGATCAGCGTGAAGAGATACGCGCAGCCCCAGTAGAGAATGATTGCTACCGGGATTGGTCCGGTTTGGGCCAAGTGCCATAGGAAGAATGGGATGACTAAGAGCAAAAAGCCCATGATGATGAAGACGCGACGGTTGACCTTTTGATCAAACTGAGTGGTGCGGAAGCTGCGCACCAGAGAAATAACAGAATTAGCCATGGTAAAGGTAATAGCGGCTATCAAGATGGGGTTGATGAGGTCGCCGTGTTCGCGGGCGAAATCCGTCAACGGGGCGCCGTAGAAGGTAGTTTGGCGGAAGGCCGACACATCGGAGGCATTCAGCATTCCCACGGTGGTGGAGCCGCGCTCGATATTAGACATGCGCAGGAGCACCTGGTAGAGGCCGATGAAGGCCGGGATCATGATGAGTGGGGGAAAACAGCCCGCTGCAGGGTTATAGTTGTAGCTCTTCATGAGGTTCTTTTCCTCTTGCATGAGCTCCACCATTTCCTCGGTAGTGGTGGCGTTGTTCATCTGCTTTTTGATGCGGTTGTTTTCTGGGCGGATGAGTGCGCCGATACGGGCGGAACGTACGGAAATCCAGTTCAGGGGGACAACGACTCCACGCACGGTGATAACGAGCAGAATGATCGAGATCAGCCAAGCCGTGGATTCACTGACGAAGCTGCTGACGATCCAGTGCCAGAATTTCATGATTCCAGAAACCGGGTACATGAAGACTTCGTACATACTTAACCTTTCATGGGCAGTATGGTCTAAGGCATGACTAAAGTTCTTGGGGAACTCATGCTAACCATTGGCGTGGTTCTTTTACTCTTTGCATTCTATGAAGCCTATTGGACAAATGTAGAATCCGGGCAGTTGCAAGAAGAGGCGAGTGCCGATCTTGAAGAGCAATGGAGGAACCCACGCCAGAAGATGGAGCCGGAATTGGGCGAGGCATTCGCCCAGCTCTACATTCCCACCTTTGGTTCTGACTATCACTTCGCCATCATTGAGGGCACCAATGAAGATGATCTGCTCCGCGGTCCTGGTCGCTACGTAGATTCCCAGATGCCGGGGGAGATGGGAAACTTTGCCGTTGCCGGCCACCGCGTGGGCAAGGGGGCTCCCTTTAATGATCTAGGCAAGCTGGAGACCTGCGATGACATCGTGGTGGAGACGCAAACGGAGCGAATCACCTATCGCGTACTGCCCATTGATGGAGAGCAGGCGGATTGCTTTAACGGAATACCGCCGGAGTATTCCCACGTGGTTGGCCGGCATATTACAACGCCTGGCGATGTCTCAGTGACCAACCCAGTACCAGAGTCTGACGCCGCGCCGAATCGCGAGATCCTTACCCTGACCACGTGCCACCCGCAATTTTCCAATGCGGAGCGCATGATTGTGCACGCTATGGAAGTAGAAAAAGAGGAGAAATAATGTATCGCGCTTTATGGAATTTTTTGCCGGGGCCGACACCGGTGAAAGTCATCTTGGCCATCGCCATTGCGGTGGGAGTTTTCTTCCTGCTGATGGAGGTTGTATTCCCGTGGCTGTCGCCAATGATGCCGTATAACGATGTCGCGGTCTAAAGGCCTAAGTTCGCAATCGCCTCGTGGGCGATCTGCTCTGATTTAACCGTTTGTTGCTGGTTGCTCCAGACCAGCACCGCGTGCGTGTCCTTCTGCACGGCGTATACGGCGTGTTCATCGACCACGCCCCGGCCGCCTTCCCAACCGTCAAAAGAGGCGGGTTCGGTGGCGTCGATAGGTGCGGCCCAATCCACTGCGGCGCGAGCGTCTTCGGCCGTGGGCATATCCCGCACGATGACGGTGGCTTGTGGATCGTCCTGATAAGACCAGAATACGCAGGCTGGGGTGGGAAAGCGCGTGTCGATGCCCTGTTTGGTCAGGCGCTGGCCGTTGGTTTTTTCTAGCCAGCCGGGGCCGATATAGGGGCAATCGCTCCAGTCATTGACCTCCGCGGTCTGAGAGACGTTAACCTCGGGTGCTTGCGATGATTCTGGGGTTACCGGGGTGTTTGGCGCAGGGGCGGGCGTGGATGAATCGCAGCCGGCGATCCCAAAAGCGGCTAGGGTGAAAAGGGGAAGTAGGCTTTTGCGCATGAACTCCACAATAGACCGGGATACCGATGCACTCCGCACCGGCATCCATATCCTCACCGCTGGCCTGCTGGTGGTCGGCATTTTCACCTCGGCGCGGATGCCGCTTTCCCAAGCGATTATTAACCTGCTGCTCTTGGTGGGTTTTGCGGCGGTATTTTTCGCGGGCTCGGTGTACGGGGAGAACTGGGCTAGGCCGGTGCGCTACCTATGGCTATGCATCCTATCGGTGCTGTGGATAGCGGACCTTTCTGTGGCTCCAGCGGCAATCTATTTGGTCTTCGCGATGTTCTTCCTGTACCTCACGGTGCTGGATATGGCGGCGGGCATAGTCTGCGTTATTGGAGCCTCAATCATCACCGTGGCGGTGCAGATACCGCAGGGGCTAACTTTTGGCGGGGTGATGGGACCGGCAGTTTCGGCGCTGGTGACGATAGCGATTACCTACGCTTTCCGTACGCTGTCACGGATGAATAAGGAGCTGATAGAAACTCGTTCGCAGCTAGCGGCCACGGAGCGCGATGCTGGCATGGTGGCCGAGCGTCAGCGCATTGCGCACGAGATTCATGACACCCTTGCCCAAGGGCTGTCTTCTATTCAAATGCTTTTGCATTCGGCGGACCGCGATTTGGATAAGCAGGACGTGGACAAGGCGCGAGAGCGAATTGAACTGGCCCGAAGGACGGCCGCGGATAATCTGCACGAGGCACGGGCGATGATTGCGGCCTTGCAGCCGCCAACGCTCAATGAGGCTTCCCTTGAGGCGGCGTTGACCCGCATGGCGGAGAATTTTGGTGCTACTGGAGATATCCACGTAGAGGTGGAATCCGAAGGTGAAGTACAACAGTTGCCCATGAAGGTGGAGGCGGCGTTATTGCGGATTGCGCAGGGGGCTGTGGGGAACGTCGTCAAGCATGCAGGGGCGAGCCGCGCCCGGATTACGGTGACCTATGAGGGTGATGAGGTGCGCCTGGACGTGGTGGATAATGGCAAGGGCTTTGATCCGGCTGCGGTGGAGAGTACCCCTGCAGGGCTGGGACATATTGGGCTGGCCGCAATCAGGCGCCGCGCGCAGGAGCTAGGCGGGGAGGTCATTATTGAATCCGCGCCGGGGGAGGGCACTGCTGTGTCAGCTAGTATGCCCTTAAACAGCCGAGTAGATTAAACTTTTGGTTGACAATGACATCGATAGGAGGAATGTCGTGATTCGGGTCCTATTAGCAGATGACCACGAAATCGTCCGGCTAGGCTTGCGCTCCGTGCTGGAGGGCGCAGAAGATATCGACGTCGTAGGGGAGGTCGCTACGGCCGAAGCTGCGGTTTCGGCTGCGCAGGCGGGCGGCATCGATGTCATCCTGATGGACCTGCGCTTTGGCGCCGGCGTGGAAGGGACCCGCGTTATGGGTGGTGCGGAGGCTACCGCGCAGATTCGATCCGCCATGGCCACCCCGCCCAAGGTTCTGGTGGTCACTAACTATGACACCGATGCGGATATTCTCGGCGCGATTGAGGCCGGCGCCGTGGGCTATCTCCTCAAGGATGCACCACCGCAGGAGTTGCTCGCGGCGGTACGCTCGACTGCGGAGGGCGATTCGGCGCTTTCTCCTATCGTGGCCGATAGGCTAATGACTCGCGTACGCACGCCGCGTACTTCCCTTACACCGCGCGAGTTAGAAGTATTGCAGCTGGTGGCAGCCGGTGCTTCAAACCGCCAGATTGGACAAGATCTTATGTTGTCTGAGGCCACCGTGAAGTCCCACCTTGTGCACATTTATGACAAGTTGGGTGTGCGTTCGCGCACCTCCGCCGTGGCGGCTGCGCGCGAGCAGGGCGTGCTCTAGTTGGCAGCGTTATAGGCCTCGATGACGTCCTGCGGGATCTTGCCCCGGTGCGCCACTGGCAGCCCTTGGGTGCGTGCCCATGCGCGGATCTGACTCGGATTGGCGCGCTGTGCATTGATGTCCGGGGCAACGCGGGCGGCATCCACGTAGGGGGCGAGAAGATTATGGAAGCGACGCGCGTTATCCGTGGAGAGATCGATAAGGTAGTTTTGACCGTTCACGCTGAAGTGAATGACTTCTAGCTGGTCTTCGGGAATTAGGGTGTGGTCCAAGTCGTCGTAAAATTGGGTCACTTCACGGCGGGACATTTTGCCTCCAATTTTCTAAATGCACACCAAGCAAAGAGAGCATTAATGGTGTTTCAGGGATAGGGCGATTAGAAGATTATCCGCATCTTTTTCTGGCTGAAAAGACTTTCCCCGAAAAATTCCGGAACTTTATGGAAAATAAATATATGCCACCACCGCCCCCTATTCGGTGGTGGCATAAATGATTTTACTGGGCCAGACGCTGCTGGATTTCCGCAGTAATGGAGTCAATCTCCGAGCTAATGGTCTTGTGTGCGCGGCGGCGCTGCTGCTTAGTCATAAACTCAGCATTGTCGATGGCGGAGTCTACTTCCTGGAGGCGGTCGCGCACATCGCGCTTGAATCCGGCCGGGATATCCGTGTTATCGAGGGAATTGCGGATACCTGCGGTGCGGGCCTTGAGCGGGGCACCGTAGCCGGAAAAGGAAGCCATCTGGTCTGAAGTTACGCCGGCTTTGGCGGCCTTTCGCTTTTCGCCTTCGGTTTTCAAGCCTACATAGCCGCGGTAGAGAAGTGGCAGCAGCAGGGGAGCGGCGGTGCGCAGTGCACCGGCGTAGCGCTTGACGTTATCGGAATTAAAACGGCCGGCCTTGAGCTTGGCCAGTTCATTCTTGGCCATCTTCTCCTCGTGCTTGCGGCGCTTCTTTAGCCCCTTTTCCTCAGACTTGATGAGGTGCTTTTCCTGCTTGGCCAGGAGCTTTTGCTGGCGACGGCGGTCTTTAGACTGGGCCTTTACCTCTGCCTTAGCGCGGGTCTTGGCAGCCTTTGCCTGTGCGCGTGCTTCTTGGCGGGCCTTTTTAATTTTCTTCAGAATGCTCATTTAATTTCCCTCACGTTTGATCGAGTCTGGATTCAACTTTACCTTGCCATTCTATTAAGCTCACCCGGTGTGGAGGATGTGGTTGTTGCTTCGGACCTTGTGGGATGCCGTTACCGCTTAGTGCAGCGGCGTGCGCACCCCGAGATGCCGCGTACCCATGCCTCGATTGCCCGGGCGGAGCGCCACGCCGCCGCCGTGGAGGCGGTCATGCAGATGCTTCCGCGCAGGGGTTCCGGTCGTTTCCGCCGCATCGATTTAGAAGGCGATGAGTGGGAGCGCTCCATGCGCACCCTTGAGGCTGTGGTTTCCGGATATACGCACATCACCAATGCGGTCTTTGCTACCGAGGAGTGGATGGTGCACGTGGATGTGCTGCTGCGTGAGGGCGATAAATACACCCCGATCATCGTCTCCAATCATCGTGTGGCCCGCAAGAATGACACGAAGACGACGCTGGCGGTGCCCACCCACAGGTTGGGGCTGAGCGAGCCGCTCGAAGCCCCGTATAAGCTGCGCCACCATGCGGTGGATGGCTACCGCTTAGCTTTTGCCGCTCGTGCTTTGCAGGATCTAGGGCTTGATTCGGGCCGGGGCGGAGCCATTGGACAGGATCGCACGCGAGCATTTTTTACTGACACGGCCAGGTTTGATCTGGAACGCGCGTGGAATCAGCCGCTGCCTACTGCGCCGGTACGGGTTAAAGAGTGCGCTAGCTGCCGCTTCTGGTCTTTGTGTGAACCAGAGTTGGTGGCGGCGGATGATATTTCGCTCTTTTTATCCGGCGACCGCGCTAAGCCTTACCGCGAGCGAGGTATTACTTCCGTGCAGGCGCTTATCGACGCCGACCTGGGCGAACCCTCCCGCCTTGCAGCCGCCTGGCGCGCCGGGGAAGTATTGTTGCGCCGCGGTGACGTGAACGTTCCGCGGGCGGACGTGGAAGTAGACGTGGATATGGAAGCCTACCTGGACCAGGGCGCGTATCTATGGGGAGCGTGGTACGACGGCGAGTATGTCCCTTTCGTGACCTGGGAGCCGTTGGGAGGGCGCGCCGAGGCGGAAAATTTTGCGGCCTTCTGGCGCTGGCTGATGGATCTGCGGGCGCAGGCGCATGCGCAGGGTAAAACCTTTGCTGCTTATTGCTACTCTGCCCATGGCGAGAATCACTGGATGCGTATGTCCGCGCGGCGCTTCCACGAAGTGGATGAGCGGGAGGTAGAAGAGTTCATCTCCTCGCCCGAGTGGGTGGATATGTTCGCCCACGTTAAAAGATCCTTCGCCGGCCCCTTTGGCCTGGGCCTGAAGGTTGTTGCGCCTGAGGCTGGGTTTACGTGGCCAGAAGAGGATTTCGACGGCGAAGAATCCGTGAATGCGCGGCGCGAGGCGCTAGCCGGGGACCTCGTGGCGCGGCAGCGTTTGCTGGACTATAACTCCGGCGATGTACAGGCCACCCGCGCGGTACGCGAGTGGATGGATGCCGGAGCACCGGGGGTTAAAGCGCTGTAAATAGGGCGTACACGACCGCGAGGATCGCTATGCCCATATATACCTGGTTCCATTCAGGTCCCGGCTTGGGATCTGGGCCCTCCGCCTTTTTCATTAAGACCTGTTTCTGGGCTTTGACCGCTCGGGCGATGAGCACGGGGTAGACAGCCAGAGAAAGGATGCACAGAAGGGAGGCGGCCACCTTGAGCAGGGAAATATCGGTACCGATCCAGATGAGTAGCCCGCCATTGACGAATGTGGCACGCAATAAGCCGAGTTTGTCTAGCTGCTGTAGGCCCGCTCGGACGGCAGAGGGGCCGCCACCCATGGTGGTGGGCAAGAGGTAACTCATGACGCCGATGAGGAGCTGACCGGCAAACCCCACCAGCAAGGCGAGGGAAGGCAGTGCCGGTGCAGGGGTGAAAAAGTGCTGGACGGTGTAATACGCCAAAGACAGCACCAGCCATAACGAGGCCATAAGGACGGAGACCGAGGCGAAAGTAATGCGATCGCGCGGGTCTTTAGCCACTGTGAGCACGTTGTCGAGCCACTGCTGCAGACTCAGTACCCAACCGCAGCAGTACATGATTAGGCCCAACTGGGGGAATCCGAGGAAGGCCCCAATGATGGTGGCGGCCACGCCGACGGCGAGCAGGGCAAAGGAGGAACGCATGTGGCGATTGATACCTTGGGTGCGCCAAATGGAGGGGAAAAGGATGGTGAGGGAGCCGGCCGCTGCCAAGCCGATGAAACCGCCGATATTGGCGGCGATATGGGCGAGCAGCAGCGTAGGGTGGCCGGGGTGGACCGCTAGCAGTGCGCCAAACATGGCGCCTACCGGCAGGCAGAGGGCGGAAAGTGCATAGGCGCCCACCACCGGCCGGAAGCGCTTTTCTTTGGCGCCGCGCCATTGCCGGAAGAGCGATGCCGCATGCCAAAGCACCATGAGAGTAATGAGCGTGGCTCCCACCTGGGTGACTATCCAGTGATGGGACCAGAATTCCATAAGGACTTGGCCGAGTAGCGTGATGATGATGCCGGCATTGAGGCCATAGATGCGACCCAATTGGGTGGGCCGGGTGGAATCGGGGAGGCGCTGTTGGGTGAATTTTTCCGTCAGGTGCTGTGACCAGACCATGATGCTATTGCTCACTAGTCCGAGGGTGAACAGGTGAATGAGCACCCATCGGTAATTCGGCACCAGGGTATGCGTGGCACCCACGAGGATGAAGACCATCATCCACAGAGATACGGGCCGAGAGGCCCTTCGGTGCCACGTCCGCGCCGACCACTTATTCTCAGGCATAAAACCGATATTAGTCGGATTTAATCCTGGTCCAAGTCAGCGCACTAAGGCTAAGGGCCACCGCGGTGAAGAAGGCAATGAAGAGGGGCCAGGAAAGGGCGTCGAAAAGCATGCCCGCACACGCTCCCACCACAGAAGAGCCGAAATAATAGCAGAATACGTACATCGAGGACGCCTCCGCGCGGTCATGGGTGGCAATCTGGCCCACCCACCCGGAGGCGGTGGAGTGGACGGCGAAAAAGCCCACGGTAAAGGCGATCATGCCCAGGAGCGTCATGGGAAGGTGACCGGCGCATAATGCGATGCCAAGGGTAAAAAGTGCGGCCGAAGCACAGAGGGTTTTCCCATGCCCGATCCGTGCCACGAGAGAGCCCGCCCGTGCAGAGGACCACGTGCCGGAAAGATAGAAGAGGAAGGCCAAACCGGCGAGTGAAGGGGCCAACCCAAAATCATCGATGAGCCGGAAGGTCAGGAAGTTGTACATGGAGACAAACGTGCCCATAGAGAGGAACGCGGTGAGAAAGAGCAATGCCAAATCCCGGTTAGCCCAGTGGCCGAAAAGCGCCCGACTTTCGCTGGTGAGATGGATGGATTTCGGCCGGAAATTGCGTTGCGCGGGAAGCAGGAGCCACGACGTGATGGCAAAGGCGAGCGAAACTAGCGCCGAGCCAAAAAGGGCCCAGCGCCACGTGGAAATCTCTACCAGCCCGGTAGGAATGAGACGGCCGGTAAGGCCGCCGACGGAGGTGCCTGCAATGTAGAGCCCCATGGCGCGCGGCAGCGCTTTATCATCGAGTTCTTCAGAAAGCCATGCCATCGCGGTAGCAGGTGCACCGGAGAGGAGAGCGCCCTGCAGGCCGCGCAGCAAAATAAGATGCCATCCTTCGGCAGCGAGCGGCACAATGAGCCCCACGCTGGTGGCGGAAACGGCCGAAATAAGCAGGATACGGCCGCGGCCGAAGCGTTCGGAGAGGATGGAAGCGGGGACGACGCACAGGGCCAGCGCGCCCGTAGCGGCCGATACGGTCATGGCCGCCTCGGTGGAGGAAAGACCCATGTTTTGTACCAGCGTGGGAAGAATGGCTTGGGTGGAATAAAGGCTGGAGAAGATGGCCAAGCCCACTAGGAGCATGGCTACCGTTGCACGCCGCGTTCTAGTCATGTCATTTAGCCTGCCTTGTGGCACTGCATGTGTAAAATGTGGAAAATTACAAAAAGCGATGCGGAGCATGCATGAATGTTGAAGATATCCGCGGCTTCCTCGCCGTGGTGGATTACGGTCGGGTTGGCGCTGCGGCCGATGAGCTGGGGATTTCCCAATCTGCACTGACCCGCCGCGTACAGCGCGTAGAAGCAAGCCTCGGTGCCCGTCTTTTTGAGCGCACTGGGCACACCCTGCATGTAAACTCGCGCGGAACCGTCTTCGCTGCGACAGGACGGGAAATGCTCCGCGCCTATGAGTCAGGCCGGGACGATGTAGCCCGCCTCATGGACCCCGAACGAGGTACCGTGCGCCTTGATTTCATGCACTCGCTCGGCACCTGGCTGGTTCCGGATCTGATCAAAAGTTATCGCGAGCTGCACCCCCACGTGGATATTCGCCTGCACCAAGGGGCGGCGCAAGAGCTGGTGAGCAGAGTAGAAAATGGCGAATCCGACCTCGCGCTGGTAGGCCCGCGGCCGAATGCCGCATTGGGCTGGCACCAGATAAAGGTGCAGCGCCTAGGTCTTGCGGTACCGGAAGGCCACTGGGCAGCACACCGGCAAGAGGTAGATCTTGCGGAATGTGCGGCCGAGCCGTTCATCGGCATGCTTCCCGGCTATGGCACGCGCATGCTCCTTGATGCCCTGGCGGAAGATGCCGGCTTTAGTCCCCACCTTGTTTTCGAATCGATGGAGCTTACCACCGTTGCGGGGCTGGTAGCGGCCGGCCTTGGGGTGGCGCTCTTGCCGCTGGATGATCCTTATCTACAGGTGGGAAGCCTAGTTCCCTTTACGCCGCCGGCGTACCGCGAACTCGGTTTGGTGTGGCGCGCCGGGGACGATGCGCCTCCGGTGCAGCAATTCCGGGAGTTTATCCGAGCATAGAAAAAGCCGCCCCAGAGGGGGCGGCCTGTGTAACTAAAAGGAGTTACTTGGTGGCTGCAGCGAAGCGCTCAGCAACGTCATCCCAGTTGAAGACGTTCCATACGGCCTTGACGTAGTCAGCCTTAACGTTCTTGTACTGCAGGTAGAAAGCGTGCTCCCACATATCCAGCATCAGCAGCGGGGTGAAGTTGATGGAGGTATTACCCTGCTGGTCAGTCAGCTGCTCGATGATCAGGCGGCCAGCAATGTGGTCGTAGCCCAGAACTGCCCAGCCAGAGCCCTGCAGGGAGGTAGCGGCAGCGGAGAAGTGAGCCTTGAACTTCTCAAAGGAGCCGAAGTCGCGGTTGATAGCTTTTGCCAGCTCGCCGGTTGGCTCGCCGCCACCATTCGGGGACAGGTTCTTCCAGAAGATGGAGTGGTTGGTGTGGCCACCCAGGTTAAATGCCAAGTTCTTGGACAGGGCACGGATACGATCCGGGTTAGCCTCGCCGTTGCGCTCTTCCTCGAGCGCCTCGAGTGCAGCGTTAGCGCCAGCAACGTAGGTTGCGTGGTGCTTATCGTGGTGGAGCTCCATGATCTCTGCGGAGATGTGTGGCTCCAGTGCGTCGAATGCGTATGGGAGGTCAGGAAGTTCGTAAACAGCCATTAATTTAATCCTTTCTTCGGGTACGTGTCCCGATGATAGGCACGGTTGAAAGATTTCGCCATGATTAATTCGAATTGTGGAACCAGCGCGAATATTAACTGGCTGTGGAATAGCTTTTCGCAGTACAACGTTGGGAAGAAGGAATAAGGAAGGAGCTATGCCTCATGTGGATGTTTAAACCAGAGCCCAAGCTCGTTGCCGCAGACCAAGCCCTGTCAGGGCGAGCCGAACCGATTCTGGCCCCTGCCCCGCATGCTGTTTTAGGAACGCCGATTACCGGACCGTGGAAAGAAGGGCAGCGCTCCATCCTCATTGCACTGGGATGTTTCTGGGGTGCGGAGAAGATGTTCTGGGAGACAGAAGGAGTGGAGTCCACCTCGGTGGGCTATGCGGGGGGCACTACCCCGAATCCTACGTATTACGAGGTATGCCGCGGACTGACCAACCATGCCGAGGTGGTTCAGGTGGTTTATGACCCGCAACGCATCAGCCTGCGTGATCTTGTGGTGCAGGCCCTTGAGGCGCATGATCCCACCCAGGGCTTCCGTCAGGGCAATGATGTAGGCACGCAATATCGCTCTGCCTTCTATCCACGCACGGAGGATGAGCGGGCAGAAATCCAGGACATCGTGGATTCCTATGCAAACAAGCTCAAGGAATTCGGATTCGGAGATACCACCACGGAGGTTAAACTTCTCTCCGATACAGATTCCGGGGAGTACTACCTAGCTGAGGACGAGCATCAGCAGTATTTACATAAGGTGCCCAATGGATACTGCCCGCACCACAGCACCGGGGTGAAGTGCGATTAAGCGTCGCGCCGGATGAAGCGGGCAATCTTCTTAGCCAACTTTGGGGTGAGCGATTGGCGCGATTGGGATCCTAAAACCTCGTCCCAATACCAGAGCATTTCCTCAAAATAGTTGTGCCCGTGCCCGCCGGGGACGTTGAGGGAATTGATTTGGTCCAAGCCAATTTGCCACCAGGTAATAAATGGCACCCAGTGCAGCTGCCGGAAGGTATCCGCGTGCAGGGCCTCCGGCTGCGGTTCATGGATCCATGTGGGCCTGCGCACAAGGAGATTCAGGTCCCACCACACGATGGCGTCGGAAGCGTGTTGGGCAATGAGCATGCGGGGCCGGCGCCAGGTATGGGCGAAGTCGTTGCCAAAGGCGTCGTGTAGCGTGTGGTCTGGGGCCGCTGCGTAGCGCACATGTTTACCGCCATCGATAACGGGCAGACGTTCCAAAGAGCCAATGTCTCGGCGCAAACGCTGGGTAAAATGCGTCATGCGTGGAGGGCCGGAAAAGACGGCGCCATTGCAGGCAGAAAGTAGATCCTCCACATTATGGTAGTTATCCATAATGGCGTAGGCTCCAAGCGATTCACCTGCAAAATAGAGCCGAGGGCGGTTTTCCTCCGGTAGCTTATCTATTTCTTCTTGTATCACCCGAATCAATTCGCGGGCTGCCTGCTTCGGGGCGTTTTTATCTACAAGGTAAGCAAAGACCGAAGGCAGATAGGAATATTGCATGGTGACGGTGACGCAATCACCGCCGGTTAAAAACTCATAGGAGCACGCGCCCCAATTATTTATCCATCCCGAACCCGCAGGCATCTGGATAACAATAGTTTCGCGCCTTAGGGCACCAGTGCGCTCGAGTTCGGCGCGAACTTTCTCTGCGGATTGCCGGAAGGAACGCCCCGGAATGTATCCGGCATAGATGCGGATGGGCTCTTTCGCATTGATTCCTGTTGCCATGCGGATATCGCGGGCGCGGGGGCCATTAGAAACAAAGCGGCGCCCCTGCTGCCCCAGTGCTGACCACGGCTCGAGCGACCACGGGCTGCCGGACCGCTCCGGCTCCCAAGGCATGGAGGTGCCGGGGAAAATTTGCTTATTGATTCTTTGCGCTTGGTGCGAAAGTGAACGCAACCAGCGCCGAAAAACCACGCGATCAGAAAGGGCAAAGGCCGTTAGGCTCAGTCCTGCGCTAACAACCGGCCAAGCGATAAGCGCCGGAACCCAGCGTCCCAATTGGCGCGATAATTTAGTAACGGCCAGCTGTGTGGCTTCCCCGATAAGCAGTAGTGTGCCATAGCCTGCGGTGCCAGCGGCCAAGCCGATCGCCGCCGTAACGGGCCCGCGCACGAGCTGTTTATTGACTAACTCCGCCTGCTTTTTCTGGTTGCGCAACGAAAGTACGGCATTAAAGGCGGTGCCGGCGCCGATAGCAAGGTGCAGGATCTGTCGATGTTGCGGCCCCAGGCGGTCCTGGGGGCGCTTACCAATGCTGTTGAGTAGGAAGCTTGTCGAAGCCGCCCCCAAATGTCCGATGCCCTGGCCAATGGCTACATTGGCGGCAGTCACCCACCACGGGCGAGGGAGGAGAGAGGGTGAAATTGCTGCCCACGTGGCTAATTCCGCACCCAAAATTCCAGCCGACATATTGGGCGGTAAGGTTTGCCGGCTGGTCATACGGACGATGGGCGTGAGATCCGCGGCTACGCCAAGAGCGATTAGTGCAGCGCGGCGGAGAGCGCGTTTCATAATGCCCGATTGTCCCAGATTTCGGTGGGAATTTCAGGGTGAGATCTAGCCCGTGCAAAACCCCCCAAAAAGTTGCACAATGGGGTCATGGCAAATCATGTAGGAAACAAGGTAGTTCTCATCGGCGCCGGCGACGTGGGAGTCGCCTACGCCTTTGCTCTCATCAACCAAAGCATCGTTGACCACCTGGCAATCATCGACATCGATGAAAAGAAGCTAGAGGGCAACGTCATGGACCTCAATCACGGCGTTGTTTGGGCCCCCACCCGCACTCGCGTCACCAAGGGCACCTACGCCGATTGCGCAGACGCCGATATGGTTGTCATCTGCGCCGGTGCCGCACAGAAGCCGGGCGAAACCCGCCTCGACCTGGTGGGCAAAAACGTCAAGATCATGAACAGCATCGTCTCCGATGTCATGGCCAATGACTTTGACGGCATCTTCCTTGTCGCCTCCAACCCAGTGGACATCCTGACCTACGCCGTATGGAAGGCCTCCGGCCTGGACCACAAGCGAGTCATCGGCTCCGGCACCGTGCTGGACTCCGCTCGCTTCCGCTACATGCTGGGTGAGCTAGAAGGCGTTGCCCCGAAGTCCGTTCACGCCTACATCGTGGGCGAGCACGGCGATTCCGAGCTGCCGGCCGTCTCTACTGCCAATATCGCTGGTGTTCCGTTGTCCAAGAAGTTCGACACGGATCCGGAGTACGCTGAACGCATCGAGAAGATCTTCGAAGATACCCGCGATGCTGCCTACTCCATCATTGATGCCAAGGGTTCTACCTCTTTCGGCATCGGCATGGGCCTAGCCCGCATTACCGCCGCCGTCATCCAGAACCAGGACGTGGCTCTGCCAGTTTCTGCGTATCTGCAGGGCGAGTACGGCGTAGAAGATCTCTACATCGGCACTGCCGCCATTATCAATCGTTCCGGCATCGTGCGCGCGATTGAGCTGCAGCTCAATGAGCACGAAAAGGAGCGTTTCGATGCTTCTGCGAAGACCCTGAATGACATCAAGGAAGAGTTCTTCGGCTAGTGAAGATTGTCGCCCACAGGGGATACTCCGGAAAATATCCAGAGCTATCCCCTCTAGCTTTTGAGAAGGCTTTAGATTTGCCAATTCATGGCGTCGAGTGCGATGTACGCTTGACGCGCGATGGAAAGGTAGTGGTCCAACACGATCCCACGTTGGACCGCACTGCGGGGCGTCCCGGCCGCATTTCCAAGCTGGACTGGGAAGAATTGCGCGGCGTGGACATCGGTTCGGGCCAACGCATGATGCTTCTCGATGAACTCTTGGAGCTACTCGAGGGCAAACCGCACCACCTATACATCGAGACCAAGCACCCCTCCGGGCAGGGCGACATCCTGGAGGAGCAAACGGTGCTGCGCCTGCGTTATGCGGGGCTTTTCGACGATCCCCGGATCCACATCATTTCCTTTTCCCACCATGCCATTCGGCGGATGCAAAACTTGGCGCCGCATATGGACCGGATTTATCTCCGCCGCGATTGGGAACGCCACGTCAACCGGCCCGATGTGATGTTGTCCAAGCCCACCGCGCTGGGCGTATCCTTGCTGCGTGCGAAGCTACAGCCAGCAATTATCGGTGCCCAGGGATTGCCTACTTACCTGTGGACCGTAGATAAGCCGGAGGATATGAAGTGGGCGTGGGCCAATGGGGTGGATATGCTCGCTACCAACCAACCCGAAGTGGCCCTGCATGCCATTGAGCTCTAGTAACCAGGTATCTTGGAAGCATGGCCAAGAAGAAAAAGAACAAGGAACAGCTGCCTGAGGGCATGTCCCGCCGCCAGGCAAAGCTCGCCGCCCGCGCCAAGGAGCGCGCTGCCCTAGAAAAGGATCCCCGCCCCTACGGTGGACTTGCTGCAGAGGCCAGCCTGGTCGCCATGCAGGAGTTCGTCCCCTCCGCTTTTGCCAAGCTTGAGGTCAAGGGCTGCGACAAGAACGTATATGTAGCCACCGTCTTGCCGGGTGCTTCTGCTGCGCTAATTCGTGATGCCGAATTTGGCGGCGATGCCTTCGTGGGCTTGCAGGTACAGTCGCATACCCATAACCCGGGCCGCGACCTCGCCTTTGCCCTCAACTGGGTGAAGAATAATGAGCCTGGCGCCACCCTGGAATCCACTGCGGCTGATGGCTCGGAGCCGAAGCTGGAAGAGCTTATCGACGCCTCCGCTACCCTCGACGTGCAGGTGCACCAAGACTTCGAATGGTGGATCCCGGAGGGTGCACAGGTCACCCCGCAGATTGCGCAGTCCCTGCGCGCAGCTAATGATTCCGTCATTGAGTCCCACGAAGTGGGCGAGAACATCACCGGCGCTGCTTTCTGGGCAAATGCCGGCGGTGGCAAGGCCCATATTCGTTGGGTCCGCCCGAGTGACGATGAATCCGCATTCTTGAATGCGCTGGCACGCGTAGCCGCCCGCGGTGAGCTGAACCTCGGTGAAGATACCAAGTTTGCCGGTGTCTTCCGCACCCACGGCCTTATTGCCCCAGTCTTTGACTTGGATCCAGAGGTTGACCACGCTTCCTATGAGGACCACCTCACCCGCGTGGATAAGGCCCTGGAGGAGGAAATTTCTAATGATGCTCAGCTCAGCGCCGATGAGCGCAAGCAGCTCGAAAACATCAAGTCTCGTCAGGTGACCTTGCGTTAAAGACATAAAAATGGCACCTCCTGTGGCGGAGGTGCCATTTTTTGATCCCTATTTGAGGGAATCCCACAACCCAGAGGCTGCTTCCTCGTCCCAGAGGACTACGTTGCCTACCTCGGTGTCTTGGAACCCACCGATGGGGACGGTTTCTGTTTCCACACCGGAGCCCATGGCAAGCGCCACGCGGGCAAGATGCCAGACGTGGTCACCGTTGCCCACGATGAACGAGGAAGCGGTGTGGTTGACCAAGGAGTAGGCGCGGAATGGATTGATAATGGTGGCAGGAGAAGCCACCTTATCCAGCAAAGCGGAGAAGAATTCGCGCTGGCGCTGCACGCGGTCTAGGTCACCCATGGCAGTAGCACGGGTGCGCACGTAGCCCAAGGCATCGCGTCCCTTGAGCTTTTGGCAGCCGTCTTGGAGATCGATGCCGGCGAGCGGGTCATTGATGGGTTCTTTCACGCACACGTCCACACCGCCGACAGAATCGACCACATTGGCCAGGCCACCCATGCCGATTTCGGCATAGTGGTCGATGTGCAGACCGGTTGTCCCTTCAACGGTTTGGGCGAGTAGCTGCGGTCCACCGTAGGTAAAGGCGGCATTGATCTTGTCCATGCCAAAACCGGGGACCTCTACGTAGCTATCGCGCGGAATGGACACAAGCTTGGCCTTGCCGGTGCGAGGGATGTGCAGCAGCATGATGGTATCGGTGCGGCCTTCGCCCACATCGCCGCCGGTGCCCAGTTCAGCCTGCTGTTCCTCGCTGAGTCCCTGACGGGAATCGGAACCAACAAGCAACCAGTTGGTGCCGGCGGTATTAGGCACTTGGTCTTCGGGGAGTGCCTCGATACGGGTCAGGCGAGCATCGGTCCAAAACATGAAGACGAGGTTGAATACCAAGAGGACAACAAGCGCCATACCAATACAACCGAGGGCGCGCTTGGCCGGATTGACCTTCTTGCGGCGGCTATGCGGGCGCTGGCGGGGCGCAGGTCGGGGTTCGGTCCGACGGGGCGGGCGTTGCTGCGCTCGGTATTGACTCGGGTAGCGGCTCGGCGTTGGGGGCGGGGTGCGGCGCGGTGGCTGTTGCTGCCGCTGTGGCTGCGGAGCGCGGAAGGATTGCTGTTCCGGTTCGACGCGCCGCGGCGTCGGGCGGGCGGAGGAACGGCGTCGAATGGGGCGGCCGTATCGATCCTTGAGGGGACGCCCATCGGCCCCAAGGACGAATTCAGTGGAGGAACCGTCGCCGGCGCGGCGGGCCTCCCTATGCGGATCTCGTCCTGATTCAGTCATGCGCTATACCTTACAAGGTGCGGGGAGTTTCGCCCGCTTCGCGACGTCCCTCTAAGGGCATTTTCACAGGAAGGAATAACCCACGAAAGCGACGGCGTCGATAAGAAAATGCGCTATGACCAACGGCCATACCCGTCCCGTGCGGTGGTAGTAGTAGCCATAAACCAACCCCATGATGATATTGCCACATCCAGCAGAAACTCCTTGGTAGAGGTGGTAAGAACCGCGCAAGATAGAGCTCGCGGCAAGTATTGTCGGCAGGGACCAACGGGCCTGGCGCAAGCGCGTCATAAACCACATCACCACCACGGTTTCCTCCGCAAAGGCATTAGCCGCTGCCTTAAAAAGGGAAACGGGAATGTGCACCCAAGCATTGGCAAAATCGCCGGGGATAACCTCTTTGCTCCACCCGAAGTGGACCGCCGTGAAATATAGGGCGAGTCCCGGAATTCCAATAAGTGCGGCAAGCCCTGCCCCCTCCAGCCAGTCGCGGGCGCGGTAGGCGCGCGGGAAAATATGGTCCTTAGCCAGCAGGAAGAGCGCTAAGGCACCATAGGAGCAGAGTACAGCGGCCGAGCACAGCTGCAGGCCCATATCCACCCAGGCTAAAGAGGACTGGCTGGAGTTGAGCGTGACCGATTGCTCATTGAGCCGCTGCGGTGAGGCGAAGGAATTGATGAGGTTCAACACCGCCCGCACCCCGGAAATACCAAAGGTGAGGGTGAGGACGATGAGCAGTTCGGCGCGTAGAGACTTGGTCATGGGTGCAGGATATGGGCGAGGCCGAGCAGGGAGGCGTCGGAAAGCGTAATGCCCCCTAGGTGTACTCCCACCGGTGGGTGATTGGGAATGGTCCACGGCACGGAAATGGCGGGAAGTTGGGCCATATTAAACAGCGAACCCCACGGGGACCACTGGGTCTGGGCTGCGAAATTCTCCTCATGGGACAGAGACAGGAAATATCCGGTGCGCGGTGGATCCGTGGTCAGCATCGGGGTGAGGATGGCATCTACGCCCCACTCTTGGGCCAGTAGGTCCGGCAGCTGCCGAACGTGTGCCCGCGCCGCGGCCACCTCAGCAGAGCTGACGCGCCGCCCCTGCTGGGCAATCCACTCGGCGTAGCCTTCTGCTGGGTGAAGCTCCGCTAGGCGGGAGGTAAAAATATTCCGGAAATGCGCAAAGGTAGACCGAGCCTGAGGGTAGGGGGAAATGGGCGCTACCTGAAAGCCGGCTGCCTGTAGGCGCTGGGCGGCCTCGCGGGCGGCGCGGAGGTGGTGCGCAGCGACGCTGGCATCGCAGAACAACGGCTCCAGCAGCAGACCGATGCGGGCGCGCGGGGTGATCATGCGGTGGCCATGCAAAAACGCATTATCGGCCACGGTTCGGGTAATAAAGCCCTGCACACCTAGCTCCGCACCCGCCGGTTTGAAACCCACGACGCCGCAGGCCGCGGCCGGCACGCGGATGGATCCGCCGCCATCGCTGGCGTGGGCTGCTCGCAGCAATCCTCGTGCGACTTGCACCGCCGCGCCACCCGAAGAACCACCCGGGGTGCATCCGGGGTAGAGGGGATTTTCGGGGTGGGGCAGGCCCACCGGTTCCGTATCTACACGCAGGCCAAGCTCCGGAGCGGAGGACTTGCCGATGATATGCGCGCCCTGCTTTTCCAAACCCTCTATGAAGGAATCGCTACGCTCAGGGTAGTAGGTACGATCGATGTTTCCCAAGGTAGTGGGCATGCCGCGGACATCGCAGAGATCCTTGGCGGACAGGACCCAGCCGCTTAGCCGGCCGTAGGCGGAAGGCTTGCGGTCCAGATCCACGTAGGTAAAACCATGCTCCTCTGGGGCAAGGCCGCGCAGGTCCGCGCGGAGCTGTTCTACGGAAAAGTCCATGGGGCACCAGTCTAGTGGGCTAAGGTGACGAGCATGACTACCACCATCGCCTTCCTTGGACCGGCCGGAACTTTTACGGAAGCGGCCGTGTACAAGTTTGCCGCGCATATGCCGGAAGTAGAGACCATGCCGGTTGGCTCTCCATCGGAAGCGGTGGCCGCGGTGCGCGCCGAGCAGGCCGAGTATGCCTGCGTAGCTATTGAAAATTCCGTCGATGGCGCGGTAACCACCACCTTTGATGCCCTTGTAGAGGGAGAACCGGTGCAGATTTACCGCGAGGTGGATATCCCCGTGGCCTTTAGCATCATGACCCGGCCGGATGCGGAGGATATTAAACGGCTCAGTACCCACCCGGTGGCTTTCCAACAAATCCGCGGGTGGGTAAAAGAACACCTGCCGGAGGTTGAGTTCGTGCCGGCTAGCTCCAATGCGGCTGCGGCCGAGGCTGTGGCCCGTGGGGACGCTGATGCCGCGGCGGCGCCAGCGCGTGCGGCCGAGATCTTTGGCTTGGAGACCATCGCCCAGGGGGTGGCGGATATAAAGGGCGCGGCAACACGGTTTGTTTTGGTGGGGCGCCCGGGAAAACCAACCGCGCGTACCGGACAGGATCGCACGAGTGTTATCTTCACCCTGCCTAATGAGCCGGGCAGCCTGGTGGGGGCACTGCAGGACTTTGCGCACCGTGGGGTGGACCTTTCCCGGATCGAGTCGCGTCCTAAGCGGGAGGCCTTTGGGGAATACCGTTTCTATGTAGACCTCATTGGGCATATTGAAGACCAACCGGTGGCAGAGGCGCTCCGGGCATTGTGGTTGCGGGCGCAGAACGTGCTCTTCCTTGGTTCTTGGCCGGCGGCAACCCCCGCAGGCAGGCCGCCGCGCGATCTTGCCGCGGCGGATGAATGGGTAGCGCGGGCACGCAGGGGCCAATAATCTAGAGGCATGCCCGGAAGAATCATCCTGCTGCGCCATGGCCAGACCTATTCCAATATTTCTCGTCTTCTTGATACCCGCCCGCCTGGGGCCGAGCTTACTGAGCGCGGGCGCGACCAAGCCACGGAGGTCGGCCGTGAGCTAGCGCAGTTGGTGGGCGAGCGCGAGGTGGAATTTAAATGTTCCATTGCCCTGCGCGCTCAGCAGACTGCGATGCTGGCGGCACGCGCCTTTGAACAAGAGCGCGGTATGCCCGAGTTTTCCCAGCGTGTGGACGTGATTGCCGGAGTGTACGAGATTTCTGCCGGCGATTGGGAAATGGACGGCAGCGAGGATGCCCACCGTTCGCACATGGTGGCCATGCGCGGCTGGTGCGATGGCGAGCAGGACGCCGGCATGGAAGGTGGCGAGACCCTAGAGGATGTGCTGGCGCGCTACCAGCCGGTGCTGGAGGGCATTGCGGGCCAGCTTGCCGACGACCATGATGTCATCCTTGTCAGCCACGGCGCGGCCATCCGCGTGGTCACCAAGCATGCCACGGGGGTTGATGCCGACTTTGCCTATACCGGCTATCTGCCCAATTGTCGCTTCATGGTGATGGAGCCGCGCGGCAAGGACTTTGGGCAGTGGACATTGACCCGTTGGGCAGATACGGAGCTCTAGCCCCAACCTAGGCGGTGCAGCTCCTCTTCCTCGAGGCCAAAATAGTGGCCGAGCTCGTGGAAGACGGTGACTTTAACCTGTTCCGCTAGTTCTTCCTCGCTACCAGCCCAGCGCTGCAGCGTCTTGCGATAAATAAAGATCGCATCGGGCAGGAAACCAGTGTGATCGAAGGTGCGGTGGGGCAGCGCCACGCCTTCATAGAGCCCTAGCAACATGGGGTTATCGGGGTTTTCATCTTCGACCAAAATAACGAGGTTGCGCATGCGGCGCACAAATTCCTCGGGGACCTGATCCAGCGCCTCGTTGACCATTTCATCGAAGCGCTCTTCCGAAACCTCCACCATTAGGGTGCTGGGGCTGGTGCAGGGGCGGCGGATTCGGGCGCTGGCTTATTGTCCTTATCCTCGCGCAGCGGATTGCGCTCAGGTCGCTCCTCCGGCGGCTTGCCATCGATAGTCAGGGCCTGACGGCCACCGGTAGCGGAACCGGTGATGGCAGAGAAGCCGCCGCCTGCGCGGGCATGCACGAGGAAGCAATTGACGGACTTGGTGCCACCATTCCATGAGGCCTCGGTGATAGAACCCCAGAACGGTTGCAGCGTGGATTGATAGAGCTGTTCTTCGCCGCCGAGGTAGTCCTCGGTAGCGGCGGTGCAGGTATCGGAAAGGAATTTGTCCATATCCTTGCCATCCGGGTAGCCATCAGGGAACTGCTTGCCCACATCAATGACGGATACGGTTTCCATCTGGTGCGGCTTAGCGCATTCAACGACGTGTGGAACCTGCTTGTCATCGATGGCCAAGCATTCGCCCGGCTTGGTGAGGTTGGCCTGCTCGGAGGCTTCTACGTTGCCGTGATTAAGCTGCGGTACGCCGTGGTCATCGGTGGTTTGCAGGCCACAGAGTAGGGTGCGGTCGCCGCGATCCCAGGCAGACTGCGGCGGGAGAATGGATGCTACGTCGTACTTGCCGTTGGGATCCCACTTGCCGTGCAGGTAGTTCACGGTGGCGGATTCGCACAGCTCATCGCGCAATTGGTGTTGGCGGGTAAGTGCCGGGCGAGTAGCATCTGGTCCGAATTCGCTGGTGGGGTACACACTTAAGTCTTCGGTCTTGGAGACCTCGAAGCGGTGCTGTTCGGAACAAGGTACTTCCTTGAACCCTGTGGCGGAGCCATCTTTCGCGATATCCCACGTCAAGCAGGCACCAGCGGCCGCGGCGGTGAAAGGTTCCGGTTTAGGGGCAGCGGTTTCTGAATTATCCCCGCTATCGTGCTGCTGGGCAGCGGTGGTCTCATCGCTGCCCGATTTCTGGGAGCTGATAACGCCGTAGATGCCCATGAAAACGGCCGCCGCGATTGCCGCAATCAAGACAATCTGGACGGCCACAGCGGAACGCCACGCAGGTGATTTCTTCATAAGGCCCCTAATCTTACCTTTTAACCTGGATGCTGGCTAGAGACTGTTCTCCCTAGCCACCCGGGTAGTCAGGCGATAGCGGTCGGTGCGATAAACCGAGGAGCACCACTCTACCGGCCTATCGCCCGAGCGGGAGTAGCGCACAATGTGGAGCAGCGGGGTGCCCACGGGGACGTCGAGAAGCGGGGCAGTGTCCGCATCGGCCGATATTGCAGAGACCGTCTGATCCGCATCGGTGATGGGGACATCAAAGACAGAATCGAGGATGGCGTAGACCGAGTTGTAGATGTCATTTTCCAAAAGGCTGGGCGCGAACGTGGAGTTATACCAGCCATCGTCGATGGAGTACGGTTCGCCATCGCCCAAGCGCAGGCGGCGCAGGTGAATATGTTCGGCGTTAGCGGGCGTATCAAAAAAGATGGCGGCATCCTCTGGGGCGCTACTGCGGCCGCTAGTAAGGATTTTAGAAGAGGCGGTGACGTCTTGGGCGCCCATCTCATCTGAAAATGAGGCCAGGTGGAGCCGGGAGACTAGGGGATTGGGGGCCACGAAGGTGCCCTTACCGCGGATGCGGCGCAATTTCCCGGCCGCGACGAGATCACCGATGGCGCGGCGTACTGTGATACGTGACACCCCGTAGGTCTCTTCAAGGAGCCTTTCGCCGGGGAGGGTATCGCCGGGTTTGAGGGTCGTGCGGCACAATTCTTCGAGGATATCGTGCAATTGGGCGTGTTTTGGAACGGGGCCGTCCGTAATAGTGCGGGCGGGGAGCTGAACGGCGGACATAACTCCATGGTAATTCGCTGGTTATTACCACCGCAAGGTGTTGTCAATACGCTAAACTTACATTCGTGATTGATCTCAAGCTACTCCGCGAAAACCCTGACGTTGTCCGTGCTTCCCAGGTGAATCGAGGTGAGGATCCCTCCCTCGTAGACCAGCTCTTGGAAGCTGATGAGCAGCGCCGTGCTGCTATTCAAAAGGCCGACGAACTGCGCTCCGAGCAGAAGGCTTTTGGCAAGAAGATCGGCCAGGCCTCCCCGGAAGAGCGCCCGGCTTTGCTAGAGGGCTCCAATGAGCTGAAGGCCAAGGTCAAGGAAGCGGAAGAGGCACAGTCTGCCGCTGAGGCCAAGGTGGAAGAGCTGCAGTACAAGCTGGATAACGTGGTCGAAGGTGCCCCAGCCGGCGGCGAAGATGACTTCGTGGTGATGGAAGAGGTCGGCCAGATTCCTGAGTTCGACTTCGAACCGAAGGACCACCTTGAGCTGGGCGAATCCCTAGGCCTCATCGACGTCAAGCGTGGCGCCAAGGTAGGTGGAGCTCGCTTCTACTACCTCACTGGTGACGGTGCCTTCCTGCAGCTAGGAATGCTCATGCTCGCGGCACAGAAGGCGCGCGAAGCTGGTTTTAAGCTGATGATTCCGCCAGTTCTAGTCCGCCCAGACATTATGTCCGGCACCGGGTTCCTGGGACAGCACTCTGATGAGGTGTACTACCTCCCGGCTGATGATATGTACTTGGTTGGTACCTCTGAGGTAGCCCTTGCCGGCTACCACAAGGATGAGATCATCGACCTCTCTAACGGTCCGCTGCAGTACGCTGGCTGGTCCTCCTGCTTCCGCCGCGAGGCTGGCTCCCACGGTAAGGACACTCGCGGCATCCTGCGCGTCCACCAATTCGACAAGCTGGAGATGTTCGTTTACTGCAAGCCTGAAGATGCGGAGGAAATGCACCAGCGCCTTCTATCCATGGAAAAGGACATGCTTGAAGCCATGGAGCTGCCCTACCGCACCATCGACATTGCCGGTGGCGATCTCGGTTCTTCGGCGGCCCGCAAGTTCGACAATGAGGCTTGGGTTCCTACCCAAGGCACCTACCGCGAGCTGACTTCCACCTCGAACTGCACCACCTTCCAGGCTCGCCGCCTGTCCACCCGTTACCGCGACGAAAACGGCAAGACTCAAACCGCAGCTACCTTGAACGGCACCCTGGCCACTACTCGCTGGCTCGTTGCTATTCTGGAAAACCACCAGCAGGCCGACGGCTCTGTCGTTGTCCCTGAGGCCCTGCGCCCCTTCGTGGGCAAGGATGTCCTCACCCCGCAGTAAGTCCGCCGTCGTCCTGGAGAGTTATGAACGCTGCGACGAATTTCCTGTACCGCCAGATCACTCACATTGGTAGGGGGGTGACTCTGGCGCAGGGATTAAAAATGCGCCTTTCGGGTGAAGAAAATATCCCCGATGAAGGCGGCGCGGTATTGGTCTGTAACCACACCGGCTACATGGACTTCCTCTTCGGGGCCTTTTTGGCTTACCGCAAAAAGCGCCTCGTGCGCTTCTTGGCAAAGGCTGGCATCTTTAAAGCCCCACTAGCGGGTCCCTTGCTCAAGGCCATGCACCATGTGCCAGTTGATCGCATCGATGGCAATGCCTCAATGCGGCAGGCGGTTCGGCTCGCTAAAGAGGGCGAACTTGTCGGGGTGTTTTCTGAAGGCACGATTTCCCGCAGCTTCGAAATTCGCAGCATGAAAAGTGGTGCCTCCCGCATCGCCTATGAGGCTGGGGTGCCGGTAATCCCGCAGGTCATCTTCGGCTCCCAGCGCCTGTGGACCAAGGGGCATAAAAAGAATCTGGGACGGACGAAGACTCCAGTCTTTATCACTGCCCTAGAACCGTACTATCCCACTGGTGATGCGGAAGCCGATACCGCGGAGATTAGGCGCCGAATGCAAGAGGCTTTGGAAGGGCTATGGGAACAGTACGAAGCTGAATTTGGCCCCATGCCAGCGGGCGATTATTGGGTGCCCGCCCGCAAGGGCGGCGGCGCTCCCACCCTCGAAGAAGCGGAGGAGCGGGATGCTGAAGTAGAAACTGAGCGCCACCGCGTACGCCGGCTACGTGATGATCTGGTGGGGCTTAAAGAACGCGTATCCGTCACCACGGTTGACCTAGTGCGCAACCGCATGGCCGCCGCCAAGGGGGATGAAGAGGATGCGCCCAAGACTAAGGCGCGCACCGCCCCAGAGACTTTGGATTGGATCAAAGCCAATCTCAACGCCGTGGTGGAAGAGGCAACACGTGGTTTGGATGAAGGTCGCGATAAGGTCGCGGATGTTATGGCGCAACTGAAATCTGATGTGGCGCAAACCCAGGCTTCCATTACCGCCAGCAGCAAAGAGATTTGGGCCGGTTCTAAAGCTGAGCAGGGCCTTTTGGCAGCAGCTACCCAATCCCGGCTTATCGTCTCGCGCCTGCCGCACCGCATGAAGGCTCAATTCTCCTCCATCCCGCGTGTGGTGGTAGCGCATAGTAGTGCGCTGAATTGGGAGGATGGAGCACTGACCCCGCGGTTGCGCAAGGCTTTTGCGGATATCTACCCGGCGGCCGAAGTTCTCATAGTGGTATCGCCCGCGGGCGATGTAGATGTCCCGCAAGCCGTGTGGACCATTGTCATTGATGAGGATGTTGCACAGCCACGCCTCGATGCTGCAGCAATGTCCGTTACTGCCGCCAGTGCGGCACAAGGCGTGGAGCGCATCCTAGAGGATCTGCAGGATGAGCCGGAAGAGACTCTAGTCTTTGCAAATGAGCCGGGGGATGAGGACTTCCTTGAGTGGATGCCGGTGGTGGCTTTGGAAACTGCCCCGATAGAGGTGGTTAAGGGTGCTCAAGCGGTAACCTACTCGGCAGAAAAGGCCGGAATGTCAGAGGTACTCGAGGCGATGGCGCGTTTAGCGAAGAAATAGCGACAGTTTTTCGTCCGCTTTACACCCCCGCGAGGGGGTGGTTTTCTTTTTGGAAGTCTAAGTATTTTAAGGAAACTGACTGCTTACGGGCCTGAAACTTACGTGTGAGTAACCACATGTGTAACTCAAGTCGGTGACCCCTAACATATATTTTAGGAGATGAAGTCTCTGTAGCCCCGGTGCGATACTTTCCACCGAACCCATAATTACCTGCTTTTAGCTGTGCTTATGCCATCTCATTCACGGACCTATGGCCCAGGCACATGCAAGCACCAAGGAAGGAGATGCGGTCAGTAATGATCCAGCAAAGCAATCAATCCTTTAACCCCGAATACTTTGAAACTCTATGGAACGGGTACGCAGATGAGGACTACGACGTAGTCATTATCGGTGGCGGTTCCGTGGGTGCCGGAGCGGCAGCGGATGCCGCCACCCGCGGTCTGAAGACCGCCGTCATTGAGGCACGCGACTTCGCCGCAGGTACCTCTTCCCGCTCCTCCAAGATGTTCCACGGTGGCCTGCGCTACCTGGCAATGTTTGACTTCCGCCTCGTGGCTGAGTCCCTCAAGGAGCGCGAGCTCAACATGTCTACCCTGGCACCTCACCTGGTGAAGCCGTTGAAGTTCATCTTCCCGCTGACCCACCATGTATGGGAGCGCGTCATGATGTTCGGTGGATTTACGCTCTATGACCTCATGGGCGGATCGAAGAGCGTGCCAATGCAGAAGCACTTGACCCGTAAGGGCGTGCTGAAGGTGACCCCGGGCCTGAAGGATGATGCCATTGTGGGTGGCGTTCGCTACTACGACACCCTCGTGGATGACGCCCGCCATACCATGACCGTGCTGCGTACCGCCGCCGAGTACGGCGCCGATGTCCGCACCAATACCGAGGTCATTGGCTTTGACAAGGACCGCGGCGGCCGCATCGTAGGTGCCAAGGTCCGCGATACCGCCACTGGGCGCGAAACCACTGTGCGCGGCAAGGTCTTCATCAACGCTACCGGCGTGTGGAATGACAAGGTTCAAGAGATGGCCGGCGTGGAAGGCAAGTTCACCGTGCACGCGTCCAAGGGCGTACACATCGTTGTGCCAAAGGATGCGCTCGATGCGGACGCGGCCCTGTGCTTCGTAACCGAAAAGTCCGTCCTCTTCGTTATCCCATGGGGCGAGTACTGGATCATCGGTACCACCGACACCGATTGGGAAAAGGGGCTGTCCCTGCCGGATCCGGCACCAACCAAGTCCGATATTGATTATATTTTGGGCCAGGTTAACCAGCGCGTACGCCGTAAGATCACCCGCGATGACATCGTGGGCGTCTACTCCGGCCTGCGCCCGCTGCTGTCCGGCAAGTCCGATTCCACCACCAACCTTTCCCGCAACCACGCCGTCGCACGCGTGGCCCCAGGCATGGTCTCTGTCGCCGGCGGTAAGTACACCACGTACCGCGTCATCGGTAAGGATGCCGTGGACCTGGCGGTGAAGGAACTGGGTACCAAGGTCCCAGAGTCCATCACCGAGCAAACCCCGATCCTGGGTGCCGCTGGCTACCATGCTCTAGCTAACCAAGTCCCATCTCTGGCCCGTCGCTACAACCTGAGCGAGAAGTTCATTGAGCACCTGCTCGGCCGCTATGGCTCTTTGCTGGGCGAGGTCCTAGCGCCAGCTACTGAGGACGCCTCCCTGCTCGAGCCAGTGCCAGGTGCAGAGTCCTACCTGTGGGCCGAGGTCCGCTACGCCGTCACCCACGAGGGTGCATTGCACTTGGAGGACATCCTGTCCCGCCGTCTGCGTATCGCCATCGAGTTTGGTGACCGCGGCGTAAATGCCGCCCCGGCCGTTGCTGATTTTGTAGCACCGCTGCTGGGCTGGAGCGACGCCGACAAGGAGCGCGAGGTATCCCAATTCAAGGCCCACACCCAGGCCGAACTTGAAGCAGAAGCTGCGGTAACTGACCGTGAGGCCAATGACATTTTGGTACGCGCAGGATCCGCCCGACCCACCCAAAACGAGGTATAAGTTATGACCGGATTTGATGCATTCCTGTGGGAGTTTATCGGCACTGCGTTGCTGCTCCTTCTAGGAAACGGCGTATGTGCGCTGGTAAACCTGCGCACCTCTGGCGCGCGCGGCTCCGATTGGGTCGTTATCGCCCTGGGTTGGGGTATGGGTGTCTTCGTCGGTGCCAGTGTGGCCGATCCCACGGGCGGGCACCTTAACCCCGCCGTCACCGTAATGTTGGCCGTCAATGGCTCGCTCGAGTGGTCTCTGGTGCCGTACTACTTCCTGGGCCAGATCCTCGGCGCTATCCTCGGTGCCATCCTGGCATGGGCTGCCTTCAAGCAGCTTTTCGACGCCAATAATTACGACGACGCCGGAAACGTCACCGGCGCCAATAAGGACACGAACGGTATCTTCTTTACCAAGCCGGCACATCCTAAGAACGGCTGGAATGCGGTGACGGAGTTCATCGCCACCTGCGTGCTGTTGATGTTCATTGCCTTCGGCCCCACCGGCGGCGAGCTTGGCCCAATGGGCTACTTTGCCGTTGCTTTCGTTGTGGTGGCGATCGGCCTGTCCCTGGGTACCCCTACGGGTTATGCCATCAATCCGGTCCGTGATCTGGGCCCGCGAATTGCTTATGCATTCATCTTGCCCATCCAGGACAAAGGCAGCGCGAACTGGGGCTATGCTTGGGTCCCCATCGTGGCCCCATTGGTCGCGGCCGTAGCCGTTGGCCTGTTGTCCGTTGCGCTCTAATTCCATCTTCGTATAGGAGACTAGACACATGACTAACAAGAAATACGTCGCCGCTATCGACCAGGGAACTACGTCGACGCGCTGCATTATCTTTAACCACGATGGCGAGCAGGTTGCCGTTGGTCAGCTCGAACACGAGCAGATCTTTCCCGAAAAGGGCTGGGTAGAACACGACCCGGAAGAAATCTGGAGCAATACCCGTCGCGCCGTCGGTGAGGCTCTTGCCAATGGCGATATCACTGTGGAAGACATTGACTCGGTAGGTATCACCAATCAGCGAGAGACCACCGTGGTGTGGGATAAGCACACCGGCAAGCCGGTCTACAACGCTATTGTCTGGCAAGATACCCGCACTACCGCCATCTGTAAGGAGCTCTCGGGAGAGGAAGGCCCGGAAAAGTGGCGCCGCCGCACCGGTCTTTTCATTAACTCCTACCCGGCCGGCCCGAAGGTGAAGTGGATCCTCGATAACGTCGAGGGCGCACGCGAGCGCGCCGAGGCCGGCGATCTGCTCTTCGGCACCATTGACAGCTGGCTATTGTGGAACCTCACCGGCGGAGCCGAGGGCGATGCTGGCCGTGAGGCTCTGCACGCTACCGACGTCACCAACGCCTCCCGCACCCTGCTCATGGACATCGAAAAGCTGGAGTGGGATGAGGAACTGTGCAAGGAAATGGGCATCCCAATGTCCATGCTGCCGGAGATTCGCCCATCCCTCGGTGATTTCCGTACCGTGCGTGAGCGCGGTTCGCTCTCCGGTGTTCCTATCCGCGCCATCCTGGGTGACCAGCAGTCTGCGATGTTTGGCCAAGGATGCTTCCGGGCCGGCTCTGCAAAGAATACCTACGGAACCGGACTGTTCCTCCTGCTGAACACGGGCACCACCCCGAAGTTCTCTGAGAATGGCCTACTGACCACCGTGTGCTTCCAGCGTGAGGGCGAACGCCCTGTCTACGCGTTGGAGGGCTCCGTATCCATGGGCGGTTCCCTAGTGCAGTGGCTGCGCGATAACCTGCAGATTATCCCGAATGCTGCATCCATCGAGAACCTGGCGCGGGAAGTTAAAGACAACGGCGGCGTCTACATCGTGCCTGCCTTCTCTGGCCTCTTCGCTCCGTACTGGCGCCCGGATGCTCGTGGCGTCATCGTGGGTCTAACCCGCTTTGCCAACCGTAAGCACCTGGCCCGCGCCGTGCTCGAGTCCACTGCATACCAGACCCGAGACGTGGCCGATGCGATGGTGGCAGACTCCGGTGTGGAGATCACCGAGCTGCGCGTGGACGGCGGCATGACCATGAACGAACTTCTGATGCAGTTCCAAGCGGACATGCTCGGCGTGGAGGTACACCGTCCGAAGAATATCGAGACCACCGCGACCGGCGCGGCCTTCGCGGCAGGTTTGGACAATGGCTTCTGGGATGACCTGAGCGTTTTGGGTAGCCAGACAGGAGACATGAAGGTGTTTAAGCCGAAGCGCGAGAAGGAAGAGGTAGAGGCTCTCTACCGCGACTGGAAGCGCGCTATTAAGCGTTCCTTGGACTGGGAAGATAACGAGGACGAGGATCTGGACTTCTAAGTCCTGAAGTAAACTCGCGGGTATGGAGAATTTCCCTGCCCGCGCTCCTCGCCTCATCGCGAGCGATATTGACGGCACCCTGCTGGACCGCAACCACCGTGTCCCGCGTCGCAATCGTGACGCTGTGGCGCGGGCGGTCCAACAGGGTGCCTATTTTGCGCTTTCCACTGGCCGGCCGTTCCGGTGGATAGCGCCCGTGTTGGAGCAGCTTCCCGTCCGCCCGGTGTGTGTGACTTCGAATGGGGCGGTGCTCTACGATTCCGCGGAGGACCGCGTGATGTCCGCCCACGAGCTTTCACCCGCAGCGTTGGCAGAAGTGGTGGATGTGGCCCAGACGGTGTTGGGTACCGTGGGCTTTGGAGCGGAGCGGGCAGGAGGCTCGCTTGGCGACGCCGTCGAGGACCTCTTCGTAGTCGAACGCCACTACTCCGAAAACGCCCTCTTTGAAGGCTTCGGGGTGGTCAGCATGGGCGAGCTTGTGAGGCAGCCTGCCGTGAAATTTCTTATCCGCAATACGGACTACTCCGCTCCGAAGCTGTATGAGCTCATCGCGCCCCATATCGATCCGGAGCTCGCGCACCTGACGTATTCCATGCAGGAAGGGATTCTGGAGGTTGCCGCGCCCAATGTGACCAAGCGCCGCGGGGTGGAATGGTTGGCTGAGCACACCGGCGTCGCCCAGCAGGAGACGATCGCATTTGGGGATATGCCTAATGATATTGAGATGCTGCGCTGGGCTGGCTGCGGTGTGGCCATGGAAAACGCCCACCCAGAGGTTAAGGCGGCCGCGGACGCGGTCACCGTTGCTAACCACCAGGCGGGCGTGGCAAAGGTGCTAGAGCGCTGGTTCTAGTCGGTGAAGATGTCTACCTTTTCCGTTTCGGTGTTGTAGACAATCTCGCCGCCCTGGAATTTCACGCGGATTTCCTTGCCATTCTTCTCCTCATTGGACGTAGGCAGGCCGAGCTTGGAGGCATTATCGCCCTCGGACCACTTCTTGGCAATTTCACCGGTGAGCGCCTTGGTACCGGACTCCTTAGAGGAGAGCACCACGCCATTCTGGAAGAGCTGGTAGAGGATCTTGCCGCCATCGGTGGTATCCGGGCCGCCAACTGCCAGGCCCAGTACCGGGCCGAAAGCGTTGAGTACGGAGGTCCAGGACTCCTTGAGGCCTTCGTTATTCGAAACCTGTACGACCTTATTGACAATCTCCGGAATATCGCCGGTGGTCAGGTTGCCCGCCACCTTTTGATCGGTATCAGGCTTCTGCAGGCGGTCATTGGCGATGAGCACGCCGAAGACTGCGGCAGCGATTCCAGCGAGGGCGGAGATAGTGGAGACTGGCACCTCGACGTCGCCTAGCGAGGAGGTGATGTCCCCACCCACCTGCTGCGGGGTCTTGGGGGCATTGGGCTGAGGAGCCTTCTGCCAATTCAGATCCGTACTGTTCTTACCGGACTTAATGGCATCTGCTTTGCGCTTGGTGTTCTTACGGATTTCGTCCCAGTGGCGCATGGTGTACTGACCCGGGCAGGCGGTGTTGTGGAAATCATTGTGGCCTGCGAAGGCCGGCACGGTGGCCATGGTTCCAGCCGGGAATTTGGAGCCGTAAAAGCCGCCGGAGTACAAGCTAGCCTTGCCCATTGGATCGATGTTAGAGATTGCTGCCTTCCAGCCCGCAATCTCGGCCACGGAGTTGAGCATCTCGCGGGAAGGCTCGGTTTCCTCGTAGTTGCCAATCATGGAAATGCCCCAGTTATTGGCATTGAAGCCGCCTACGTGGGCGCCCTGTACAGCCTTGTCCAAACCGCCATAGCGGCCCTCATAGATGGTGCCGAACTTATCTACCAGCACGTTGTAGCCGATATCGCACCAGCCCAGGGTCTGTGCATGGTATTCATAAGCGCCGCGAACCTGTGCCGCTGCCTGCGCGCGGGTGTAGTTATTGGTACCCGCGGTGTGGTGCAGAGTCATGGCCTTCAGGCCATCGTCGTAGGTTGGCTGCTGGCAGCGTTTGGACTCGTCGGCGCCCCAGCCAGCGCGGGAGACAACCTTGGGCATACCCGCGGTTTCCGCGGTGGGTTCGATAGCTTCGCCGGCTTGGGCATTACCGTCGATAAACACGGCGTCGAGATCCGCAACCTGGGTGCGCTCATCGGCCACGGGGGAGATATCGCCGACGTTGTAGGCAAGCGGTGCCGGGCGATGTGCATCGGCGCCCTTAGCGGCTTTGTCCAGGAGGGAGTCTTCCTTCTTGTCCAGGTTGGATCCGGTCACGAGGTCGACGTTGGCCATAGAGACCTGAACATCGTTGGTATCGCCCACGAAGATGAGCTCGGTGCCGTTCTTGCCCTCGGAGTAGTTCATCGCATCCATGGGCAGCCACTCGCTCCAGGAGCCATCCTGCTGTTTGGAGCGCACGAAGGAGTTGATATCGCGCTTGCCCTCCCACGTGACGGCGAACATGTTGAAGGTTTCGTCGCGGTGGAATTGCTTGACCGCGCGGCGGCCTTCGCCATCGCCCTGCGCGGCTACGGCGGGGTCATCGACGACGATGGATTCGCCATCGCTGAAGCTGGTGGAGGCGTTTTTGACCTCAATGGGACCGCCATTGTTGGAGTCCTGGGTCTTAAGTACCTGCTGGCCGCCGAATGCGGCGGTTACGGCGAGCGCGATAGAGGTGACTGCCGCAATGACCGGGGTGGACCACTTGGACCTGGTGGGTACTAGTCGACGTCGTTGTTGCACTGTTATCTCCCTGGGGTTGTGCAGCTGTAAAAACGGTTGCCAAAAGTTAAGAATTGATTGTGATGGTACGTTTGTGACTTCTGTGAAACCTGTTGCGACACGCCGTTGTGCCGTGTCGGTTGCCGAAGTGCAATAAACTGGGGGCCATGACTTCTTATGACCTCATCGTTGTTGGCTCTGGATTTTTTGGCCTCACGGTTGCCGAGCGCGCCGCTAGTCAGCTGGATAAGAAGGTGCTCATTGTGGAGCGCCGCAACCACCTAGGCGGCAATGCCTACTCCGAGGCTGAACCCACCACCGGAATCGAGGTGCACAAGTACGGTGCGCACCTCTTCCACACCTCCAATAAGCGCGTGTGGGACTACTGCAATAAGTTCACCGATTTCACCGATTACCAGCACCGCGTCTTTGCCATGCACGATGGCACCGCCTACCAATTCCCGATGGGCCTAGGTCTTATTAACCAGTTCTTCGGCCGCTACTACTCCCCGGATGAGGCCCGCCAGCTCATTAAGGATCAGGCCGGCGAGTTCTCCCCGGAAGAAGCGCAAAACCTGGAGGAAAAGGCCATCTCCCTTATCGGTCGCCCGCTGTATGAGGCCTTTATTCGCGATTACACCGCTAAGCAGTGGCAGACCGATCCGAAGGAGCTGCCGGCCGCGAATATCACCCGCCTGCCGGTGCGCTACACCTTCAACAATCGCTACTTCAATGACACTTATGAGGGCCTGCCTGTAGACGGCTATGCGGCATGGCTAGAAAACATGGCCGACCACGACAATATTGAGGTCCGCTTGGATACCGATTGGTTCGAGGTTCGCGAGGAGCTGCGTGCCGAGTCCCCAGATGCGCCCGTGGTCTACACCGGCCCACTGGATCGCTACTTTGATTTTGCCGAGGGCGAGCTGGGCTGGCGCACCCTTGACTTCGATCTGGAGGTGCTGGATACCGGCGATTTCCAGGGCACGCCGGTGATGAACTACAACGACGCGGATGTGGACTATACCCGCATCCACGAATTCCGCCATTTCCACCCGGAGCGCAAGGATAAGTACCCGAAGGATAAGACGGTCATCATGAAGGAGTATTCGCGCTTCGCCGACAAAGGCGATGAGCCGTACTATCCAATTAATACCCCGGAAGATCGCACTAAGCTGGAGGCTTATCGCAAGCTCGCCGCCCAGGAATCGAAGGAGAACAGGGTTCTCTTCGGTGGCCGCTTGGGTACCTACCAGTACCTGGATATGCACATGGCTATCGGTTCCGCGCTGTCCATGTTTGATAATAAGCTCGCGCCATTCTGGAACGAGGGCAAGGCTATCGAACAGGAGCGTGGCCACTAAACTTGATCACCTCTACAGGAAGGAGGTGACGGTATGGCTGATCGCCGCATGTGGAAAATGTCGCCGGAGCGGCTGCAAGAGCATCTAAAACTGCGTAGCCGTGCATCGCGCATTCCCGATAAAAAGAAGGAACAGTCCAAGAAGGCCTGCCGGAACTCCCGGCGGGCCTTCCCGCATTTTCGGCGCAGAAAACTATTGGGTTTAACCCAACCGTTTGACTTAACCCACCGTTAACCTGTAAAGTTAACGTCAGGTTAACACGTAGCAAACGGGACAATAATCCGAGAAAGGGGATAACAATGAACCAGTTTGAAACCCTGCGTCAGGATCTGCACGAAAACTACGGTCACGAGTACACCGCCGCAGAAATCGATGCCAAGCTCGATGAGGTTATTGCCAAGCACACCAAGAAGGCAGAGCTCGAAGAATTCGTGCCGCTATTGGTGGAGCGTGAGGTGCGTGAATACTTCGGCGCTCACCGCCTTCATATCCGCTTTGCCGCCGGTACTAATAATGCGCTGGCCCAGGCTGCGGCGGAACTGACCCGCAAGCACGCCGGCGAGGCCCTCTTTGTAGATACCGCCGTTGCCCACCCGGAAAACGAGGCAGAAGGCCACCTCGCCCACGTCATGAACGAGCGCGGTATGGGTGAGGCTCCAAATAAGTACCTTGATGAGGTGCGGACGGTAGCGATGCCGGATTATATCGTGTTCCTAGGCCGTGAGGTCGAACGCGATGAGGCAGGCAAAGACATCAAAATCTGGGATATTCCTACCGCGGATACCGTAGAGCAGGCGCGCGAATTGGCCGATGACCTCGAAGCCCGCGTGCTCTACATGCTCAATAAGCTGGGCATTGATCCGGTCACTGAGCCGGTTAACGCCTAAAAGCGATACGGGTTCGGTAGCTGGGAGGAGACATTGTTGTTGGCCACCCAGAAGCCCGCAAACCTATAGGGCATATAGTGCGTGCCCATGCCGGGGCGCCATTCCGGCGTGCCCAAGAGCGGGGGAGTCTGGCGGTCGCGCTGTGGATATAGCCTTTCTGGCAGCGCGCCCACCATGGGGTGGTAGTCCTCGAGGATGCGAGCGAAGGCGGAGTCGAAGTCTTCCCGCGACAGATCCTGGGACAGCTCATTAATGCGCTGCGTTATCTGGCGGAGGCTGGCGTTGTCGGGTTGACGGGAGAGGGCCGTTTGGGCGTCGTTAAGCAGCCATTGCGTCTCGCCGGCGCGTACCGCAGTATCGCCATCGCAGAATTTTTCCAGGGAATCTATCTGCGCTGCGGCCGTATGGATCTGCTTGAGCGCCTTATAGGACTCCTTGATGGAGGCGGCATGCGAGGAAAAGTCCTGGACGTGTTCTAAGGCCTTGAGCGTCGGCCGCGCATCGGTGTACTGATTGACTAGGAAACGCCACTGGGCCTTGAGGGAATCGCCCGCCAAGGGGGATTGCAGGGCATTAATGCGCGCCTCCGTGCGCTCGATGAGCTCCTCGGCGCTATCGCGAACTCCCGCAATATAGTCAAAGCGCTTGCGCAGGCGGGCGCGGCGGGTGAGCAAGTAAGTAATGAGCCCCACCGCAGCGAGGACCACGATCACTGACGTGGTGGCAATGAACATAGACCACGTGGGCGCCTCCTGCGCAGATTGCCGGCGCACGGTCGGATCCGCGACGGCGCGCGTGGCCAAGATCATGCCGACGGTATAGTCATCGTCCTCCAGCGCCGGCCGCATCTGATCCAGGATGCCGTCCACGCGGCCGGCGTTATAAATCTTGATGTCTCGGCACACTTGGGCGCCACAGCGCACGGCCATGCTATTGGGTTCAAAGCCTACGGCGATAACGAGTACATTCTTCTGCAGCTCACCGTTGCTGATGAATTGTGGGTGCTCGCGCGCCAAGTCATGCAACAGGGTGCGGGAAAAATCCTCGCCCGAATTCGGATACGTGGCGTAGACAACCTCGTGCACGGAATCTGGAAGGTGCATGGACTGCGCTTGTGATTTCACGGCCTCTTCGTCCGAAGAGCTTAGAATCTGGGCGTGGTCCAAAAAATCCACCGCGGGCTTGTCCTCCGCGAGGGCGGCGGGTGCGCTAGCTGCAGCAAAAAGACCTACTACTGCCGCGCAAGGAACCCATCTCATGATGTTCCATCTTACGGGCTCCGCGTGTAAACCGTAGTACTTATGCAAAAGCAACTACGCTAAATCGCTGACTACTGTTTATACCGTTTGGAGAATCGAAGTTATCGTGACTGCCAACAACACCCAGGCCCATGAGCCCCTGCAGCGCATTCTGCTGCCTAAGCGCGGCGAGCCCTTTGATGTGCGGATGCTCTACCTCATCGAGGCCGAGCAAAACCGCGAACGCCTCAGCTGGTTTAACCGCACGTCCGTAACCATCCCGGCCGGCGAGGAAGCCTCTTTTGAAACCTACTTCAACGCCTTCCCGGCCTCCTATTGGCGCCGCTGGTCCCAGCTGCGCTCCGTTATCCTCAGCCTGGACATTGAGGGCCAGGCAAATATTTCCCTCTACCGCTCCAAGCAGGATGGCCAGCGCATTTCCGTGGCCAACCACCTGGTAAGCACCGGCCACCATGAGTTCGAGCTGCCACTCAAAAACTTCGAAGACGGCGGCTGGCTGTGGTTCGATATCACCGCCGAGCAGGACACCACGCTTGCCGACGCCGCCTGGTGCTCCCCCCACGCCCCCGGCCCGCAGGTGCTGCCGGACGGCACCGAGCAGCCGGCCCAAGACAAGCGCGTGGCGGTAGGCATTCCCACTTTCAACCGCCCGACCGATGCCGTAGCAGCCCTTAAGGCATTGGCCGAGGACCCAGTAGTCGATGAGATCATCGACTTCGTCCTCATGCCGGACCAAGGCAACCAGCACCCTGCCGATGAGCCAGGCTATGACGAGGCAGTCGCTCACTTTGGTGAGCGCTTCCGCGAGTTCCGCCAGGGCAACCTAGGCGGCTCCGGTGGCTACTCCCGCATTATGTACGAGGCGCTGGGAAATACCGATTCGCCCTTCATCCTTTATATGGACGATGACATCGCCATCGAACCGGATTCCGTGCTGCGCGCGGTGCAAGCGGCCCGTTACGCTGCCAAGCCGATTATCGTCGGTGGCCAAATGCTTAACCTGCAGGAGCGCTCCCAGCTGCGCACTACCGGCGAGCGCGTCAACCGTGCCGATTTCATGTGGGGTGCGGCACCGCACGCCGTCTACGACCACGACTTTGCCAAGTACCCGCTGCGCGCCATCGGTACCCGCGAAACTCACCTAGATCCCAAGAAGTACGATTCCCGCGCGCTGCACCGCCGCGTTGACGTGGAGTACAACGGCTGGTGGATGTGCCTCTTCCCGCGCATTGTGGCAGAAACCAACGGCCAGCCGCTGCCGCTCTTTATCAAGTGGGACGATACCGAGTATTCCCTGCGCGCGGCGCGCAATGGCTTCCCCACGGTGACCTGGCCAGGTGCCGCCATCTGGCACATGGCTTGGGCCGATAAGGATGATGCCATTGACTGGCAGGCCTATTTCCACCTGCGCAACCGCCTCATCGTTGCCGCGATGTACCACGAGGGACCGGCCAAGGGCATTACCAAGTCCATCTTCAAGTCCACCCTCAAGCACACCATGTGCATGGAATACTCCACCATGGCCATCCAGATTGAAGCTATGCGCGACTTCCTAGCGGGGCCGGACCATCTCTTTGACATCCTGGAGTCCTCGCTGCCGCGCATCGCGGAAATCCGCAAGAACTATTCCGATGCTGTCATTTTGGAATCCGCAGATGAGCTGCCCTCTCCCACCGGCGCGCCGGGTGTGCCTACGCGCAATATCGGCGGCCGCCTAGCCAAGATTAAGAAGATCCCGTGGGCCATCAAGGGCCTCAAGCACCTCGTGAGCAAGGAAGACGCTGCGCACCACGAGGCGCCTCAGCTTAACCTCACTCCGGACGAGGCCCGGTGGTTTACCCTTTCCCGCGTGGACTCTGCCACCGTCTCTACCGCAGGTGGCACCGGTGTGGCCTTCCGTAAGCGCGACCGCGACTTGGCCAAAGACCTCGTATCGCAGACCCGCGAGCTACTGAAGGAGATCGAGGAAAACTTCGATGACCTGCGCACTGAATACCGTGCGGCGCAGCCGGAGCTGACCTCGCGCGAGTCCTGGAAGAAGGTCTTTGATGCCCAATAAACTTTCCGTAGCAGAATCGCGCGTCCTCGAATCCATCCAGGGTGCGGCCTTTGACGTGCCCGGCGTGCTTCCCACCGCCCGCGGGCTGAGCCACTGGGGCGAGCATGCCCTGGGCTGGATGGGCAGCGCTGCGGTAGGGGCGGGCGTCGACAAGCGCCGCCGCGAGGGCTGGATCCGGGTGGGCGCTGCTGCTTTTCTCGCGCACGCCGCTAGCGTGGTGCTCAAGCGCATCGTGCGCCGCAAGCGCCCCGATTATCCGTACGTGCGCGTGGGGGTAAAGACTCCCTCCAAGCTATCTTTTCCCAGTTCGCACGCGACCTCGACTACTGCATTCCTGGTGGCGGCGAGCCGCCTTACCGGCTGCAAGGCGCCGCTTCTCGGCGTGCCAGTCATGATGGCATCGCGTATGGTCCTCGGAGTGCACTACCCAACAGATACGGCAGTGGGTGCGGCCATCGGCGCTGCTACCGCAGAGGTCGTGATGAAAGGAATGAAGCATGAGTGATGATGGAAACCAGCACTTTTTCCATTCGGAACCGCACACCTCTGGCGTAGATACCGGCCGCAAGCGCAAGCCGCCGAAGAATCTTGTCGATGGCATGATTAAGGCCCTGCGTCCCAAGCAGTGGGTCAAAAACGTCCTCGTGCTGGCGGCCCCCGCCGCGGCCGGCGCCGATGCCCTATTTCACGGCCGCGTGCTTGTCGATGTCCTCTTGGCCTTCGTCGTCTTCTGCCTCGGCGCTTCCTCCATCTACTTGATCAATGATGCGAAGGACTGGCGCGAGGATCAGGAGCATCCGACCAAACGCTTCCGCCCGATTGCCTCCGGCGTGCTGCCCATCAAGCTCGCCTATGTCATGGCCGTGGTGCTCATCTGCTTGTCCATCGGGCTATCCTTCCTTGCTACCGCTGGCCCGCAGCTGGCAATTGTGATGGCGATTTATATCGCGTTGCAATTGGGCTATTGCTTCGGTTGGAAGCACATGCCGGTGATTGATATCGCCCTGGTTTCCTCCGGCTTCATGCTGCGCACCATGGCCGGTGGCGTGGCTGCAGGCATCGAGCTTTCGCAGTGGTTCCTGCTGGTGGCGGCCTTTGGCTCGCTATTTATGGCCTCAGGCAAGCGCTACTCGGAGATCCTTCTTGTGGAGCAAACCGGCGCGAAAATCCGCAAGTCCCTGGAAGGTTATACGCCTACCTACCTGCGCTTCGTGTGGACGCTAGCCGCCACCGCGGTGGTTATCTGCTACACCCTCTGGGGCTTCGAGCTTGCTAACGATGCCCAGACCGGTGGCGTGTGGTACCAAGTCTCCATGGTGCCGTTTACCATCGCCATCTTGCGCTATGCGGCCGATGTGGACCGCGGCCAGGGTGGCGCTCCGGATGAGATTGCACTGGAGGACCGCACTTTGCAGGTTCTCGCTTTGGCTTGGCTCGCTTGCATCGCCATGGCGGTGTATATCATGCCGTTGTTCTAGACACAGCTGAATCGATATAGAAATTTTCCTCGGGGCTGATAAACTTTCTTCCCGTGCTTAACACCGACCACAAGAGTATCGCCCGCTGGAGTACCCCGGCGGTCGTTCTTGTGATCGGTGTTTTATCTTTGTGGGGCGGTTTTGCGCGCCGCTGGATTTCCGATGACGGACTCATTGTCCTGCGAACCGTGCGCAACCTCGAAGCCGGAAATGGGCCCGTGTTCAATATGGGCGAACGCGTAGAGGCCAATACCTCCACGCTGTGGCAGTACCTCATTTTCCTGGTGCGCTGGGTGACCCACGCAAACCTAGAAGGCATCGCCATTTACTTGGGGCTCATCCTGGCGGTAGTAGCAATGGTGGTCGGTACGGGGGCGTCGGCAAGCATTCGCTCTGGCGCTGTTCTTCCGGCCGGTGCGCTGGTGTATCTGGCCCTTCCGCCGGCCAGGGACTTCTTCACCTCGGGACTGGAGTGGGGCCTCTGCATTTTCTATCTAGCTGTGCTCTGGTCGCTATTGCTGCGTTGGTCGCGGCCGGCCCGCCATTCCAATAGCAATAGCGACGCCTACTGGCTAGCTTTCTGGGCCGGATTGTCTTGGCTGGTGCGCCCAGAGCTCGCCCTGTACGGCGGTCTGGTGGGAATCATTCTCCTCGTGTCTCATCGATCGTGGAAAGTTATCGCTGTCGCGGTGCCGTTGCCGCTGGCTTATGAGGTCTTCCGCATGGGCTACTACGGCCTGCTGACCCCACACACGGCTGTGGCTAAGTCCGCGGCTGACTCCGAATGGGGCAAGGGGTTTACCTACCTGGCGGATTTTGCCGGCCCATACTGGCTCTTCCTGCCGCTTATCGTGCTCGCCGTGGCAGGTCTATGGAAGGCAAACCTGCGCCCCACCGCGGTGTGCTCTACTGCCACCGCTATTTATCTCTTTGAAGGCACTGCGCTCATTCACACGCTCTACGTGCTGCGCGTGGGTGGAGATTTCATGCATGGTCGCATGCTTTTGCTCCCACTTTTTGCGGCACTGCTTCCCATTTTTGTGGTGAGCGTTCGAGCATGGATAGCCTCCGTGTTCTGTGCGGTATGGGCGCTAGTTATCGTTCTGCGCGGACATCCGGTGGACCGCAGCATCTACGAGGGCGAGATCTCCATCGTGGATGAGCGCGATTTCTGGACCAACGCGACCCAGCGTGAGGATCCTCCCATGCGGGCCGAAGAATTCCTCGGCGCCAAGTTTATGGAGGACTACCAAGAGGGCATCGACGAGCTGGAGGCTGGCGACGCCATGACCTTCCGCTATATCAAGGGGGAAGATAGGTTCTCGTGGACGGCGGCCCCCGCAGATCCCTCGCGCACCGACCCACCGACCGTTTACCTGCTCAATTTGGGCCTTTCTTCCATGAATGCACCGCTGGATATTCGCGTGCTGGACAATATTGGACTCAGCAATCCTTTGGCGGCGCGCCAGCCACGCATCGTGGGTGGACGCATTGGGCACGACAAGAGCTTGGATATGTCATGGCAGGTGGCAGACTCTGCCGTCGATATTGACGAGGTTCCGGCGTGGATTGATAAGTACGAGGTTGCCAAGGCTCGCGCCGCTCTTGCCGACGCCGATTTTCAGAAACTCTTCGCCACCTACAGGGATCCTTTAACTTGGGACCGTTTCTGGAAAAATATTAAATTCTCCCTGACAGACGGGCGGACCCTAGCCTTCTCCTCGGATCCCTCGGACTACCTGCACTAATTCCTTCAAATGCAGACTTTAGGGCCAACCTAAGTTACACTAACCTGTGACATTGTTATCGATCCGTGACGTTAACGATATACGGGGTTCGGACGATAAAGCTTAGTGACAATCACCGAGTAGTTTGGAGGAGAAAGATGACTGCTTCCATCAAGGGTCGCGTCCTTTCAGTCATCATGGCAGTTGCCGTAGCTTTGGGCTTGGCCGTCGTGGCGGGCTCCCAGCCGGCCGAGGCAGCCAACCGCGACTGGCTGCGCCGTGACGCCACTGGTACGTGTGAGTGGGACAAGGTTGCCTGGTGGGTCCAGCGCTGTGACGTGTGGTCCCAGGCCATGGGCCGCACCATCCCGGTACAGATTCAGCCCGCAAAGCGCGGCGGCAATGCTGCCCTCTATTTGCTTGATGGTCTCCGTGCCACCGATCGCACCAACGCGTGGGTAAACGACGTCAATGCTGCAAGGACCTACGAGCCGCACAACATTACCTTGGCTATGCCGGTTGGCGGTGCCGCTTCCTTCTATGCTGATTGGCAGGGGCCTGCGACCTACGATCTATCAAACCCCGTTAATTATAAATGGGAGACGTTTCTGACCAGCGAACTCCCAGGCTATCTGGAGCGAAACTTCGGCGTTGCACGTAACAATAACTCTATTGCGGGTTTGTCGATGGGCGCTGGTGCCGCGCTAACCCTGGCAGCGAAGCACCCGAATCAATTCCGGCAAGCGCTGTCTTTTTCCGGTTTCTTGACTACCACTGTTCCGGGGGCACAGACGTTCATGCGTCTGGCTATGTTGGATGCTGGTGGCTTCAATATCAATGCAATGTACGGATCGCTGTTTAATCCGAAGCGTTTCCAAAACGATCCGCTGTTGCTGATCCCTCAATTGCGTAACACTAATCTATATATTTCTTCGGCCTCTGGTATTCCTGGTCCTGGGGACAGCCATTATCTGCCAGAGCATCAAGCCGCTGGGGCAGCCTTAGAGGTCGGGTCTAACGTGACTACTCACGTGTGGGAAGGTGCTGCGCGGCTGCAAGGTCTAAATCCGACTGTAAGCTACCCAGCCCAAGGCCTGCACAACTGGGAACAATTTGGTTATCAGCTTAATCGCTCTAAACCTCAAGTTCTGAACGTGATGAACGCGTGGTAGCGCAGTAGTTCATTTACTAGAGTTGGTTGTTTGAACAGTGTCCTTATAACTAAAGGCCGACAGCTAGAGTTGAAGATCGCAGTACAATCATGGTCTCGCTATATTGAATTGGTATGAATCTGAATGGCCCTACGGGGTCGCCTCTTGCCACATCTGATTGAGTGGACACGGGTGTGGTTCTACGCGACTAGTCCGATTTTATTTGCGGTCATAGCCATCAAATTGATGGAGCAGTAATAGCACCACGAGTTCCGTCGTTTCGCCTTGTAGCGTGCGTACCAGATAAAAATTTCCTGTGGGGTACGAGATGTTTTGAGGAGAACTTGGCTTAAGGGTCAAAATGTGTGTCTGGCTCGGCGTGTCGCTGGGATTGGATTTGGCCTTTTTGGATGCCGATTGAGTGGGTGTACACGGTGTCGATACCGTTGTCGTAGAGGGCTGGTCGTCCTGTTTCGTGGTCGGCTTGGTTCTCGGTGTGGGTCAGGATGGATACTTTGGCGAGTTGGTCTTGGCCCCAGTGGGACTGCTTGGCGATGCGTAGTGGCTCGTCGGGCAGTTCTGCTTTAGATAGAGCCACCACTCGAGCATTCGGCGTTGGCGTTCTCCGCGTCGTCCGCGGTTTGTTCTCGCTAGTAATTTCAACTGGGGGTTGATTCCGCCTTCGAGACTATTGGTGGTGGCTTATATTCGTGAGTATCAACGACTCCTTCAGGCGGGGTGAGGTAGACAAGCAGCAGGTCGCTACGCCAGGCTGTTGTAGGCCTTGCGCACGTTTGCATGGGCCAACGTATGCGTTCAATGGACTGTTTGGGGTCTTTGACGAGGGTCTTTTCCTGTAACCAGGTGCGGTAGACTGGGGCGAATCCATTCAGTTGTGCGCCCCCATTGGCTGGCTTGGTCGATAGTGGTAATGCGTGTGAGTTTGGGTGCCAGTTGGTAGATGGGGCACCCAGCATCAGTACGTGGACGTGAGGTGGTATGGTGGCGTACCACACGCTGAGCATGCACCAGGCAGCGTTGGATGACAGTGGTAGGCCAGCACTGTTTGATGGCACTAGCAGCTCCTTGCTCGCCGTCAATGACGGCGATTGAAGGCGCTGATATTCGTTCCAATAACTGTGTGTAGGCATGGGTGGTTTCGCGCTTGCACCAGTGGCAGGCAATGACGTGGTCTAGGGTGCCGGCCACGATTAAGCATCTGCTGGCGGTGTAGGTGCCGTCGATAAAGACTTGGTCATAGATCCGCCCGGTATGACCGACGATGAGGTCGGGAACATCTACAAGCCAGCACCAGCTAAAGCGTCGTTTCGTTGTTGAAGCACTGACACCATTTTGTGTAGCCAAAGCTTCCAGTGAAGTTGTGGAGATGCAATGTTCGATGAACTGGCTCAATGCGGCAGCTTTGGTGACATCTGGTCGGCTTTTATTGACTGAAACTCCGCAGGCCTTACACCGCCTTCGGGTAGTTCCTTTGCATTTGGTATCGCCGCCGCAGTGGCAACGTGGTCGATCCTTTGGCATTGGGCCACCAGACCACCGCCTATTACCACGGGTTGGCTACCACATCGTGGATTTCGCATCTGAAGCTCAGATATACGCCCGCGAAGCATATATCCTGCGAAACCCTACAGGTCAGAATCTAAAAATACCTGATCTTAGACATGCATTGTGACCCTCAACCCCCGTTTTATTCGAACAGCGTAAAGAGAGCGTCAAGGGAATTTTGGTATCAGTGGTAAAGCGCACTAGCAGTCAGTTAGCGCGTGTAGGTGCCATTCCGGTGCATTGAACGAAAAACGGCCCTACTAAGGAGCAGTGCACCGCCAAAGCGATATTCCAATGTGTCAACTCGAATGCATGCTTACAAACTAGCCACGCCTTCTGCTCAAAAGACGGAGGAATGTCCGAACGCTGGTCAAGCATTTATGGTTTGCATGTAGTGGAATCCGCGCAAATATAGTGCTCTAGTGCGAGGAGATTTAGCAAGTAATGGGGACACATGGGATACAGCGCAGAAAGGGATTTCTAAAAAAGTTACAAGCTATACAGAATATCCCTGAGGAACTTTGAGATGACGTGTAACATTTTAACGAAAGCTGAAGAACTATAAATAGTGCCACTGCGGTACTTTCAAAGATTGGCCAGTCAATTTTAACCTTGAGAAGAGGACCAATGAAGATACGAAAAATTTGCGGTGTAATAGTCGCGCTCGCCATCGGGGTATCAGGGGTGCCAATTGCACAGGCAGCCCCTTCTTTACCATCGTTACCTCAACAAGCGCCGACGCTTCCCCCGTTGCCGCAAATGCCACCGCTTCCCCAACTGCCGCAAATGCCACCGCTTCCCCCGTTGCCGCAAATGCCACCGCTTCCAGCGGCACCAATAAACCTCCAACCAAAGCCTCAAGTGAACCAAAACGTTCGGGAAACCTATCTGAGCTTTGGCGACTCCGTAGCGGCCAACCCTACAGCACTAGACGTGGCGGTATACAAGACTAAAAAGAACGTCCCGAATCTTGAGTGGCCAACCATTCGCAATGGCTCCTGCGCACAGGATCCTAACAACTTTGCAGTTCAGGCTGCGAAGCGTACTGGCCTGCGCCTAGAGGACTATTCTTGTCCGGGAGCGACTGCATACGTCGAACCGCACGGAAATGATGCAATCCCACATGACACAGTTCGTCAGCAGGTTGAGCGAGCAATAGCGGATCGTAAGCTTGATGCGAATACGCGGCTGGTGACTATCAGTGCTGGAGTTAACGACACTTACCAGCCAAATAACTTGCCATCAATGACTACACAGCCCCAACGAATGGCTCGTTACGATGCGGCAATGACAGGTGCTATTAACCGTGTGAAAAGCGTCGCCCCCAACGCAAAAGTAATTCTTCTGGGAATCCCAGATGAAACAGATGGGCACAATCATACATGTGGCTCTAATCTTCTAGGGGTTACCAGTCACTGGTATTTCCCACTTGTGGCCTATTACCAAGATGAAGTGCGAGAACAGCAACGATTGGCCGCTCTGCATACGGGAAGTGAGTTTCTGGATATGGTCGCCGAGATTTCCGTTCAAAGTGGCAAGAATGGGTGCTCTAATGATCCTGGACGTTATGGTGCCTCGATCTTTGACGATTCACCGCATAAGTTGGCCGGGCATCTCACTGATGCCGGGCACGGATATTATGGTAGGCGTATTGCCGAAACTTATCGCTAAGGCATCCAAATGGGTCAACAGGCAGGTGATGGAAATAGCCACTAATTCCTGTCTATGACTTTTACTAGAAGAGACGGCAATTTCGTCATTGACACAGAAAGAACGACGATATGACTCCTGAGTTTGTATTCACACTGGTCCAGAACTATCCGCTCACGACGCCGCTGGTTCATCTAACCGGTACATTGCGTTTAGACAATTTCTTGGACAGAACCTTGAATGCATGGCCGAGCATTCAACAAGTATTTCAATTATTTTAGAAGTACGCCTTCAAGAGCCATTTAACGTAGCTGTACAAATACCTATCTGTAAGTCCAACAAGGACTTCAATCCGAGACGTATTACTGCGATGTGAATTCAAAGAAGGAGCTAATCTAGATGACTGGCACTATCACCAACGCCTCGAAAAATGACAATAACTCAACTTGTTTGGCGGAATTGCCAGGACCCAAGGTTTACCCGTTTGTCGGAACTGCATATTCGGTTGACCCTAATAACGTTGTACAATCCGCAACTAAGCTTGCTAAAGAACATGGGCGATTTTATCGACAGGTAATCCCTGGGACAGAGCCTTTCTATGTAGTGAGCTCCTTCGCACTGGTGGATGAACTATCGGATGAATCCCGATTCCATAAATTAGTCCACCCTGCTCTGCAAGTAGTGCGTAATTTTGCGGGGAATGGACTGTTTACTTCTGAATATGATGATCCGGAGTGGGGCAAAGCCCACCGTATTCTCATGCCGGCGTTCAACCCGTTAGCGTTGCGGAGTATGTATGGTCAAATGACGGACATTGCGGACCAGTTAATGCTTAAGTGGTCCAGAAATTCTTCAGGAGCGGCAGTTGACGTTGCTAATGATTTCACTCGTTTGACTCTCGATACGATCGCGCTATGCTCGTTCAGCTATCGGTTTAACTCGTTTTACACCGAAGGTTTCCACCCGTTTGTCAATGCAATGGCAAGAGGCCTACATCATGCAGGCCGAAAGGCTCACGCACTTGAAATTCAAAAAAAGCTTGACTTTATTGGTCAACACCGATTCCAGGGGGACATTAAAACCATGGAAAATACGGTGGATGAGTTGATTTCAGAGCGGCGTCGGAATCCCAGCGCTGAGGGTGATGAAGATGTTCTCGACGTGATGATGAATGCTGAAGATCCGTCGACTGGTGAAAAGCTAAGCGATGAGAACCTCCGTTATCAGCTCATTACTTTTCTGATTGCAGGCCACGAGACTACCTCAGGACTTCTAAGTTTTGTGGTGTATGAGTTAATCAAGAATCCGGAAGTCCTTCAGAAAGCTCGAAAATTAACAGACAAGGTTTTGAATGGTCGCTTTCCTAAGTATGAAGATCTTAAAAATCTGGGATACATAGACCAGATCTTACGTGAAGGCTTGCGACTATACCCGACGGCACCAGCATATGCTGTGACACCTTATGAAACCACCACAATCGGCGAAAATGGAGGAACGGCTGGCGACCCTGTAACTGTTAATCCAGGCGACACTCTTCTTGTCCTTTTGGGACACATGCATCGTGATCCGGCTGTGTGGGATAGTCCTGAGGAATTTAGACCGGAGAGGTTTGAATTTGAAAGTGCAAAGAAAATTCCGCACAACGCCTGGAAGCCGTTTGGCAACGGCGAGCGATCCTGCTTAGGCCGTGCATTCGCCATGCAGGAAGCGACAATGGTTCTTGCTTTAATTATCCAACACTTCGATCTTGAATTCGCTGATCCTTCATACGAACTTACCATGTTGGATGGACTCACTTCGAAACCGAAAGATCTATTGATCAACATCGCTCCGCGAGAAAAGTTCCCGTACCGGGGTCGAGGCGGGGAGTCTGAGACCGAAGCAGGTGGGTCGATTTCCGGCGAGGAAAGGCTTGACAAGGTTGCGGTTGCCGAGCCAAACGGTCATAAGCTGCGGCTATTCGTCGGATCCAATGCTGGGACTTCTCGGAATCATGCGAAGAAACTGGAAGCGTTCGCTAATTCGCAAGGTTTTGAAACGGAGGTGGCTGACCTCGATGATGCAGTTGATGACCTGCACTCTGGAGACGTAGTAATAATTGCTACCAGCTCTTATGAGGGATTGCCGCCGGAGAATGCGAAGTCTTTTTTCAAGTGGCTGACCACTGGGGACTGTCCTGACTTAGGTGAAGTAAGCTTTGCCGTAGTTGGTAGTGGTAATTCCGAATGGGCGGAAACGTTCCAACGCGTGCCGTCAGTCATCGATCAGGCTATGGAAGCGGCGGGGGCTAACCGGCTCGTCGATAGAGGAGCTGTAGATGTTCGCGGAGACTACCTCTCGGATTTCGCGGACTGGGAAAAGCAGCTTTGGCAGGCTATTGGAGATCATCTTTCGGTAGAAATTAACAGCCAAGACGAAGCGAATTCAGTTCAGATCCAGTACATGAGCGAAGGTCGAGCAGATGCCCTGTCGACCGATTCGGAGAGCGAGTTTTTTGAGGCCGAAGTTCAAAAAGTTGTCAGGCTTTCAACCGCCGCAGATGGACCGATCAATGATAAGTACCGGGTGGATATAGAGCTACCTCAAGAAGTTAATTATTCTACAGGTGACTATCTTGAAGTACTACCGCGAAATCCAGAAGTTTCAGTAAATCGCGTTTTGGATCGATTTAGGCTGTCAAGCGAAGCCCGCATAAAGCTGAACGGCAAATCTACGATTCTTCCAGTCGGCCAAGTGATGACTCTTACTGAACTACTTACTAACTACGTTGAGCTTGCAACTCCAGTTAGTAAACAGCACATCGGCATCCTACAACGCAACTGTGTGTGCCCCCCGGAAAAGAAGGAATTGGAAATGCTCCTTGAACCGGCCACTTATGCTCAGTTGTTGAAGAATAGGACCTCATTGATAGACCTCCTCGAGAAGTATTCATCAATTGATTTGAGCTTTGAAGAGTATTTGTCCCTCCTCGAGCCACTGAAGCCCCGCCGCTACTCTATTTCCTCCTCCTCGTTGGCATCTACGAATCGGGTGTCCCTTACCTTCTCTAGGCTAGAGTCTCCAGCTTGGTCTGGAAGTGGAGTTTTTTCCGGTGTTGCCTCCAACTATCTAGCTGGACTAAAACCAGGGGCAAAGGTTTGCGTTTCCGTTGTTGGTGGAAACCCCCACTTCCGCGCCGATGACGTGGACAAACCAGTGGTGATGATCGGTGCGGGTACAGGGATCGCACCTTTGAGGGCGTTCATCGAGGAACGCGCGATTCAATCACGGAATAGAACGCGTGCTGTGGAACCTGTACTACTCTTTTTCGGATGCCACGGACCAGATTCGGATTACTTGTATCGGGAAGAATTGGAAGTCTGGGAGAAAGACGGTCTAGTCGACGTTAGGACAGCCTTTTCTAGGCATCCAGAAATGAATTCTTCCCAAAATGAAGTGAAGTACGTCCAAGACAAAGTATACGAGAATCGTCACGAGGTAATGGACTATATTTCCAGGGGCGCGAGGGTCCTAGTTTGCGGAGATGCGACCAAGGTTGCGCCCTCGGTGCGTGAAGTCATGCGAACGATTGTTGGGGAACATCTCAACCTAGATGAAAGCGCTGCCGCCGCTGCAGTTGGAAAGATGGAACGAGAATCGTTTACCTATGTCACTGATGCATTTTCATAAAATTGCAACTAAGTAATTTAAGCCGTGAAAGGAAAACAATGTCAAAATACACACTGCAACCAAACACTCAGCATGGTGTTCCTAGGAAGGAAGTTGTTCGTCAGTTCCTTTACTTTCTTAACGTCATTCGGAAAAACAACATCTTTGAGTTCGGTTCGGCGCGGGAGGTAAGGTCCGACTTTGAGACTATTCGAAGGTTTGGGACGTTGGAAAGTGGCGCATTGGCGAATACCGCACGCCGTCACCCTGAACGTCTGGGCCTAGTTGATGATGACGGCGAGCTAACGTTTGGTGAGTGCTTCGAGCAAGTAACTCGACTAGCAACCGGACTTCTCAAAAACGGTGTGGAGGACGGAAGCAATGTAGCCGTCATGGCACTAAACGGGCGTGCTGCAATATTTCCGCTTTGCGCACGTCAGATGGCTGGCTACCATATTTTCATGATTAACGCCAACAGCTCTGGCCCCCAGATCGAGCGCGTGCTTGAGTTCCATGAAGTTAAAACCCTCATCGTGGACCAATGTTTCTACGAAAGGCTTACGGAGACTACTAAGAAGACGTGTCAGATCATTATTGGTCACGTGGAGGATAGCTCCTCCCTCCCTGAGGGTGTCCTTACTATGGAGGGAATCATAGAAGCCGGCAGTCCTAATTTGAGCCTCCTGCCCAAAAAGCCTACGAAGTCTCAGCATGTCGTGATGACCTCGGGTACCACAGGAATGCCGAAGGGAGTTGTACGCCGCCAGCTTAAGTCGCCTCAGGGTATTGGACCGATTTTGGACGCTATCCCATGGCGCCGAGATATGTCTGTCCTTCTTACAGGCGTACTATTTCACTTCTACGGCTGGGGTAATATGCTGTTGTGCTTATTTACCGGTTCGACGATAATTACTCAACGCAATTTCGATTCAGCGAAAGCACTTGAACAAGTGGAACGGTATGGTGTGGATGCGTGGATCAGCTCCGCCTCTCGGCTTCGCGGGATGATAGGTTATTTGGATAAGAACGGTATTGACCGCGTGCCTGGCCTTGAGTTTGTAACGTCCTCGGGTAGCCCCCTCACCCCTTACGAGGTGCAAAAAGTAAATCAAAAGTTCGGCCCCATTTTCCACAATTGCTACGGTTCCACTGAAACTTCTGGTCTTGCGATTTCGGCAGCCGAAGACTTGGCGGCAGACCCAACGTTGACTGGTACTATTCACCCAGGCTCAATGATTGAGATACGAAACGATGACGGTCAAGTGGTTCCCGACGGCGAAGTAGGGGAGATTTTCGCCGGTGCCTACGACATGTTTGCCGGATATACCGATCCATCAATTGATATTAAAACTCAAAATGGGCTACTGCGTATGGGTGATCGCGGCTATAAGAAGGGAAATAAGCTATACGTGGGCGGGCGTGCGGACGACCTAGTAATTACGCAGTATGGTGAGAAGATTTTCCCTTCTGAGCTAGAGGACTTACTGATCCGAGACAGTCGTGTCGCAGAGGTACATGTACACGGCGTTCAAGATCCTGACTTTGGCCAGGCTCTCCGTGCCTACATCATTCGGGAAGACGGCGTGAGTTCGGAGGAGCTTACAGAAGATGAAGTTCGCCGGCTAGTCCGCGAGGGCTTGTCCGACGCGCACACTCCTCGCGACGTGTTTTTCGTTACTGATCTTCCTCGCAACCCAATGGGTAAGGTTATACGCCCTGAGCTTCCTGGCAAGTCGACAGCCTAGAGAGTTCAATTCGTCTGTGTAGGATGAGATTTTTCTAAGCCTATTCTCCCCTCTGCTTGCCTTCTGATATGAACTGGTCCCCAAAAGTTGGGCTGGTTTAAGTCTAGGTGGTTAGACGTTCAAGGGCTTGATTCCGATAGTGCATCGGGGTCAGGCCCTTTAGTCGTTGTTGGATGGGTTCGGTTTTGTACCACTGGATGTAATCTTCGATAGCATGGGTGAGTTCCTCGACGTTGCTAAAATCTTCTCCGTGGTACATCTCGGTTTTTAGTGTCCGAAAAAGTTGACCATTACTGCGTTGTCGTCACAGTTGGCTTTACGCGACACTGACTGAACACCGCCGTTGTCGTGAATCAAAGTACGCCAGGTCGACTGCTGGTATTGGAAGCCTTGGTATAGGTGTGCATCACCCACCCAGGCTTCGGCGCAAAAGCCGCAATCGCTTTTGTCAATGAATTTGGCGATAAACTCTATCGACGGTGATGGCGACACGGTGTGAGCGACAATACAGCGGTCGAAGAGATCCATTACCGGTGACAAATACACTTTGCGGCCTGCAACCCTAAACTCGGCAACCTCACGCTTTGAAGGCCTTTCACAAGACATAGCTTGCCATGGAGCAAGACTCGACCAAACAAAACAAGGACTGGATCAACGCGAACACCAACATGTTGAGCTGCAGCCTAGTAACCATAACTCGGGCCGCCAATTCTCCCGCTGCGCCACTGACAACGAACTACGTGCGCGAATACAACTGCTCCCCACTAGAGTAGGTAATTGATTTCTCAGGCGAAGTAATGGGGAGCAGTACAATACGGAAAGGCTGGGGGCTTCAGTTGGGAATACTTCTGAATGCCCGGGTGGTGGAAAATTATATAGTGGGGTCACTCTACAACCAGCTAAAACTACGAGCAATCTAGCAAGTTGCTCAAATTTTTCGAGATGCCGCCAAGATTAACCAGAGCGACTAAACTACACTTCTTCAACATAACTGAGTGGGGACCGTTGCTTGACGAGGGATTCGGTGGATTTCTCTTTCGACTGCTATCCACTGGTTGTTAAATTGAACAATTCATTGCTTAAAGGGGTATTTTTGACCCCGTACTCATATCACTATATGAGAAAGCCTGGAATGCTTGGGGCTAAGCATCAATCAACGCCGATGCAAGCTGCTACTCTGAAAAGCCCTGAAATGCCCGCATCCCCAAACGTTCTATCTTCTTTGCTTTGTGACGAAGAAGGCTGCCGTTTTTGAGAAGAACTCCCTTTTCATGTTTAGCTTAGCTACTTCTTTACGGGGTACGTCAAGTTTGGCGTGCTTGTCAATATCCAGGTCTCGCTAACTTGGCTGTCCATCGCTAGAGGAGGACCTCTGAGACCCGAGTTGGTTGATTGGTGTAGACTTCGTGAAGCTAGGCACCGTAAAATCCTTTCTCGCCTGGCTACACGAATGCCGCGGCCGCATTAACGCGTTTTGTAAACAGTCACCGCAACCAAAGGTCTCCGGCAGACGCATGAACGACCAGATAACCGCGCTCGGTGTTTACAATCTGAGGAAATCACGAGCCTCCGAACTACCTAAGGCTCGAATTGCTCGACTGTCTAGGCCAGTAGCCACTGAAATTTTCAACTGCTCCGCTCGGGCAGGAGGTTAGCGAACCTTGCGGGCGATTTCTTGTGCCATGTGTTGTTGGCCTAATGCGGTGGGATGAGCGATTAGATTGCCCTCGGGAAGCCCGTGGAAGTTGGAGTTTCGTTGATGCGGCGGTTTGCACCAACCTTCATCGTCATTTGGGGGGCTGATGTAAGTCGTGTGTGACTCCAAAGCTGCCTGTTTAAGCGTATAGTTCACCTTAGTGAGAAAGCTTTCAATGTATCGTCGATCGCTTAGGGAGAGAAAGCCACTTTCTGGGCACGTGTGCTCTGGGGTCGCGGCTGTGTAGTAACCTGTGAAGAATATTTGGGCTGCCGGTGCGCGTCTCTTTACATCGTTGGCTATATCGATCAGTCGCTGTTTAAGATTCCTGCCAGTGAAATCGGGGTTGTAGATACTTCCATCTGTTACAGGCTCGGCGAGGGGCGCGCACTCGGGTAGTCCGGGAATTTGAACGTGGGGTGCGCAACTAGCAAAAAGGGCGGCTAGGCCTGCGTCGTTTCCCCCGAGACTAATGGTGACTATTTTTGTGTCGGGGGTGAGATGTTGCTTCTGAGGACTTGGAGCGGTGAGAGGCAGAGCGTGATGTTGAGGGTTGTCATGTTGGTAGGTAAACGCCCAAGCGCAGGTGGCATCGTCGAGCTGGAGGTTGAGGAGCTCAGCTAGTCGGTGGGGGTAGTTGTCTCGGTCCCTGACGCAGGCCGGGGTGCTCCCCGGAGCAGGCCGTGTGATTGTGCCCGTGGAGGCGTAGGAGTCCCCGAGTGCTACGTATTTGTCTCCTGGTCGGAGGGCTTGAGCGGAGGGTGCTAGGGCCGTGGTTGTAAGTATTGCGGTTAAAAGTGCGGCAGTGATTCTTTGGGCGTGCAAGAGTCTATCCAATGTACTAGGGAAGAAAAGCCTAGGCCTTTGATTGTTTACTCGGAACTGGCGGCATGGGGCTATTTTGCAATGTTTCGTCCAATGAAACGGCCGTATTCGTGTGTGCCGTGGGCATTGAGGTGGAAAGGCAGGTTTCCTGGTGCTGGTGGCATGATGTCGACGAGATTTACCCACCATCGGTCTGGGGAGCAGGCGTCGTGTCCTTGGGACATCGGCCATGCGTCGAGGAAGGTAGCGTTGTTTTGTTGCGTGACTTCACGGAGTGTGTTTTGGAGGCGCTGTTCGGTGCCAGCGGTATTACCGGCTGGGATGGGTAGTGGGTTTGATGACCCCAAGCCACTGTTGTAGCAGGACATGTTATTGAAAGATACATGTGGGTAGCCGACAACAGTGACTTTAGCATTTGGAGCATGGCGATGTGCTACGTTAATGGCGTTACGCAGACCGCTTCGGATTGCGCGTTCCGAAGCAGCAACATCAGACCCGTATGGGTATGTATCGTTGGCGCCTGCGACAATGACTACGTTTTTGGTCTGTGGGTTGAGATCGCCGCGTTGTGCGGCAGTTCGAAGCGTGTCTTCAATGTGTATACCGCCAGTTGCGAAAGAGGCGCCTGCGCATTGGTACTGATCCACGTGGGCGCCCCCAGAAGCGATGGCTATTTCATTGGCAATGGAGCCGTCGGTGACGCAGCCTACTCCGGTATTTGTCTTGACTTTGGCTTTATTTTGCAAGAAATCGGTGAGCGTTGGGTTTGCTACCACGCTGTCTCCGGTGAGGACAGTGTTGCCTGCTACTGCGGCTGTTGCAGTGATATTTCCGGCCATGAGAGCTGCGGCTGCGATGGAAGTTGCAACCATTTTAGTGTGGAGTCGCATTCTTAGGTTCTTCCTGGGATTGTCGTCTGGTTAACGCTTTTGAAGTTCGCTGGTGATGATTCTGGCCATTCCGTCGTGTCCGATATCTGTCGGGTGCATAGGCATGACGGAAGGTGCCGCTTGAGTTTTCAACGCTACAGTCCAACGCTGAGTGGCGTCAGGTTGGCAAGTGTCGTGGGTCTTGGCCTGGTCATAGAGGTTGATGAAGTTGGCTCCTAAAGCTTGTGCTGCGCGTCCGATTTCACGGTTGAATTCGGCTTCCGCATTAGTAGCACCTGGGAAGGAGATAGGCACAACTCTGATGCCATCGTTAATCGCGCACAGCGTGTCATTTACAGTCATTGGCAGGTAGTTGACCATAGTGATCCGCGCTTTGGGGGCAACTCGGCGGATTTTGCCGAACTCTAAGCCAAGCAGCGCTCGATAGTTGGATCCTTTAGGAATGTTTGGGAGGGTGGAGTTGGCTAGGGCATCTATGTGAGTGTCTGGCTGAAGGCCCCCATACATGAAAACGACTTCTTTAGTGTTGAGTCCGATATTGCCGGTACGAATAGCGTCATTTACGTAGGCGTCGACCGAGTAGCTGGTCCCGTTACAGGAATAATCTGCGAGGGTGTAATGGAAGTTATCGGCGGTTTGATGCGCCCAGTTCCGTTTGTCATTAAAGCAGGGGTGGAATTGGATGTAGGGCTTGTAGGGGCTTGTAGATGCGCGGCTACCAGGTGCTCCGCCGTTGGCGGTAATAGAATCACCGAAGGTAACCATTTCCTGCCCTTGGCTTGCGTTGGCAGTTTGGGCGAGGGAGAAACTCGCGGTGAGGGCGATGAAGCCGGCAGCTATCCTGTTTTTTATATTTTTCATGGTCTTAGGGATCGGGAACAATAGGAGTGTGTGAGGTTTGCTCATCACCCCGACAAACGTAGTGCTTATACAGAGAATATCCAACTCTGAGGGGCAGTAATTCCTGTTATGGGGGGTGAAAATTGGTAGCCGTGTGAGCTTAGAGGCTCTTGAATCCGAGTCTGTGAAAGTATCATTTTTCCGTTTGTGACAAGTGCGAGTTTCCCGGCCTAAGTGTTTTGAAACAGTAACGCGTGAATAGGCGCTGATGCACCGGTGTATATTTAACTAGCAGAGGGAATAGGTAGGGAATAGGTGCAACGGGAGTGCGCGAACGCTATGAAATACTGCAACGTCGCGTATAGAAAACCGGTTTTCCGCTGACTTGCAACCGTCGTCCGAAACGATGGCCGTACGGCCACTGACAGCCAGTCAGAGGAGGGGGAATTAAAGAGCGGCTCAAACGCATCGCATTGGGGAGGAGATCGACAGGGAAGACTGTCCGAATGGTGCCTCCCCTCGAAAACGCGATTGTCTAACGACTTGATCCAGTTCGACATGTAGTAGAGTTTTGGAAAAGAAAACTGGTTAAAGTCGACAATCTTCTACGTCCATGCTGTACTAACCGATTGCTTCGCTTTTCATAAGATCTGAAAGAACCTATGGCCTAGCAATAGGCGCCCAACCTGTAGCACGCCAATCAAGAGGACGTTTTCCCTAAAACTAGATGATAAAAGATTGCGGGTGGGAGGCGCATGCCTAAACTAGTGCCGTGCTGCAGGAGCTTTCAATATCACTAGCATGTGGTAAGGTGCCGAGTGTTAAATGGGGGGGTAACCGCCCAAAACACTGCCTAGTGCGCTGAGATCCAGTTCGGAAGACTGAAAGTCGTTCAGTAGCTCGGAAGAGCCAGTCTCGTTGAGGAAATTCGAGGAACCCAAGTCGCCGAAAGAGGAACCGCCAACCTCAAGGTTAACCTCTTCTGGGTAAGTCGGAGACGACATTGGTGGAAGCTCCGGGAGGTTTACTTCCGGCAAAGATATGTTCGGGAGCTTAATTTCTGGGAAGTTTCCTCCAGAAATGTGAACTAGAAGGTCTTTAATGGGACCAGAAACGATTTCGTTGATTTGAAGCAGTACGGCCATAGCCATTCCTTCAATCGTGGGGATAGTACTGGGTGGTACGTTCACAGGTGTTACAAAAGGGTGCAACAGTTACGTCTCATATGTTTTTGCGTCAGTACAGGTTCCGAGAAGCTACGTGGGCTGCTTCTTAGTGGCATTCAAGCCGGACATAGGTGTTGGATCTGGATGGGGGGCATTGGCCTGTCGCTTGGCATCAAATAATCATTAAATAAACGATCCTTAAATTATTCGTTTACTGGGGTTTCGGGGAGTTGTAAATCCTGCGTAACTAGCCCAATCTAGAGCCGAGTTCGTCGCTCCATAAGCTTGCGTGGGTTGTGATCCGCGACTATACAGGGGCCCATGTTCGCTATTGAGAATCCAAGCACAGGCAAGAGTGAAGACAAGTTTGAACGCATCGATGATTCGCAGCGCGATGACATCCTAGACCGTTCCACCGCGGCCTACGATGCATGGCGTAGTACTCGCATCGAGGAGCGTGCCGCGGTTTTGTCCCGCGCTGCAGACCTTTATGAAGAGCGCATCGATGAGTTGGCAGACCACATCGGTCGTGAAATGGGCAAGCTGACCCGTTGGGCGAAGGCTGAAGTGCAGATTGTTGCCGATATCTATCGCTACTATGCCGAGCATGCGCACGAGCTGCTCGCAGATGAGTACCTGCCGGCTCAGAACGCGCACAAGACCGTGGTACGCAAGGAGCCGATTGGCCCATTGTTGGGCATTATGCCGTGGAACTTCCCGTACTACCAGGTAGCCCGCTTCGCAGCTCCTAACCTGCTGCTGGGTAACACCATCGTGCTCAAGCACGCTTCCATCTGTCCGCTGTCTTCCCAGGCATGTCAGGACATCTTGGAAGAAGCTGGTCTGCCGAAGGATGCGTATATTAACATTTATGCTTCCGGTTCCCAGATGGATGCTTTTGTAGCGGATAAGCGCATCAAGGGCGTTTCTTTGACCGGCTCCGAGGGTGCAGGCTCTGCCGTTGCTAAGACCGCTGGTGAAAATTACAAGAAGTCCGTGCTGGAGCTGGGTGGCAATGACCCATTCCTGGTTATCGATGATGAAAATCTGGAGTGGGTACTGGATCAGTTCAACCTGATTCGCATGTACAACACCGGCCAGGCCTGCAATGCACCGAAGCGCCTTATCGTTCTTGAGGACTTCTACGATCGCACCGTTGAGTACCTCGAAAAGAAGATCGGGGACATGAAGGTCGGCACTTATGATGACGAGAATGCCGACATTGGTCCGCTGTCTTCCATCGGCGCCCGCGATGAGATTGTGGAGCGCCTCGAAAAGGCTGCGGCCAACGGCGACGCCAAGATTCGCGTAGGCGGCAAGAAGATCGATCGCGAGGGCGCCTACATGGAGCCTGCCCTGCTTACCGACGTCGACCCATCCGCCGACGTAGGCTGCAACGAGATCTTCGGCCCAGTGGCGATTGTGTACAAGGCCAAGGACGTTGAAGAGGCCATCGAGATTGCCAATAACTCTGAGTACGGTCTGTCTAGCTCCGTGTGGGGCACTGACTTGGATGCTGCGTTTGAAGTAGCCAACCAGCTCAACGATGGCATGACGTTTGTTAACGAGGCGTCGGTAACCGCAGCAGGCCTGCCATTCGGCGGCGTGAATCGCTCCGGCTATGGCCGCGAGTTGGCGCGCTGGGGCGTAGGCGAGTTCGTCAACGAGCACCTGTACCGCGTGAGCGGACAGGATAATCCGGGTAATTCCCCGGCAATGTAGCGGCGTGTCTGTCTAGCGTAAGTCTCAAGTTCAACTTAAACTTGAGTACACGATAGACAGCTCACGCCGTAGGCATCGGTCCGGGGGAGGGGAACCCTCGGAAAGGTACCGCGGCAAATCTTCAAGGACGTTTACCTATGCGCAAAAGCACTTCCCCGAGCAAGGCTCGCAAGGGCCTTGCTGTGGCCGCAGTACCTACCGCCATCGCCGTGGGTTTGGCCCTGCTGCCAAACGCCACCGCACAATCTTCTGTAGGCGATCTCTCTTCCGCAATCGGCGGCGATTCCAGCCTGTCCGATCATTTCGCACCGAAGGATCCACCCGCCCGCACCCCGCTGAACACCGAATACCCGGATGTTAAGGGCTTGCCGGAGGGCGTGAAGATCAACCGCGTGGAGTACCTAACCAACCGCCACTTGATGGTCTACATCAAGTCTGCGGCGATGCCGGACAAAGAGCAGAAGGTGCAAATCCAGCTCGCCCGTGACTGGTACTCCCACCCAGAAAAGAAGTTCCCAGAGGTATGGGCACTGGATGGCCTGCGTGCACGTGACGATGAGTCCGGCTGGACCATTGAAACCAATATTTTGAACCAGTACGCCGACCGCAACGTCAACCTGATCATGCCGGTAGGCGGCGAGTCTTCCTTCTACTCGGACTGGGAGCAAGCAGACCGCGGTAAGCACTATATGTGGGAGACCTTCCTGACCAAGGAATTGATCCCGATCCTGGACAATGAGTACCGCTCCAACCACAAGCGCGCGGTAACCGGCCTGTCCATGGGCGGTACTGCCGCGATGAACCTGGCTGAGCGCAACCCGCACCTGTTTAGCTTCGTGGGTTCTTTCTCCGGCTACCTCGATACCACTACGCGTGGCATGCCGGAAGCCATCATGGCTTCGCAGCGCGATGCCGGCGGTTATGATTCCCGCAAGATGTGGGGCCAGCCGGGCTCCCAAAACTGGATCGACCATGATCCAAAGCTGGGCATTGAAAACCTGAAGGACATGAAGGTATATGTCTCCGCAGGTTCGGGCAAGGATGACTTTGGCAACGCCAACTCCGTGGCTAAGGGCCAGGCAAACCTCGCTGGCATGGGCTTGGAGGTCATCTCCCGTATGTCCACCCAGACCTATGTTGATTATGCGAAGCGCGCCAAGATTGACCCTGTGGTTAAGTTCCGCCCATCCGGCGTGCACAGCTGGGAATACTGGCAGTTTGAGATGCAGCAGGCATGGCCATACATCGCAGATGCATTGCAGATGGACAAGGCCGACCGCGGTGCGGACTGTGAGGCAATCGGAGCCATCGCTAAGGAGACCAAGAGCGGCGTTATTGGCTCTTGCTTGAATAATGAGTACGACGTCGCTAAGAAGGGCAAGGCCCAGGACTTCGAGTCTGGCACCGCTTACTGGTCCCCAGACACCGGTGCGCATGCCCTCTTCGGCCGCATTGGTGCTCGCTACGCCGAAATCGGCGGACCAACCTCCTGGCTTGGCTTCCCGAAGACCGGCGAGTCCAAGACGCCAGATGGCAAGGGCCGCTTCGTGCACTTTGAGCACGGCTCCATCTACTGGTCCCCGGAGACTGGCGCTTGGGAGATTACCGGCGATATGTTCCAGGCTTGGGGCAAGAATGGCTACGAAAAGGGCGACCTGAAGTACCCGACCGGCTCGGTAAAGAAGGTCGGTGAGGGCTACATGCAGGAATTCCAGGACGGAATCCTTACCCGTAACCCGGATGGCTCCAACCAGGTAGTACACGGTGCTATCGGCGCCAAATACAAGGACATGGGCGGCGCGGAGTCTGCGCTCGGCTTCCCGACGTCCGGAGAGAACGCCGTCAATGGCGGCTTCTTCCAGACCTTTGAAAAGGGCAGCATCTACTGGTCCCCGAAGACTGGTGCGCACTACATTCTGAAGAGCAAGATTATGGACCGCTGGGGCCAGGCTGGCTGGGAGCAGGGCGAGTTCGGCTGGCCTACCTCTGACTACTCCGAGATTGCCGCTGGTGGCTTGAGCCAGGAATTCCAGCACGGCAAGATCAGCGAGGTTCTGGGCCAGGTTCGGACCGAGAAGAAGTAGTCATGCGCAAGCTAGTAGTAGTGGGCGCGGCGCTGTGCTTGACCCTTGCGGGGTGCGGTTCTGCCACGGTGGATAGCGAACCTTCGCAAGAGACCGAGGTCGCGCCCCTCGAGCGGGAGTCGGAGGCCCCTACCTCTGCGGAAGAGACATCCTCTAAGTCGCAGGAAGACCGCGGTGCGCGTGAGATCTCTGAAATTCCCACCGCCGAGCTGCCGGAATCGGAAGCAAAGTACCTAGGCAGGCTAAAAGACGCCGGCGTCAACGTTGATGGCGTAGAAGATCAGCTCCTCGGCGCGGGCAAAGCAGCCTGTGATGAGAATGATGTCACCCTCTCTGCGGTCGCCGGCCAGCTTGTTGAGCAACAGCGCACCACGATGGACTTTGAAGAGCTTTCTAAGCTGATTACGGATTCCGCACGTACAGGGATTTGCTAGGTTCACCTGGTACAACTAATCCATGAGAAAAACCATTACCGTTGTCGCAGTCCTCGTCGTTTTAGCTGTTATCGGCGTGGGCGCGTCGCGTTACCTCAATAGTGGAACGGATGACTCCCCAGCTCCGCATTCCACGGAGCAGGCTGCGCCACCGCCGCAGCAGCCCGAGTGGTGCCCGCGCGTGGAGTTCATTTCCGCCCCGGGTACGTGGGAATCTGCGGCTGACGACGATCCCCTTAATCCTTCTGCCAATCCGCGCTCGTTCATGCTGTCTATTACGAAGCCATTGCAGGAGGCCTACGGGGAGGACGTGAAGGTATGGACCCTTCCTTATACCGCGCAGTTTAAAAACATCAATGCACAGCATGAAATGAGCTACGACGATTCCCGCAATGAGGGAACCGCCAAGATGAATGATGAGCTGCGCAGTGTGCATGAGAGCTGCCCGGCAACCAAATTCATTGTGAGTGGCTTTTCTCAGGGGGCGGTCATTGCAGGTGACGTTGCCGATGAGATCGGTGGCGGCCAGGGTGCAGTGCCGGCGGAAAGCATTGCAGGTGTGGCCCTTATTGCAGATGGTCGCCGCCAAAATGGCGTTGGCCAAAACCCAGGCCGCAAGGTCGGCGGCGTGGGTGCGGAAATTGCCCTCCAGCCGGTATCCGGTTTAGTTCAGCCCATCGTTCCGGGTGCGTCCATGCGTGGTGCGCGCCCGAATGGGTTCGGTAGCTTGGCGGATCGGACCTTCCAGATTTGTGCGCCCAATGATTCAGTCTGTGATGCCCCGCCAAACGTGTCTAATGCGCTGGAGCGCGCGCAGGGTTTGATTGCCGCGAATGGCGTCCATGCGCAGTACGCCTCTAATAGTGGTGTCATTGATGGCACGACGGCTAACCAGTGGGTAGTGGGCTGGGCCCGACAGCTTATCGACGCCGCGTAACAGCAATTCCCCACCCTCCGATAGTTTTATTAAAGAAACCATTCACTTAAGGAGATTCCATGGATCTGAGAGCGCAGATGGGGCAATTCCTAGCGCCCGAGTTCAGTTTGGCCCAGCTTGCAGAAAGGCTCTACCAGGCGGAGACTGACCCAGACCGTGTGGTTATGCGCCAGTGGATCTACGGTGAGGAAGAAACCTGCCGGGAGCTTAGCCGCGCGCAGGTCAATAAACGCATCAAGGTGGTGGCGGCGCGACTGCAGCAGGTAGCAGATCCGGGCACCCGCGTTGCCATCTTGGCTGGTAATTCACCGGAATACGTCTTTGGCTTCTTGGGTGCACTGTACGCGGGTATGGTGCCGATTCCGCTTTATGACCCCAATGAACCGGGCCACGCGGACCACCTGGAGGCGGTATTCGGTGATTGCGAACCGCCTATCGTGGTGACGAATCGTGTTTCTGCCGCCGCTGTGCGTAAGTACTTCTCTGCCCAGCGTGAGCGCCCGCGGATTATTTCCCTCGACGCTCTTCCTGATTCCTTGGCTGGTTCTTGGACACCCGTGGAGGGAAGCGCGGAGGACACCGCTTTCCTGCAGTACACGTCTGGGTCCACTCGGACCCCGGCCGGCGTGGAGCTCACCAACCGAGCGATTCTCACCAATGTTGCGCAGATCTTCCAAGCACTGCAATTGCAGATGCCGGCTCGCATCGTCTCCTGGCTGCCAATGCACCACGATATGGGCATCATTTTGGCCGTATTCGTTACCATTTTGGGCTTGGACTTCGAGATGATGACCCCACGCGATTTCATCCAACACCCAGACCGCTGGATCCGGCGTTTGACCGCCGGCGAGCAAGCTACGTACTCCGCTATCCCCAACTTTGCGCTGGAACTGGCCGCGCGCCATGCCAAGGACGCTGATTTCTCGCACGTAGCAGGCATCATTATCGGCTCCGAGCCAGTAACGGAGGCAGCCGTGGATTCCTTCTTGAATGCCTTCAGTGTGGATCGTTCCGTGCTGCGCCCGTCCTATGGTCTTGCAGAAGCGGCGCTTATTGTATCTACCCCGCAAACCGACAAGCGCCCAGTCATCTCCCACTTCAATCGTGCCGAACTGGCCGCGGGACGCGCCATCATCGAGGATAAGTCCGACGCGACTGTGGCCTATGCGTCCAATGGGCAGTGCGTGCCGCATCAGCACCTTGCCATCGTGGACCCGGAAACGCGCGCTGAGGTCAAGGACGGCGTAATCGGTGAAATCTGGGTGCATGGTCCCAATATGGCTACCGGCTACCTCAATCGGCCTGAGGAAACCGCCGTGACCTTCCGCAATACCTTGGGTGAGCGCCAGCAGGACGGCCTGCCAGAAGACGATTACTGGATGGCAACCGGTGACCTAGCCGCCATCGTGGATGGTGAGCTTTATATCACTGGCCGCCTGAAGGACCTCATCGTCATCGCTGGGCGCAATCACTATCCGCAGGATATTGAAAGCACCGTACAAGCAGCGTCCACGCAGGTGCGACCGGACTCCGTTGCCGCCTTCTCTGTGGAAGGCAAGGATTCTGAATCTCTCGTATTGTTGGTTGAGCGCGCCGATGATGCGCAGCCGGCCGGCGATGCAGAGGCGTCCGCAGTCATCCGCACCGCCGTCACCTCGCATCATGGAATTACGCCAGATGACATCGTGTGGAAGGCCCCAGGGGAAATCAACCGTACTTCTTCCGGCAAGATTGCGCGCCGTGTAGCTAAGAAGAACTATGTAGGGATCTGATTTATCGCTAACAAAGTGACAAAATATAGCGATATACCCTCTTGCCATTTAATAACTTCTCGTAATGAAAGACCTTTTATGACCATCGAGCAACTGCGAGCATGGCTGCGTGACTGGGTCGCCCAGGCCACCGGTGTTTCCCCAGAAGAGATCCTAGATTCCAAGCCCCTGGAAAACTATGGTCTTTCTTCGCGGGATGCTGTAGTGCTATCTGGCGAACTGGAAAATCTACTCGGTACCCGCCTCGATGCCACCGTGGCATACGAGTACCCAACCATCGAATTGCTGGCAAATCGCCTGTTGAACGCTCCAGCGCCTCAGCCTGAGGCGCACTCTCCTCGCATAGCGCATGGAGCCGATGTCGCGGTTATTGGTCTTTCGGGCCGCTTCCCGGGTGCAAAAAATGCCCAGGAATTCTGGTCCATGCTGGCCGAATCCCGCGCCGGAACAGGTCCACTGCCGGTAGGACGTTGGTCCGAGTACTCGGCGGACCCTGTAATGAGCGAGAAGATCGCCCAGCAAAATACCGATGGTGGCTATATCGAGGATATTGCTTCCTTCGACGCTGAATTCTTTGGTCTTTCTCCACTCGAAGCCGCCAATATGGACCCCCAGCAGCGCATCCTGTTGGAGCTGGTGTGGGAAGCGCTAGAAAACGCTGGTGTTCCTGCCAACGAGCTGCGCGGCACGCAGACTGGTGTGTACATGGGCTCGACCAATAATGACTATGGCATGCTCATCGCCGCCGATTCTGCCGAGATGCATCCTTATGCGCTGACCGGTATTTCTTCGGCTGTGGTGGCCAATCGCATTTCCTATGCCCTGGATTTCCGCGGCCCTTCCATCAATGTGGATACGGCCTGCTCCTCCTCCCTCGTAGCCGTCAATCAGGCGGTGAAGGACTTGCGCACGGGAAGCGCGGACGTGGCGCTGGCCGGTGGCATAAATATCCTCGCCGCTCCCCACGCGTCGACGGCGTTTTCTGAATTGGGCGTTACCTCTCCGACGAGTGCCATTCACGCTTTTTCTGACGACGCCGATGGCATCGTGCGCGCCGATGCCGCTGGTGTCCTCGTCCTCAAGCGTTTGGAGGACGCGGAGGCGGACGGCGACGATATCTTGGCTGTCATTAAAGGCTCGGCCGTCAACTCCGATGGGCACTCCAATGGCTTGACCGCCCCGAATCCGGAGGCACAGGAGGATGTTCTCCGCCGAGCTTATGCCGATGCGGGCGTGAATCCGCAGGACGTGGACTATATCGAGGCCCACGGCACCGGCACCATCTTGGGTGATCCGATCGAAGCTTCCGCTTTGGGGCGGGTGCTCGGCGCCGGTCGTGGCGCGGATGCGCCGATTTTGCTGGGATCTGCCAAAACCAATATCGGCCACTCCGAATCCGCTGCGGGCGTGGTGGGCCTTATCAAGGTCATCCAGGCCATGCGCAATGATGTGATTCCGGCGAATATCAATTACTCGGCGCCGAACCGTTATATCGATTTCGAAGCAGAACGCCTGCAAGTAGTCGAGGACCCGCGCGAGTGGCCCGAATACTCCGGCCGCAAGGTCGCTGGCGTATCCGGTTTTGGCTTTGGTGGCACCAATGCGCACGTCGTGCTCACCGATTACCGCGGCACCCCGGCCGAGCGCGAGCCGCAGCTTTCCACCGACACGGTCGCGTTGCCGGTCTCTGGCCTCTTGCCATCGCGCCGGGCACGCGCTGCGGCCCTGTTGGCGGACTTCATTGAGGCGGAAAAGCCCGCGCTTGTCGACGTCGCCCGTACCGTCGCCCGCCGCAATCACTCCCGCTCTCGCGCCGTCGTGGTGGCTAGCTCCGCCGAGGAAGCAGTCAAGCGCCTGCGCCAGGTGGCCGAGGGCAAGGTTTCCGTGGGAATTGCCGCTGCGGATTCCCCGCAGGTGCCGGGTCCGGTATTTGTGTACTCCGGATTTGGCTCTCAGCACCGCAAGATGGCCAAGGACATGATTGCGCTCTCGCCACAGTTCAAGGCCCGCTTGGAAGAGCTAGATAAAATCGTGGACTTTGAGTCCGGGTGGTCCATCATGGACATTGTCAACGATGATGCGCAAACATATGACACCGAGACTGCTCAGGTAGCCATTACTGCTATCCAGATTGCAGTGACGGACTTGCTGGCCTCCTTTGGTGTGCGCCCTGCCGGTGTGATGGGCATGTCCATGGGCGAGATCGCAGCGGCCTATGCCGCGGGCGGTATTTCCGCCGAGGACGCTATGGTAATCGCCTGCCACCGCGCGCGGTTGATGGGTGAAGGTGAGGCGTCGCTAAGCGATGCCGAACAAGGAGCCATGGCCGTAGTTGAGCTCTCTGCCGAGGATATTGCCGCGCTTGATGGAAACATCGAGCCTGCCGTGTACACCGGTCCAGGTATGACCACCGTGGGCGGCCCGCGCCAAGAGGTGCTGGACTTGGTGGAAAAGCTCGATGGCGAAGGCAAATTCGCCCGCGCTCTCAATGTGAAGGCGGCCGGGCACACTTCGGCCGTAGACCCCATCCTGGGAGAGTTGCATGCTGCCATCGCAGGTATGGAAGCCAAGCCGCTGCACACCCCGCTATTTTCCTCCGTCGATAAGGGCACGGTCTATCGTCCTGGAACCACCGTGCATGATGAGGATTACTGGCTGCGCATGACCCGCCACTCGGTCTACCTGCAGGATGCCACCGAGGCAGCCTTCGCTGCCGGGCACAACCAGCTGGTAGAAATCTCGCCAAACCCGGTTGCGCTCATGGGGCTCATGTCCACCGCCTTTGCGGTAGGCAAGGCCGATGCGCAACTGCTGTATGCCCTAAAGCGCAAGGTAGATCCCACCGAGTCTCTCCTCGACTTGCTCAGCAAGCTCTATGTCGCCGGCATGCCGGTGGACTTCGGTGCGGTCTTTGGCTCTGGCGCACGCGTAGAGGCTCCCTATACCCAGTTCAACCGCCAGCGCTTCTGGACCAATGCCCGTCCATCGGCTGGCGTTTCTGGCCTGCCGGGCGCACGCGTTAACCTGCCCGAGGGCAAGGTTGCTTTCTCCACCAATGCGGACCAAGCGCCATCCGCCCTGGCCATCGTCGAGGCTGCGGCCGAGGCCGTCAAGCCAGGAGCACGCATCATCGCCACCGAGGAACACGCCGATTTGCCACCGCACGGCGAGGTCACCACGGTGGTAAATCAGTCCATTGGCGGTATGTCCGTGGCTGTCTACGCTGTTCGTGGTGCACAGACAGAGCTGGTGGCGGAAGGCTTTGCCTCCGCTTTGGATTTGGGGGCGGCGCCTATTCCAGGCGTGGCTGAGGTGCCCGAAAGCGCGCCTGCAGCGACGGAAGAAGTCGATGCCGTGCGCTGGGATCCCACGGAGGAAACCGTGGAGGACCGTCTCGCGCTCATCGTTTCTGAGTCCATGGGCTATGACGTCTCTGACCTGCCGCGAGAGCTGCCGCTCATTGACCTGGGCCTGGATTCCCTGATGGGTATGCGCATTAAGAATCGCGTGGAAAATGACTTCCAGATTCCGCCGCTGCAGGTGCAGGCGCTGCGCGACGCCTCCCTGGCGGACGTCATTGCCATGGTGGAAGAGGCCGTAGCCGGCGGTAACGTAGATACCAGCGAGATTGCTTCCGAGGACACTCCTGCGCCAGAAGAAGATGAGCCGGGCCAGGGCGTGGGTGTTGCCCCGCGCGATGCCTCCGAGCGCATGGTCTTTGGCACGTGGGCTACCTTTACCGGCAAGGCCGCGGCGGGAGTGACCTCTGCACTGCCCAAGATAAGCGACGAGGTTGCTAGCAACATTGCCGAGCGCCTTACCGAACGTGCAGGCATCGAAGTCACTACCCAGCAGGTCCACGAGGCTGAGTCCTTGGAGAGCCTGGCTGACTTGGTCCGTGAGGGACTAGAGACCGAGGTAGAGGGCAATATCCGCGTGCTGCGCGAGGCCGACGGCCCCGCTGTATTCATGTTCCACCCAGCCGGTGGCACCACGGTGGTCTACCAGCCACTGACCCGCCGCCTGCCCGAGGATGTGGCTGTCTACGGAGTCGAGCGCATCGAGGGTTCGCTAGAGGAGCGAGCCAAGGTATATGTCGAGGACATCCTGCACTACGCTCGTGGCCGCAAGGTCGTGCTCGGCGGTTGGTCCTTCGGCGGCGCGCTGGCCTACGAGGTGGCCTACCAGTTGCACAAGCGCACCCAGGACTCGGTAGAGGTGGCGTTTATTGCGCTGCTAGATACCACCCAGCCATCCCACCCGGCTCCGGATACCCCGGAGGAAACCCGTGCTCGCTGGGAGCGCTACGCGGCCTTTGCCAAGAAGACCTACGGGCTGGACTTTGAACCGCCGTACGAGATGCTCGAGACCATGGGCGAGGATGCGCTCATGACCATGTTGGCGGAGTTCCTCGCTACTACCGACGCCTCCGAGCACGGCCTAGCCGCGGGCGTGCTAGAGCACCAGCGTGCCTCCTTTGTGGATAACCAGATTCTGGCCAAGATTGACTTCCACCGCTGGGCCGATGTGACCGTGCCGGTTCTGCTTTTCCGCTCCGAGCGCATGCATGACGGTGCGATTGAACTGGAGCCGCGCTACGCTGAGATTGACCCCGACGGAGGTTGGGGAGTTATCGTTAAGGATCTAGAAATTGTGCAGCTGCAAGGCGATCACCTTGCAGTACCGGACGAGCCGGCCATCGGCATCGTGGGCAAGCATATGAACGAATGGATCGAGGAGAAGGTACGTGGCGGCCAAGCAGACAACCGCTGAGAAACTCGCTGATCTGCGTGAGCGTCTGGATAAGGCGCAGGACCCAGGAAGTGAGCGCTCGCGCAAGCGCCGCGACGAGGCTGGACGCACCACGCCTCGCCAGCGCATCAATGAACTGCTAGATGAGGGTTCCTTCGTCGAGACTGGTTCTCTGGGCAAGACCCCTGGTGACCCTGAGGCCATCTATTCTGATGGCGTGGTCACCGGCTATGGCCGCATCTCCGGCCGCCCGGTGTGCATCTACGCTCACGATAAGACCGTCTACGGTGGCTCTGTCGGCGTGACCTTTGGCAAGAAGGTTACCGAGGTCATGGATATGGCCATTAAGATTGGCTGCCCTGTCATTGGCATTCAGGATTCCGGTGGTGCCCGTATCCAGGATGCGGTGACCTCGCTGGCCATGTACTCCGAGATCGCCCGCCGCCAGCTGCCGCTGTCCGGCCGCAGCCCGCAGATTTCCATCATGATGGGTAAATCCGCTGGCGGCGCCGTCTATGCTCCTGTGACCACGGACTTTGTGATTGCCGTGGACCAGGAAGCGGAAATGTATGTCACTGGTCCCAACGTGATTCGTGAGGTCACCGGTGAGGACATTACTTCCGCCGAGCTGGGTGGAGCTCGCCAGCAGGAGCTCAACGGCAACGTTTCGGCCGTCGTTCCCTCTGAGGAAGACGCCTTCGACATGGTGCGCGATCTCTTGGACCACCTGCCGCTAACGTGCTTTGATGAGGCCCCGGAATTCGCCGCGCCTTCCGACGCCGACGTGGCCGAAGACGAAGACCTCAACTCCTTCATGCCGGATGACACCAATGCCGGCTACGACATGATGGATTTGTTGACCCAATTGGGCGATGACGAGGACATCATTGAAATTCAAGAGAACTTTGCGCCCAATATGATCACCGCCTTTGGGCGCATCGATGGCAAGACGGTGGGATTTGTAGCCAATAATCCCATGCACCTTGCAGGCTGCATTGATGCGGACGCCGCCGATAAGGGCGCACGTTTTATCCGCATCTGCGATGCCTACAACATTCCGTTGGTCTTCGTGGTGGATACTCCGGGCTACCTACCAGGCGTAGAGCAAGAAAAGGTCGGCCTTATCCACCGCGGCGCCAAGTTTGCTTTCGCCGTGGTAGAAGCCACCGTGCCCAAGGTTTCGCTCATCGTGCGCAAGGCCTATGGCGGTGCTTATGCCGTGATGGGGTCGAAGAACCTCACCGGTGATATCAACTTGGCGTGGCCAACCGCGCAGATCGCCGTTATGGGTGCCGCAGCCGCCGTGGTGATGATCGCCGGTAAGCAGCTAGACGCAGCCGAGACCCCTGAGCAGCGCGAGATGACTAAGAAGATGTTCATGGACTTCTACGATGAGACCATGACCGCTCCCTATGTCGCCGCCGAGCGCGGCTATTTGGACGCCATGGTTCAGCCGAGTCAATCCCGGTTGGCTCTCCGCCAAGCGCTGCGGCAGCTGGCAACGAAGCAGGAAAGCGACCTGCCGAAGAAGCACACCATTGCCCCGATGTAACGTCATGTGCTTGGATTAGCGATAGGAATATAAAGTCCCAATCCTAGTCAAGGAGTTATTTATGATTCTATCTAGCGCTGTGGATCTCATCAGCGAGATCATTGGTTTCGTAGCCGATATTCTCAATCAAGCAGGCGTACCGGTAAGCTCCAAGTAAAACGAGCAAAAAATAAGGAGGGTTCAACCCTCCTTATTTTTATTTGCGGGCGAAAAGCCGCCAGCCGAAGAAGAATAGCGCGGACATAACGGTTGCCACGATGAGGAAGCTCCAGTGCGGTAGCCGACCATTGACCAGCATCCACAGGGCCATGCCGCCCACGATGGTGCTTAGCCAGACGACGCCGCCTTCCTTCCACTTGCCCTGCACCTTGACGGCCAGGATGATAGCCCAGCCGATGAGCGCGCCGATGGCCCATGGCCAGAAAGCATCAACCCAGGTGGAAAAACTTAGTCCGCCGTGGGCGAGACGGGCGGCCACAGCAAAGAGCATCAAGGCGATGATATCGATGACGGGGGCGATTCTCATGCGTTTTCCTTTCGATTCAAGGCGGCGTAAGTAATGCCCTTGCGAGCATAGTGCCAGAAGTAGATTACCCAGCCAATGATGGTGATAAGGGCAAAGGAAATCAGACGATAAATGATTGCCGCGCCGGTTGCATCTACCGCGGTCATACCGGTGGCAACCAGGGTGGCGATAATGGCGGCTTCCACCGTACCGAGGCCGGCCGGCGTGGCCTGAGCAGAGCCAGCCAGCTTAGCGGTGAGATAAGCCAGTGCTACACCGGCCATCGTCGTGGTGTCCTCTCCCGCGTGCAGGGCGGGCAGGTGGCCGGTCACGGCCCACACACAGCCCCACAGCGAGACCATATCGATGAGGCGGTTGGCCAGGGAGTAAAAGGAAACCCAGGCGAATTGGCGGCGGGTGAGGTGGACCTCTTCCAAATTTTTGACCTGATCCACGAGCGCTTCGCGCTTGGAGCCCTTAATGAGCTTTTGGCGGTTGAGCCAGCGGATGATGGTATCCGGATGATTGGTCAGCCAGAACAGACCGCCAGAAAGCGCCAGCATGAGCACCAGGGTGCCAATGAGGGACCACAGAGCCATGTCGGCATTGAGGAAGAGCACGCCGCCCAAGCCGATGAGCACGAGCCACATCGTGGAAATTGCAGAGGACAGCACGAAGAACCAGCCACACAGCATGACGGACGCGCCCCACGTGCGTTGCACGTAGAAGGTGAGAATGGCGGAAAAGGCTGGTCCGGCCGGAAGAGTGGTTGACCACGCATTAGCGGCTAACGTCAGTGCTGCGGTTTCTGAGGCCGGTACCTTGACGCCGCCGGCGCGAATGAGCAGACGCATGACCTCACCCATGGCGAGTACCGCCGCGATGGAGGCGACGATGACCAGTGCTATCGCGGCCGGGTTGGAATTGGACAGCCGCGAAAAGCCTTCGCGCAAGAAGTCCAGCTCATCGCGGAAGACATAAACCAAGACCAGCAAGACGATGAGCGAGAGGATGAGGCGCAGCCAATTCTTCACTTACTTACCCCCTTCGAGGCGTTGTTTGAGTTCAGAGAAGGGAACAGTCTTGCCGCGGTGGGTGGTACCGCCGGTCAAGGTGGTGGTGGCGTGGCGCAGCCAGCTAGGGGCCCACCAGTTATCCTCGCGCAGCAAGTGCATGACGGCCGGGACGAGGAGCATGCGGACAATGGTGGCGTCGATAAGCAGGGCAAAAATCATGCCGTAGGCAATGTATTTCATCATCACGATATCGGAGAAGCCGAATGCGCCCGAGACCACGATCATGATAAGCGCCGCTGCGGTAATGATGCCGCCGGTATGCGCGGTGCCGGCTGCAATGGACTCGTCGGTGGAAGCGCCGCGCCGGCGAGCCTCCACCATACGGGAGACCAAAAAGACCTCGTAATCGGTGGACAGGCCGTAGACAATGGCGATGATGAGCACCAAGATCGGGCTCATGAGCGGGCCGGGCGTGAAGTTGAGAATGTCCGAGCCCAAGCCGGCAACGAACATCAACGTCAGGATGCCCAGCGTTGCGCCAAGAGTTAGCAGTGTCATCACAATGGCCTTGAGCGGCAGTACAAAGGAGCCGAAGACTAGGGCCATGAGCAGGAATGTAGCTAGCACCACGTAGAGCGCCATCCACGGCAGCGTGTGGAAGAGCGCATCGAGGGACTCCACCTCCATGGCGGGAGTACCGCCCACGTAGAGGTTCACGCCTTCAGGGGCCTTGACCTTTTCCAGCTCGTGCACGATCTTCGCGTAGTCATCGCGGTCTTCAATGCCGGCGGAAAGGACGGTAGTGCCGTCCTTGGTGGCGGTCGTCGGCGCCATGGGCTCGGTGAGGCCGTCGAGGCCGCGGACCTGCATGACGACGTCGACAAGCTGCTGGTTCGAGGCATTTTCCACCACGAGCTTGACCGGCTCTGTGCGGAAAGCTGGGAACTCTTCGTTGAATTTATCCTGCGCCACGCGGGTGTCCTGGTCGGGCGGCAGGTAGGACTCGTTGATGCCGCCAAAGGTAATGCTCATGATAGGCAGGGTGAGTGCGATGAGCAGGCCGCATACGGCGATGGTCAGTCCGCGGGCATGGCGCATCGCCCAGCGCGGAAGCTTATACCACCAGGTGTCTTGAATCGTGCGTGCCGTCCGAGAGGCGCGGCGTACAGACCAGGTATCGATCTTGGGGCCGAGCATGCCAAAAAAGGATGGCAGCACGGTGACCGAAAGGAGCGCGGCCAAGCCGACTGCAGAAATGGAACCATAGGCCACGGACTTGAGGAAGGCCTGGGGGAAGAGGAAAAGGCCAGAGAGCGCAACGGCAACCATGGCTGCAGAGAAAACCACGGTTTGGCCGGCCGTTGCAGTGGTGGTGGCCACGGCTTCCTCAGTGGAGCGGCCCTTGTCGAGCTCCTCGCGGAAGCGCGAAACCATAAAGAGGCCATAATCGATGGCTAGGCCGAGCCCCAGCAGCGTGACGACGGCCTGGGCAAAGACATTGACCTGCGAGAAGCTGGCCAGGATGGACAGGATGCCCAAAGAACCCAAGATGGAGAGACCGCCGACCACCAGCGGCATGCAAGCCGCAACGACGGAACCAAAGACCACCAGTAAGAGGATGCCTACCAGTGGCAGCGCAGCCTTTTCGGCGCGGGAGATGTCATGGGACATTCCCTCATCCAGGGCATCTGCAACTGCGGTAGCGCCCGCGATTTCTACTGGGGCGGAGGTATCCGTCAGCGCGCCTTCGATGGCGCGGAAATCCTTCAGCGTCTGTTCGTCATCGCCTTTGAGGCCGATGGCTGCGAAGGCGAGGGAGTGATCGTCATTGACCAGGTTCGGGTTCTTCGTGTCGAAGTAGCTGGTCACCGAGTCAATCTGGTCCGGGTACTCCGCTTTTAGCTGCGCCAAGTGCTGCTTGGCGGCGTCGAAGTTCTCATCGGGGGAGTGGAAGAGCAAGATAACATCGCCGGAGTTATCGCGGCCGAATGTTTCCTGCTCGATCTGGGCCGCGCTTGTCGACGCCGCATTGGGATCCTCCCAGCCCTCCTGGCTCATGCGATCTTCGAGCTGCATGCCAAAGCCGATGAAGAGCGCAAGGATTGCGGCGACGATGATGGCGGGGATGAGCCGGCGGTGCGCATAGGAAAAACGTCCCCATTTTTCAAACATTGGGGCAGCCTCCTAGCGGTTATTAAGCAGCGCAGCCAGGGGGCGGAATGGCTGCAGCCATGCACCACCCTCCGGCAGGTTATCCAGATTCACACGCGGTAGCGGCTCGCGGAATACGCCCTCGATATCCTCCAGGTCCACAAAATTGATATCCGCGTGGCCTACGGCCCATGCGGCATGCTCGTGGAAACCGAGGACCGTCACTGGAAGGCCTTCCGCGATGAGCTCTTCCAAAGGTTCCTGGAAATTCTGGCCATCGGCGGAGGCAACAATCACGCCGGCTAGATCCTCGCGGAGGCTTTCGATGTGGTCGAGCATATCCGGATCTACGTCATCGTCTTCGTGGATCTTGGGCTTGGCAAAAACACCGAAGCCTACGTTGCGGATGGCTTCTACCCATGGGCGGATGACATCGGCGCCGCCCGGGGTGACATTAGTAAAGACATCGGCGCGCGGTTCCGCATCAACGTCCTGGGCAAGGTGTACCAGCCAGCGGCCGATGGCGTCGAAGCGCGGGCGGTGTGCGGCGGTGGGGCGGCCGCCGAGCAGGGAGCCTAGGCCCATGTCCATATTGGGCGCATCCCAGACAAGTAGGTAGGTGCTCATTTATTTCTTCTCCCAGAGATACTCCGTGATCACGTGTTCTTTATCTAGACCCTTGCCCTCAAACTTGGTGATGACCTGACGATCTACCAGCTGCGGGCACTCCGGCCATGGCCAGCCCTTGTAATCCAGGCTTGGTTCTACTTCAACTAGTTCATCGATCCACTCGGCATACCCGGCGTGGTCGGTAGCGACGTGCAGCACACCGCCCTTCTTTAACCGGGAGGCAAAAAGATTGAGGGTGCCTGACTGAATAATGCGGCGCTTGTGATGGCGCGCCTTTGGCCACGGATCCGGGAAGAAGACGCGGATTCCGTCGAGGGATTCCGGTTCAAACATGCGCATCAAGACTTCGATGCCATCGCCGCGGATCATGCGGATATTTTCGATACCCTCACGCTCAATCTGGCCGAGCAGCTTGGCAAGGCCTGGTTTGTAGAGCTCGACGGCGATGATGTTGGTATCGGCTTCTTTCGGTGCCATGGCAGCGGTGGAGGTGCCGGTACCGGAACCGATTTCCACGATCGTCTTGGCGCCGCTGCGGCCGAACCAGGAAGCGAGATCAATGACCTCGTCTTCCAGCACGCGTCCGAGCTCCGGCCAGCGCTTTTCAAAAAGTTCATGCTGGTTATCGGTGAGCGTTCCGCGGCGGAAAGTGACGTTGCCTAGGCGCGGGTAGTCAAGCTCGTTGTGGAAAACGGCGTTGAAGTCGGTTTGTGGCGGGCGGCCAGGGGGCATTTCCCCAGCGCGGGTGTTTTGAGAATTATCTGTGCTATTCATTGCGGCCTATTTTCCCCTGCTTAGCCCCGCCAAGCAATACGCCGCGCCGAGGGATACATGTGGCGATGACATCCCGGATATAACCAGTGGGCCCAGTTGGGGGTGGTAGAAGATCGTTTCGAGGCGGAAAAGTGGGACAATGAACCCCCAGAAAGGGGGAGTGGAAAAGGCGATTTTTAACACATTACCTTCGTATGCGCTTGGTGAAGTTCTGGTTAACGTGGTGGATATAACCGGTGTGGCAAGTTTTGCGCAAATTATTCGGGCGAGCACGTTAATCTTGAGGTGGAAGGCACAGTTGGGGCTTTTTGCTCCAATTTTCACACCCACCCTCAGGAGAATTACTAATGACCGCCACTATCCCAGGGCTCGTCGGAGAGCTGCCGACTAAAAATGAAAAGCTTATCGGCTGGATTAGCGAAAATGTTGAGCTTTTCCAGCCGGACCAGGTGGTCTTTGTAGACGGCTCCCAGGACGAGGCTGACCGTTTGGCCGGCGAGCTGGTGGAAAAAGGCACGCTTATCAAGTTGAACGAGGAAAAGCGACCTAACTCCTACTTGGCTCGTTCCAACCCTTCCGACGTCGCACGTGTGGAATCCCGCACCTTCATCTGTACCGAGCACGAAGATGGCGCCGGCCCTACCAATAACTGGGCTCCGCCTGCGGCAATGAAGGAAGAGATGACGGAAGCTTTCCGTGGTTCTATGAAGGGTCGCACCATGTACGTGGTTCCCTTCTGTATGGGCCCGATTAGCGATCCGGAGCCGAAGTTGGGCGTGCAGCTGACTGACTCCGCCTATGTTGTGCTCTCCATGCGCATCATGACCCGTATGGGTGCTGAAGCCCTGGAGAAAATCGGTGCTGACGGCAACTTTGTCCACGCCCTGCACTCCGTGGGTGCCCCGCTGGAGCCGGGTGAGGAAGACGTGGCATGGCCATGCAATGACACCAAGTACATCACCCAGTTCCCTGAAACTAAGGAAATCTGGTCCTACGGTTCTGGCTACGGCGGCAACGCCATCCTGGCTAAGAAGTGCTACGCGCTGCGCATCGCTTCCGTTATGGCCAAGGAAGAGGGCTGGATGGCCGAGCACATGCTCATCTTGAAGCTGACCAACCCAGAAGGCAAGAAGTACCACGTTGCAGCCGCCTTCCCGTCGGCCTGTGGCAAGACCAACCTAGCCATGATTACCCCAACCATTCCGGGCTGGAAGGCTGAGGTTGTCGGCGATGACATTGCGTGGCTACACCTGCGCGAAGACGGTCTCTACGCCGTAAATCCCGAAAACGGCTTCTTCGGCGTGGCTCCTGGCACCAACTACGACTCCAACCCGATTGCTATGCGGACCATGGAGCCGGGTAACACCATTTTCACCAACGTTGCGCTTACCGACGACGGCGATGTCTGGTGGGAGGAGATGTCCAAGGAGGCACCAGAGCACCTCATCGACTGGACCGGTCAGGACTGGACTCCGTCTTCGTCTACCAAGGCTGCGCACCCTAACTCCCGCTACTGCGTGCCGATTTCCCAGTGCCCGAGCGCTGCTCCAGAGTATGACGATTGGCAGGGCGTAAAGATCGATGCCATCCTCTTCGGCGGCCGCCGCAAGACCACCGTTCCGTTGGTTACCCAGGCTTTTGACTGGAACCACGGCACCATGATCGGCGCTCTTCTGGCCTCTGGCCAGACCGCTGCCGCAGAGGGCAGCGTTGGCACCTTGCGCCACGACCCGATGGCTATGCTGCCGTTCATTGGCTACAACGCCGGTGACTACCTGCAGCACTGGATTGACATGGGTGAAAAGGGCGGCGACCGTATGCCGTCTATCTTCTTGGTTAACTGGTTCCGCCGCGGCGACGATGGCCGCTTCCTATGGCCGGGCTTCGGCGAGAACTCTCGAGTGCTCAAGTGGATCATTGACCGCATCGAGGGCAATGTTGAGGCTGAGGAGACCGTCGTAGGCCACACCGCTCGCGCCGAGGATATCGACCTCGAGGGTATCGACTTTGATATCGAGGATGTGCGCGCTGCTCTCGCCGTCAACCCGGAGGACTGGGAAGGCGATATGCAGGATAACGCCAGCTACCTCAACTTCCTAGGCTCCCGCGTGCCATCTGAGGTGTGGGACCAGTTCCACGCCCTGAAGGAGCGCGTAGAGAACGCCTCTTAAAATCAAGGCTCCAGCTAGCCCCCAGCGACACCATTGTTGCTGGGGGTTTTCGCATTGCCTTACCTAGATATAAAAAGTAAACAATAAGTTAATCTTAGTTAATAAAAGTGAAACTCTTTACCAGTAATGGTGAAAAAGATATAAGAATATGAAAATATCTGAAATGTCCAAATAGGGGCTTTCATTTGTCAATCATGGTAGTTCCGTCAACGGCCACCAGTACGTTGACTCTGGCTGCCAACCAGCGAATACGTGGGCCCGTGCGCAGGCATCATCTCGTTGGCTCGGGGCGGATGGCGCTTATTACCGCTTGTGTTAATAGAAGGTAAGCGTCACAAGGGTCGTCGTCATGGGCGACCCTTGCTTTAGTTAAGGAAGTATTTCATGAAAGAAGGCGTTAGCCTTTCTCAACGAATTCTCGCCGCATTTTGCGTACTATCCGCATTGTTCTTGGGGTACTGGGCATTTGCGATGACGCAGTCGGAGGGAATATTCGAAACCGGCTCTTTTATCAACGTCGGATCCTATGGTGGTCAGGGCTCTGAAATTCTTGCTGCACTCGATGAGGCTGCGCAATCGAAGGGTGAACGCATTGCAGTGGAACTCGAGCAACCGGACCATACCGACGTCTACGCCGCTGGGGACTTTGGTGGCACCTGGTACAACACGATTGCGCCGGGCAGTCCAGTTCACATACACGATCTGACGGAATTACCGGATAAAGATCCGCGTCAACTCCTACAACTGTCCGGGGGCGAGGATTTCAAAAATACAGTGTATGGAATTCTGGATGCTCACAGCGCGCAGCATCAGGAACTCGAAAGCCTAGAATGGTCGTTCCTTTTCACGGATACCGCGCTAGCCGGAATTTATTTTTTGATTCTGGCCACGTGCTTTGCTGTCGTCGTGGCCGGTGCGATCGCGCGAACCAGGGATTATGCCGTGTGGCAGCTCATGGGACTATCGCCTAGGGTCATATTTGCACGTGAGTTTCGGCGTTCTTATGCAAGTGCATTTCTTGGTGCACTGGCTATCGCGGCGGTGGCGCTGGTGCTGTGCGGAGTATTGGTTTCGCCACGAGTAATGCTAGGGATTATGCGCTACTCGGCAGTCTTTCTGTTTCCCCTTCTCGTTGTCATGGTGGTGGCATTCCTCCTGACTACATGGGCGTGTAAAAAGCTAGCGTTGAGGGATCGGCTCAAAGGGAAGCTGCCGCAGCGTAGTACCGTGGCAATTGTCGTCTTGTTGAAACTCGTGCCCTGTATTGCAGCTGTAGGACTCATAGCCCCAGCACTAAACCACCTGCATGAAGTGGAGGTGCAAAAAGGCGTTGGTAACTTCTGGAAGCAAGCCGATGATCTGCAGCTCTTGGAACTTTCAGGGGCGCGTGATAGCGATGGCATCGTAGATTCAACACACAAGTTAGCCGAGCTTGCGCGGGCTAAATCTACGGTTGGTCAGTTTCAATATGTACAGTTTTCTGAGGACTCACCGGCAGAGTTCGGCGGAGTCGGCCGCGATATGCTCAGCTTCAATTACACGGCAGCAATGCGTTCGGTGGAAGGCCCACTGCGCGAGAAATTGCAGAATAATCCGCCGCACGAGCCCACAAGGTATATTCCGCGAGGACTGGAAGGCAGTGCAGATTCGGTCCCGAAGGACTTCTATTGCAGCGAGCACGAATGTCCAGTGGAAATCCTCGATAGTGATGACTTCGACGTAGCTACTTGGCAGATAGATGAAACTGGTTGGGGCGAACAGATAAAAACTGCGGGGCCGGTGATGACCATCTATCCGGACGACCAGCTGCCGTCAGATAGAACCATTGTTGCCGGCATGACTCAGAATGGCACTGGCTTTCTGGGTGAGGTTCCGCCTGAGCTTCGCGATGATCCGGACCTTAGCAACTTCGTTTTGAAGACCAACTCGGCTGCACATCTTTGGGCCAAGGGAAATGCGTCGCTGCGTGCCGATACCGTTGCGTTGGTTCTCGGTGTCATTGCTGCGGCTTTGATTGCGCTAACCATGGCGGTCATCGCGGGCTTTTTGTATCGAAAGCTGTTTGCACAGCGGCTTCGCGTCTACCGGTTCATGGGAATCCCTATGGCTCGTGCGTATCGGTACTTGTGGCTTGCTGACGCCGCAATCTGTTGTGTCACCATAGGTTATTTATGGTTCAAAGGCGGCCAAGCACGAGAGTTGGAACGGATGAATAGTATGCCCGCCGTCGTCGCCCAGCTGAAGGTAACGCCAGAAGCAATGGCCTATGGGGTTGGGCTTTCAATTCTTGTGGCCGTCGTTTCGGTAGTGACAATGGTGCACATCTCATATCGGGTAGGAAAGAGATAGAAAAATGAATGAGGCCGTAATAAAGATTCGGGAAGGTCGCTACTCCATTGCTCAACGCACCTTGTGGTCGGGAGTGGACTTAGATATCGCGCCAGGACAAGTAGTGGCCTTAACTGGGCCTTCGGGGTGCGGAAAAACCACGCTATTAAATTGTTTAGGCCTTCTGGACTCGCTCAGCGGCGGAAGCATGGAAGTGCTCGGTCACGATGCTACGCGTATGAAAGAAAGGCAGGCGCGAAAAGTACGCCGCCACGATATTGGCTATCTATTTCAGGATTTTGCACTGGTCGATACCGATTCGGTTGCCGATAATTTGGCCGTAGCATTGCCTCCTAAAACTCCGCAGGCTAAGAAAACTGAAATTATTGCCGGTGCGCTGGAGCAGGTGGGCCTAGCTGGACGAGAGAAGGAGAAAGCATTTTCCTTAAGCGGCGGCGAACAGCAGCGAGTTTCTTTTGCCCGCATCTTGGTACGCACCCCGAGTCTCATCTTGGCGGATGAGCCAACTGCGGCCCTCGACAGTAAGAACAGTGACCGCGTGCTGTCCCTGCTACAGGAACAAGCCGCCGCTGGTGCTGCGGTCATCGTGGTTACCCACGATGACCGAGTCCGAGATCAATGTAGCGAGGTATTCGATCTCAGCGCGTATTGCCATTGAAACTCTTAGGTTGCAATACCAATGTCAGGTTAGAAACCGCGAATTCCCGCACACCTGGCACGCGAGTTAGCCACCAAGCCCAGCTAGGGTGGTAACGGGGGAAGGCGAGTTTGAGCGCGCCGGTGCGCTGTGCCCAGTGGAGGCCGGCGGAGCAGGGGACGTCGAAAAGCGAAGTGCCAAAGACATTCTTGGGCGGGTGACCGTGGCGGCGGGTGTAGCGATCGCGGGCAAACTCGCCGCCCACATAGTGCTCCCACAGGCCGGTCTCGTGGCCGCCGAAGGGGCCGAGCCATACCGTATAGCTCAGGATAGTCAGGCCACCCGGGCGGGTCACGCGCAGCATCTCCTCGCCCATATCCCAAGGATTGGGGATGTGCTCAGCCACGTTGGAGGAATAGACCACGTCAAAAGAGTCATCGGCAAAGGGAAGGTTGGTGCCGTCCCCGCGCACCGAGTTGCTCAAGTGGATGCCAGCCGCAGACATTTCGCCAGCATCCGGTTCTAGTCCCACATAGTGGGCGCCGCGCCGGGCAAAAGCATCCGCAAAATAGCCCGGTCCGCCGCCCACATCGAGCACCCTCGCCCCGGGAAGCCGGACGCCCAAGTCGCGGCCGAGGTTATCTACCAGTCCGGCCGTATCTTCCGCTAGCCCGCCGTAGAAAATCTCGGGGTGCGTCTGCTCAAAGCGAAAGGAACGCAACAGCTGCAAGGAGCGGCGCAGCGTGGCCATCTCACGGGTATGTCTCATAACCCACTAGGCTAATACCTCACAATGAAGATTCTTTTACTATGCTGGCGCGATTCCACCCACCCGCAAGGCGGGGGCTCGGAGCGCTACTTGGAGCGCGTGGGCGAATACCTCGCGGCGCAGGGCCACGAGGTGGTTTTTCGCACCTCCAAGCACATGAATGCCGCGCGCCGGGAGGTGCGCGACGGCGTGCGCTATAGCCGCGGTGGCGCCAAGTTCGGCGTGTATCCGCGTGCCTGGGCGGCGATGCTGGCAGGCCGTGTGGGGCTGGGTGACCTGCGCGGGGTGGATGCGGTAATCGATACCCAAAACGGCATTCCTTTCTTTGCCCGCTTGGTATCTGGAGCACCGACGGTGCTGCTTACCCACCACTGCCACCGCGAGCAGTGGCCGGTGGCAGGTCCCCTCCTGGGCCACCTCGGCTGGTTCCTTGAGTCCCGGGTGGCTCCGCGTGTGTATCGCGGCGCGCCTTATGTCACCGTTTCTGAGGCTTCCCGCGAGGATCTAGAGGCACTGGGAATTAAGGGTGCGCACATCATTGCCAATGGTCTGGACCCGGTTCCGGACCATGTGCCTTCCCTGGAACGAGAGGCCGACGTGCACTTGGTAACGCTCTCGCGCCTGGTGCCGCATAAGCAGATTGAGCATGCCATGGATACGGTGGCGCAGACCCCGGGCGCGGTCCTGGATGTCATAGGCTCCGGTTGGTGGGAGGCTAACCTGCGTGCCTATGCCGAGGAACACGGCGTCAGCAGTCGCGTGCGCTTCCGCGGCCAGGTGACCGAGGACTATAAGCATGCCCTGCTCGCCCGGGCCGATGCCCTGCTTATGCCCTCCCGCAAAGAGGGGTGGGGCTTGGCAGTAATGGAGGCCGCCCAACATGGGGTCCCCACTGTTGGCTATACGTTTGGCCTGCGTGACAGTGTTATTAACGGTGAGACCGGCATCCTAGTAGAGCGCGAGGAAGACTTTGTTGCGGCCACCAAGCAGCTGCTTGCCGACGCCCCCTTACGCCGCACCCTCGGCTCCAACGCGCGCGATTTTGCCGCTAGCTTCTCGTGGGAGAAGACCGGCGAGCAATTCGCGGAATTGCTGCAAGGGCTAGTAGCGGACAAGCCATCCACAACGCAGTAAGCGCCCATGGAACCTGCGGCCGTGGTGCGTCCGTCTCCGCGGCTATAGCACCGTCCACGACAACCACGCCGACACCGATCCGGGACAGCTGCTTCATATCGTGTGCCTCCCATGCGCGCAGCGCCGCCCGGTACTGCGGCGAAGCCTGATCCACCACGGTCCCGTCTACGCTCAATTCCCCTGATTCCACCATGGCCACCGCCTTGGAATAGGGATCTACCGCCACACCGCCAGGCACCTCTACAAGGTTGGCGCGCTCTGGAAAGAAAGCCACTCGGCCGTCAATCTCGCGCACCAGCTGCTTATCTACTCCCGTATCCCGCGGTGCGAGCACCGCTAGCCGCCCCGGAACCGGAATCAGCTGCACTGCCGCGGCCACGGTGGCTAGTGCCGCCGGCAGGTTCGGCAGCGCACCCAGCGAGGCCACATAAAGCGGCAATGCCAGCATGGTCAGCTTTCCGCTATCGCGCAGTAGCGCCGCCCCCGGTACGTGATCGATGGACCACACCAGCGCGCCGGGAACCAGCCAGAAAAACACAGCTCCGCCAAGACCAATAGCTGCCAGTATGCTCAGCCGAACGGGAACCCGCCACGCCCCGAGCAGGGCGATGATCGCCACGATGACACCGCATATCGCGAACCCGATGGCTGCTTGTGCATTCCAGATGCCGCCCAGGCGCAACAACGCGCCCCCGGTGCCGACGTGCTCTTCGGCTCGCGGGGCAAACGCAGCCACCGCCGCAGCGGTATCACCGGGCGCAGTGGGATAGAACATTCCTGGAATGGCCCACGGCAAGCACAAGACCACGCCGCCAAGTGCCACCCGCTTGCGGCAGGTCACCGCCGCGGTCACCACGGCAAAGAGCCCACCCGTAGGGGTAAGTGAAGCGCCCCACATGGCGAGCCACGCCACCCAATTGCGCTGCTTTCCGGCCCACGCGATGACCGGGAGCAGCCACGCGGCCACAGCAAGTGACCACTGACCCTGCAGGAGGCGCTCGATAACGAAAGGATTGGCCACCGCCACCCCCATCGCGCTCACCGCGGAGGCTGTGGAGCGCGCCCAGCGCGCCGCGGTGAGCGCGGAGGACGCCGCGGCGGCAAAAATGAGCACCCGCGCCGCCCACGCGCCGCCTACTACAGCCAAGAAGCCGTCTTGCGGGGCATTGCGGGCAGGCAAACTGCCGCCGCCGAAAGCCGAAGGGGAAAGCGCCGGATGGTCAAGCAGCGCCATATCGCGCCACAGGAACTCACCGGGCAGGGCGAAGGGCCAGCACACCGCGGTCACGAGGATGAAGCCCCAGGCGAGGAGTACTAGACGCTTAGCCTTCACGGTGGCGGCGCATGTACATATAGGCAGCACAGAGCAATAGGCCGACGCCGATGGCTTTGCCCGCCCAGCCGACGACCATCAAGGCACGAATGGTGCGAATGACCGGACGCACCTCGTCGAGGCGCTCCGCGCGAGTGTCATCGGACCAGCGCATATCGGCAGCGAAGATGGAGCGATCCTCCGTATCGTTATTGGCCACCATGGTGCCGGCTTGTTTTTCGTCGGCAGCGAAGAAAATCTTGATATTTTGCCGCAGATCCACGATGGTGCCGGTGGTGGGTTCCACGGAGATATCGCGGCCGACGGTATAAAAAGGTTCCACCGTGACCCGGTCAGTGGGATCTAGGCCGAGGAGCTTGCGCGAGTCTTCGTCATAGAATCGCTTCGCCGGACCAGAGATGCGGAAGTCCTTAGCGGCCAGCTGCTTTTTGCCGCTGCCGGAATCGACCGCCTCGGTGGTGATGTTTCTGCACATATCGGCCAGGGAAATGGGCTGAATATCGTGGTGGAAGGAATAGGTAGGGATACCGTCTAGCTTTTCCGTAGTGGTGAAGTCCACCGCCGTGGAGGATTGTGAGGCCAGATCGAAAAAGGGATAGGAGCGCTGCTCGGTTCCGGAGGGGAAAAAGTAGTTGATGCCATCTCGTTCGAAATCTGTGCGGGCCATGCCCGTGTCCACTGACGGCAGGAGGAATTCCCATTTATCCTTAGGGGCCGCCACAGGGTAGGTGGATTCTCGGTTCAACACGGAGTGCTCGGTGATTTGGGCGAGCGGAGTCTCTCCGGCGAGCAGGCGCGATAAAGAATCAGAGTGAGCGAGCGCATCGTCTTCTGCCACCTCAGCGGTCGTGGTGTTGCGCTCGATGGTGAGCAGGTCATGGTGCAGGTAGCACCAGATGGGTGCCTTCTTTTCTTGGCACTGCGGATTCTTGCTATCGCCTGTGGCCTTGGCGCCGGCGATAAAGGCGGGCGCATCCATCCACACGCCGGCAGAGGGAGCGGTCACGGTGTTGATGTTTTGGTCGAAGGCGAGGGGCCGAGTCTGATTGTTATATAGCGGTGGCACCACAGTGCCCAGCACTAAGAAAATGACGGCGGCAATGACAACCCACGCCAGTGGCGAGCGTGGCCAAAGGTAGCGTTTCATTGCAGTAATATGTCCAATCAGTTTCAGGTCGATCCGGGGTTAGGAGCAAGCGTGCAGCCGCAGGCATCTGTGAAAAGCGTACCCCAGCATCTGCCGGAGCTAGACGGTCTACGCGCGGTCGCCTCCCTTGGAATCATTGTCACCCACGTGTCCTTTCAGACCGGAACTGGGTGGGGGTTTGCCGGGCGCTTCGATTTTTTCGTCGCCGTTTTCTTTGCACTCAGCGCGTTCCTCTTGTGGCGCCGCCGCGGCTTGCACAGCTTAGCCGGCTATGCGCGCTCGCGCGTGGCACGTCTTTTACCGGCCTATTATGCCTGCGTGGTGGCGGTGATGCTCCTGCTTCCCGACGCCCACTCGCTCACCCTCACCCAACTGCTGAGCAATCTTACTTCCACGCAAATTTATGTGGTCGACGGGTTGGCCCCAGGTCTTACCCATCTGTGGTCGCTGTGCGTGGAATTCTTCTTTTATCTCTTCTTGCCTGTGCTGGTGTGGCTGCTTGGAACGCTGCCGCGGCGCTGGCGCATTGCCGCCATTGCCGTGGCAGGAGTGCTCAGCTGGGCGTGGGGATTCGTGCCCTTTGTAGCCGATTACGCCAAGGACCAGGTCAACTCGCAGATCTGGCCGCCCGCGTATGCCTCGTGGTTTGCCGTGGGAATGCTGGCCGCCGAATTCGAAGAAGCCGGCATCAGTCGGCGAGTGCAGCGCGTGCTGCGGCCGCGCTGGGCGTGGTGGATCGTGGCGGCGGTGGTGCTGTGGGTTGCCAGTCGCGAGTGGTTTGGGCCGCAGGGGCTTATCCATCCCGAACCCGCGGAATTTTCTCGCCGCATCATGGCGGGCGCGGCCTTTGCTGCGGTCGTAGTGGTACCGGTGGCACTCGCCCCGCGGGAGAAATCTTGGCTGACCAGCCCACTCATGCAGGCACTGGGTACATGGTCCTATTCCATTTTCTTGTGGCATGTGGCCATCTTGGGTCTGGCCTTTCCCCTTACCGGGGTGCCGCTTTTTAGCGGGAAACCCCTGGACTTTTGGGTCATTCTGACCGTGACTGTGGTGGGCACCGTGGTGGTTTCGGCCGCTAGTTATACGCTCATCGAGCGTCCCGGCCGGGATCTTCTCCTCGGTCGGCGGCGAAAAGACAGGCCACGCCCGCGGCACACAAGCAGCTAGGCAAGAGCGAATCACCCGCATAGGAACCAGACGTCCACGGTGCGCGGGCGAGGATGGCTCCGGCCGCAGCGACTACGCCGGGGGCGAGATAGGCGCGCGGGATGGTGGTCCAGCGCACTACCAACCACGCAGCCACGGCCGCCACTGCCGCCGGCCAGCCGGTAAGGGCCAGTGCACCAAGTGCCACGGCGGCTGAGGCAGCGCCCCCACGCGGTGCGTGCCAGGCGGGCTGGGACGGGCGGCGCGCGGCCGCCAGGAGGCACAGGCCGAGCGTCAGCAATCCCAAGGAGCCTCCCAAGAGGAGGGTGGCGCGATAAACCGGCTGGGCGGTGAAGGACATATGGAAGTCGCCGGAACGGCCGGCCGGAATGACAAAAGCCTGGGTGGCGGCGTCGATCTCGCGCGGGGTGAGCTCGTCATTGTCCAAATACCCGCGCAGGCCCTTATTAAAGGCGCGTCCGGTGACCAAGAGGCGGTCTTCCTCGCTGGCTTTAATCGAGTATCCAGTGGGCTCCGAGGGCTCCGGCGGGCGCCAGCCCACCTCGCGAAGGCTCACCCACGGTCCAGTGGTGCGCACACGGTGCGTGCCGGGGCTCAGGGTGAGGGAATCGCCGGGGGAGTAGCGGTGGGCGTCGATAAGCACCGGCTTGGTGGAATCTACCTTTACCCGCATGGGGCGCGGCGCCGTGAAGTCGCGGATGAGCACACCGGTATCTTGCAGCATCTGCTGGAAGAAGAATTGGTGCACATCGGGGGAGGTATCCGGCACGGTCACTACGCGCTCGACCGGCTGGCCCTCTACCCCTAGTTCCGCGATGCCGGTGCGGTGGGACAATTCCACGCGGATGGCCTCGGTATCGCCGCCGGGAACGCGGACCTCCTGTGCATGGAAAGGCTTGAGATCCACGTCCACCGCGGCACTGCCGGAGCGCACCGTAACCGTAGTGGCGCTGGTGGCCATGAGCTTTAGGCGCGGTTGGGTGAAATGACCGCGCAGCTCAATCCACCCGGAATCATCGCCCGGCGCGGGCCACCACGCGGTGGAATTTTCCCCATCCACCGCGGCCGTAGCGGACTTGTGCGGTTGGGCGCCACCGAAGGCCGTGGCATCGGCTGCCGAGGAGGAGACCGCCACGGAACCGCCGTGGGTCTCGACCTGGCTAAGAGGCCCTGCGGAAGGATAATCGCGCAGGCGGTTATTTACGTGGCTGGGGTCATCTGCAGCCAAGGGTGCGGAGATAGGGCCATCGAGGGTGCCGTAGTTGCGGTCCGAAAGCGTCGGGGTATCGGTGACGATATCGGCATCGCTATCGACGAGCTGGCGGGTGGTGGGGCCATGGTGGGCGTCGAGAAGCGCCAAGGCTTCCCCGCCGCCGGCCACGCGGACTGGGTCTGTGGGCCCTAAGGACATGCCGGCGTGGTTGAGCAAGATGACATCGACCTCGTCGAAGCGGTGGACTTCGCCGCCAAATTTACTGGCCAGGGCCTCGTCCTCACCGGTGAAGAGATCGTGGCGCACCATGACCGCGCCGATGCCCAGGCGCTGAAGGGAGCGCACGCCGGTGGCTGGGTCCTCCTTCAGTGCGGCCATGACGCCGTCGAGCCCGCGGATAGCCTCTGCTGGTACGAGTGGAACGGCATCGCGCACGGCCCAAGGGACATCGAGCAGCGGCTGGGCCGGCTCATCGCGCGTCCACCCCCAGGTCTGCCGGGCAAAGGATGCTTCCGGGTAGATAAGGGTGCGGGTATCGGCGGCATGAGTATTGATAAAGTCCGTGGCCTCGTGCCAGTAGGAGGGAACCTCCTTATACGCCCCCAGCGGCAGCAAGCGCTGCGACCATGCCGGGGAGATGACCGCGATGCACAGCAGTAGCGTGAGCGCGCCTACTGTCTGCTTCTTGGTAGGCCGCAAGCTCTGCGGTAGAGGCAGATGCGCGCAGGCGCGCGCGACACCCAAAAGCAGCGGGATGCGCACCAGCGGATCAAACTTATGCAGGTTGCGCAGCGCGGCCAGCGGGCCATCGAGAGCATCGAGGTACCACCCCGCCTGGCAACCCAGCACCGCGATGCCCACCATTAGGATAACGGCCCACACACGCGGCAGTTTGGTGAGTCCGTAGATGCCCACGGCCGCGATGCCCATGGTGACCAGCACGAAGAAGGATTCGGTAGCCAGTGCATTGCCCGCCACGCGCTCGGTATCTACAAACGGTGTCCAGCTCGTGGTTCCGCGCAGAATTTCTGGCAGGTTGAGCCAGCGCGTGGTCACGCGAGCGGATTCGATGAATTCCGTAAACGGCGGGGCATAGCGGCCAAGTACGATAAGCGGGCCGATCCACCACGCCGATACCGCCAGGCACCCTAGGAGCCAGGCCGCGCCGGGTTTGAATGCGCGGCGGTAGAGCACAATTACCGCGGCCGGGGTGCAGGCGGCGATGGTGGCGGTGGCATTGACCGCACCCATGAGCGCTACGGGGATGGTGGCTGCGGCGGCATCGCGCCACGTGAGCTTGGCATTGAGGAAGGGCAGGATGACCCAGGGGGCGAGCATAACCGGCCAGGTCTCGGAAGAAATGGCGGTCAGGGTAGAAAGCGCGCGAGGGGAAAGCGCGTAGAGCATCGCCGCCACCCAGACCCACCCGCCGCGCAGGCCTACCTTGCAGGCGAGCTTATGAAAGCCGATGAAGCCAACGCTTAAGACCACCAGCCACCACAGGCGCTGTGCCACCCAATCGGGTAGCGGCTGGGTCAAAACGAAGAAGGGCCCTTGGGGAAAAAGATAGCCATAGGCCTGATTTTGTAGTTGTCCCAGGGTAAAGGTATCCGTATAGGCGCTCAGTGCCCCGCGGAGAAAATGCAGCGGATTGGCGGCCAGATCATGCTTGGTATCGGCAGCTGTCAGCCCCCACGGCTGCACGAGGAGGATGAGCGCTAGGGCAAAGATCCCCAGCGGGTAGGGGCGGGCAAGCCGCCCGCGGAGGGTACGCACACCTAGTTGCGGGATCCGTACTCAGGGCCGCCCAAAACCGCATCGGAAGCAGAAACCGCATTGCCTTCCGGCACGGTATCAGTGCCGGAGAACTGCGCGATGCCGATGATGGTGATGACGCCGAGCGCGATGCCCACAACAGCGCTACCGATGGCGGGGCCAAGGGTGCGCTTGTTCAAAGAATCGGTTTCCAGAGCCATGGCTAAAAATACTAGCAGCTATTTAGAAGTATTCTGCCTCATCATCGTCCGCGTCTTCCTCGTTTTCCTGCGGCACGATAAAGACGGGAAGGCCGGCATTGCGCACAATCTGATCGGCGGTGGAGTTGGTCCACCAGGCGCGGAAACCGGTCAGGGCGCGGGTGCCGGTCACGATGACATCCACGTCCAGCTCGTGTGCTGCATCAATGATGGCGGAGGAAATAGTGGTGGCGGATTCCACCAAGTGGGCGCGGCCAGCCAAGCCCAGGCTTTCGGCTAGTTCGATGCCCTGGCGGCAGATTTTCAACGCTTCCTCGTAGGCCGGATCCTCTTCGACGCCGTCCGGGGAGACGGTGGACTGGTGCATTCCAGTGCGGCTGACGGCGCGGGCGGTCTGCCGGGCTACGGGTTCCCAAGCGGTGAGGATTTCCACCGTGGTGGGCCGCAGCAGCTGGGCCGCGTGCTCGAGGGCGCGGCCGGCTCGTTCGGTGCCATCGTAGGCAATTAGCATTGTCTCGCCGTTACTCATGTGGCTAGTCTACCCACCGTTTCAGACAGAAGGCGAGGAATATTGCACACTGGAAGGCATGAAAACTCCGCGCATTCTCGCCAGCCTTGCCCTCGTGACGGCCTTGGGCGCCTGCTCCACCTCCCCTCAGGAGGACGCCGAGAGTCAGGACTCCACAACCCCAGCGGCATCGAGCTCACCGGCCGCGACGCAAGAGACGCAAGAAGAGACTTCGCAGGAAGCAGCCCCGCAGCAGGACATCCGCGCCATGGCCGCCTCTGTGTTGATGCCCCCGGTCACCAATTACGACGATGCTAAGGCCAAACTGGATGCTGGCGTGGGCGGAATCTTTATTCCCAGCTGGGCGGATCCCAACCTGCTGCAGGAAGAGGGCCGCGATATTAATGCCCTGCGCCAAGAGGTAGGCCGCGACTTTGAAGTCTCCATCGATTTTGAAGGCGGGCGCGTGCAGCGTTTCTCAGAGATCTTGGGCGAGTATCCCGCACCGCAACAAATGGCAGCCGAGCGTTCCCCGCAAGAGGTGGAACAGCTCGCGCACGAGATTGGTACCACTCTCAAGGCTCATGGCATCAACGTGGACTTTGCGCCGGTGCTCGACGTCGATGGCAATGGCCTAGAGGTGGTGGGCGATCGGTCCTTTTCCACCGACCCCGCACAGGCGGGTGAATACGGCGCCGCCTTTGCCCGCGGGTTGGATTCCGCTGGGGTCAAGGCCGTATTCAAGCATTTCCCGGGACACGGCCGTGCTTCTGGCGATACCCACCTGGCCGAGGCCGTTACCCCGCCGCTGGAAGAGCTGGAGGGACACGAGTTCATTCCTTTTAAAACCGCCCTCCCTCAAGCGCCGAATGCCGCGCTCATGATGGGCCACCTCGCCGTGCCCGGTTTGGGCGATGGCCAGACTCCTGCTTCTATGCTGCCGGAGGCTTATGGCTTGGCTCGCGAGACCCTGCAGTACGACGGCCCTATTTACACCGATGACATCGGTGGCATGAAGGCGATTGCGGATTCGCTCCCGCTTGCCGACGCCGTCGTGACCTCCCTCAATGCCGGTGCCGATATGCCCCTGTGGTCCACCGAGGGCGATATCAATGCGGTAATCGATGCCGTTGTCGGTGCCGTGGACGAGGGGCGCCTGCCGCGCGAGCGTCTCGAGGACGCGGCCCGCCATGTCAGCGTTCCACCGGCCGACGTTGCACCCGAGGCCGCACAGGACTAGGAAAAATACCACTAAAACCGTTAACCTTTAAGGCGTGAAAAAGGCAGAAGGAAAAAACGGTGCTAAAGGCTGGCTCATCGCGCTCGGTGTATTTGTCGGCCTTGTCCTGATCGCGGGTATTGCTTATGCCTGGGATGTCGCGGCAAACCAGGACAAGATTCCGCGCGCCGTTTCCGTCAACGGCGTGGACATCTCCGCCATGGATCGCACCGCCGCCGTGGAGAAGCTCGAAGATGAGCTCGCGGGCGTAGAAACCGAGCCCGTGACCGTTACCTCCGGTGACCTCCACACGGAACTCGTCCCCTCCGAATCGGGCCTTGCCTTGGACAACCAGCGGGCCGTGGACAATATTGAGGAGCCTTCCCTCAACCCTTTCACCCGCCTTTATAGCTTCTTCCGTTCCACCCGGGATATTCCGGTAGAGACCAACGTAGATGAAGCCCAGCTGCAGCCTGCCTTGGAGCGGGTGAAGAAAAACCTTTCCACCGACCCTGTCGATGGCATGTTGGAGCTTAACAACGGCGAGCTCAAGGTCACCGACCCGAAGCTTGGCCAAACCGTGGACGCCGGCTCCTTGCACAACGCGGTCACAGAAAACTGGCTCGATTCCGAGGGCGTGGACGTGGACCCAGAAGAGGTAGAACCGGCCATCAATGATGCGGCCATCGAGGCCATGCGCACCGGCGACGCCGCTAAGGCGCTGGATAATCCGATTACCTTGAAGGCTAAAAATAATGTCACGGCTACCCTGAATAAGCCGGAAATCTCCCAATTCACCAGCATTGAAAAGAAGGACGGCAAGCTCAAGCTCGCCGTGGATACCAACCGCGCGCAGGAGCTGTTGGCGGAGCGCTCTGAGGGCGCCGATGTGCCCGGGGTGAATGCCAAGATTTCCTTCAACGGCAATGACAAGCAGGTCACCCCGTCCGAAGATGGCGAAATCATCGACTGGGAACCGACCATGAAGGATTTTGACAAGCGCGTGACCGGCGATGACCGCGAGTGGGACGCAACCTATAAGCCGGACCCAGCCAAGTTCACCACCGAAGATGCCAAGAAGGCGACCTTCAACGATACCGTCGGTGAGTTCACCACCGAGGGCTACTCGGCTGCCTCGGGCAAGAACATCGAGCTGGTAGCCCAGCAGGTCAACGGTGCCGTGGTCAACCCGGGCGAGACCTTCTCGCTCAACGGCTACACCGGCCCGCGCGGCACTGCTCAGGGCTATGTGGAATCCGGCATCATTATTGATGGCCACTCCGGTTCCGCCGTCGGCGGTGGCATCTCCCAATTCGCCACTACCTTGTACAACGCTGCCTACTTTGCGGGCATGGAAGATACCGCCCACACCCCGCACTCGTACTATATTTCGCGCTACCCCGCCGGCCGCGAGGCCACCGTTTACGAAGGCGCCATCGACCTGCAGTTCACCAATACCTTCAACACCCCGGTCCGCATTGAGACCGACTTCGGGGGCGGCAAGATTACCGTGCGTTTGAAGGGCACCAAGACCGTTGACGTTGAGTCTGTGAACAATGGCCGCTGGGCCAATACCGACCCACAGCCGATGTCTGTGCCAGGCAGCGACTGCTCGCCTTCCTCTGGTGCGCCAGGCTTTACGACGTCTGATACCCGCATCATCAAGGACCTCGGCGGCAAAGAGCTCTCCCGCGAGACCACCACCACGGTCTACGACCCGCAGCCCATCGTCCGCTGCGGCTAGTAGGCTCGGAGCCATGGAAGAGAGAACTCTGACAACGCTCATCTTTGGCAATGTGGTTATCGAATCGAACCTGCGCGGGGCAGAGCTGCGCGTTTACAGCGAAGATTGGCGCGGATATCAGCTCCGGACTGACCTGGGAGTGACGTTCCGTGCCCCGCTGGATAATATCCGTGGCACCGTGCCTCAGCGTGATATGGCCGAGCTTGTGGAGAGATTCTTGAAGCCGGCCGCCGCAGAACTAGAGGCGCACTATCCAGGAGGGGTAGAGCGGGCACAAAAAGAACTTGCCCAGTGGTTAAGCGCCACAGACTAGCAAGAAAATTCCCCCCGAAAATTGGAGCCGACGACGGGAATCGAACCCGCGCTAGCAGCTTGGGAAGCTGCAGTTCTACCATTAAACTACGTCGGCACTGCGCGCTGGTGCGCTCCGGCCTACTATACACCTTGGCCTTCGGCATGAGTAGAATTGGGGCCGTGCTTCTTTCAGATCGTGATATCCGTTCCGCCATTGACGCCGAAGAATTGGGCATCGAGCCCTTCGACAGCGAGCTTATCCAGCCCTCCTCGGTAGACGTGCGCCTGGATAAATATTTCCGCGTCTTCAATAACTCGCGGTATACGCATATTGACCCCAAAGAGGAAATGCCGGATCTCACCACCTTGGTGGAGGTAGAAGAAGATCAGTCCTTCATCCTGCACCCAGGCGAGTTCGTCCTCGGTGCTACGTTGGAAAAGTTCACCCTGCCTGCGAACTTGGCTGGCCGCTTGGAGGGCAAGTCTTCGCTCGGCCGCTTAGGATTGTTGACCCACTCCACCGCGGGCTTTATTGACCCAGGCTTTTCCGGTCACATTACGCTCGAGCTTTCTAATACAGCCAACCTGCCCATTGCCCTGTGGCCGGGCATGAAGGTGGGACAGCTGGCGATTTTCAAGATGACTTCAGCAGCTGAAAGCCCTTATGGCACGGGTTCGCTGGGGTCGAAGTACCAAGGCCAGCGTGGCCCGACGCCATCGAAGTCTTACCTGAATTTTCGATAGGCTTAAACCGGTATTCACATAAGGCCTTTAAGATAAGGCCTTATGCGTATGACTGTAATCGGCACCGGATACCTGGGTGCAACCCATGCTGCGTGCATGGCCGAGCTCGGCCACGAAGTACTAGGCGTGGACGTAGATGAAAATAAGATTTCCGCTCTTAAATCGGGCAAGGTTCCGTTCTATGAACCGGGCCTGCCGGAGGTTCTCGAGCGCAATATCGAGGCCGGACGCCTCGATTTCAGCACGGACTACGAAGAAGCAGCCGAGTTCGGCAATCTGCACTTTTTGGGCGTCGGAACTCCGCAGCGCCGTGGTTCCTACGCGGCGGATATGACCTACGTTAAGGCCGTTATTACGGACTTGGTGCCCAAGCTCAAGGGCGATCACATCATCTTCGGTAAATCTACCGTCCCGGTCGGCACCGCCGCGGAACTCCAGGAACTAGCCAATGAGCTTGCCCCAGAAGGCACCACCGTGGAAATTGCCTGGAACCCGGAGTTCCTGCGCGAGGGCTATGCCGTCAAGGACACCATCACCCCAGACCGCATCGTGCTCGGCGTTGGTGAAACCAACAATGAAAGTCGAGCTGAAGAGGTCGCGCGTGAAGTCTATGCCCAGCCGCTCTCGCAAGACACCCCATTTATTGTCACGGACTGGCAGACCGCGGAGCTGGTCAAAGTCTCCGCTAACGCATTTCTAGCCACCAAGATTTCCTTTATCAACGCAGTCTCCGAAATCTGCGAGATTGCGGGCGCGGACGTGACCGCGCTTGCCGACGCCATTGGGCTCGACGAACGCATCGGCCGCAAGTTCTTAGGCGCCGGTCTCGGCTTTGGTGGCGGTTGCTTGCCCAAGGATATTCGCGCCTTCATGGCCCGCGCCGGCGAACTTGGCGCCGACCAGGCGCTGACCTTCCTGCGCGAGGTAGACGCTATCAATATGCGCCGCCGCGACCGCGTGGTAGACCTTGCCAAGGAAGCCTTCAATGGTTCTCTGCTTGGTCACCGCGTGACCGTGCTGGGCTGCGCGTTTAAGCCAAATTCCGATGACGTGCGCGATTCGCCCGCCCTTTCCGTGGCCGGTTCCTTGTCCTTGGCCGGTGCGGCAGTAACCGTCTATGACCCAGAGGGCATGGACAACGCCAAAAAGGTATTCCCCACCTTGGATTACGCCGCAGACACTGATGACGCCCTGCGCGAGGCCGAGCTGGTGATTTTGGCTACCGAGTGGAAGCAATTCAAGGAATTGGATCCGCAGCAAGCGGGCCAGCTGGTGGACAATAAGCACATTATCGATGGTCGCAATGTGCTGCCTGTCGCGGATTGGCAGCAGGCAGGCTGGAAGGTTGAGGCCTTGGGCCGCACCCTCTAGGCGGATTCGGACGGGCTAAAAGTAGAGGCTGAGCAGCGTCGATGCTGGCTCAGCCTTTTGCTTAGGCTTAAGCTTTTGTACGCTTTGGCACCGTGAAAGCTGCAATGGCCGTGGTGATGGGAACCGCGAGGGTCAATGCCATCGCGCCCACTCCGGAACGCAGCAGTTCCGTTGCAACGAGATCGCTGCTCAGAATCTGTTCGGCAGGCCGTTCTGCTGCGGTAATCAGCATAAGCAGCGGCAAGGCCGCGCCGGTATAAGTGAGAATCAACGTATAGACCATGGAGGCAATATGGTCGCGGCCCACCTTCATTGCGGAGAGGAAAAGCTGTGTAGGGCGGGCATCAGGATCCGCTTCGTGGAGTTCGGTAATGGTGGATGCTTGGGCCACGGCGGCGTCGGCAAGGCTGCCCAAGGCGCCAACTACAAAGCCGCACAAGAGCACGCCCACGATGGATACATCAGGCATATAAAGAAGTAGCTTGAGGTTGTCCTCAGAACTGTAGCCCTGCAACTGCGAACCATCGATAGTGGCCCATGCCAGCACCGCTGCGAGAATGAGAGCGGTGAGGGAACCACCCACCGCCGATGCCGATTTCCAATTCATGCCGTGGACGAGAGGAACGGCCAGCAGAATGATGGCAGAGCAGGCTACAAGGGCGGACCACAGGGGATTATGGGCGTCGATAAGAGCGGGGACGAGGAACGCAAAGATCACGCCTAGGCTGAGCGCTAAGCCGATAAGGGCGCGTACGCCATGCCACGCCGCAAAAGCGATAATGACGACGGCGACGATAACCGCCCACAGAGCTAGGCTTCCGGTGCGTTGATAATCAGCAAAAGCATAGGACACAGCGCCGGAAGGGTCATCTGCCTTAGAAAGAACAATTTTGTCGCCCGGTTTAAGCTGCGGATCGCCGGCATTTCCGTAGGTGACCAGTTGGGTCATGCGTCCTTCGTCCTCGCCGGAGGTGATATTGACCAAGGCGCGGTCGCACTGCACTTCTTCAGACCCTGGAATGAGCGGTGGCTTATCGAAGGCCTGCCCAGTAAGTTCCGATTGGCAAGCCGAGTGGTCTGTCGTGTCGACCGTGCCTTCGACCTGTGGGTGGTTGAGGGCGTAGGTTTGCTGAAAATCGGTGGAGGTGTGCTCGCTGGCTGGGCTAGTAGGCCACAGCAATGCCATGCCCGCAATGGTGGCTATAAGAGCTATGACGAGCACGCCGAGCAAGGCTAAGCGCCAAGGATGGTGAGCTAACGAAGTAGAGAGCCGACCCCATGAACTTCGAGTCGGCTGAGGCTTAGGTGCCGCAGAATGTCTTCCCATGCACCATATTGTTATGGATTATTACTATCATTAGCAACTGGCGGGGAAGAAAGCTACTGCTTATAGCTCACCAGGAAGTTGCCAAGGCGCTCAATGGCGTTTTCGATCTGGGATGCCCACGGCAGCGTGACTACGCGGAAGTGATCTGGGTTCGGCCAGTTGAAGCCGGTTCCCTGAACCATGAGGATCTTTTCCGCCTTCAAAATATCCAGCATGAGCTTGGCATCATCATGGATTTCATACACATTCGGATCCAGGCGCGGGAAGAGGTAGAGCGAGCCCATGGGTTTTACCGCGGAAACGCCGGGAATCTCATTGAGCTTCTCGTAGGCGATATTGCGCTGGCGTAAAAGACGCCCGCCGGTACCGGTGAGCTCAAAGATGGACTGCCGGCCACCCAGCGCCACCTGGATAGCGTGCTGCGCCGGTACGTTCGGGCACAGGCGAGTTCCGGCCAGAAGCTCAAGGCCTTCGATGAAGCCACGGGCGTGGTGCTTAGGGCCGGTAAGTACCATCCAGCCGGCGCGGTAGCCGCACACGCGGTAGGCCTTGGAGAGACCGTTAAATGTGATGGTGAGTAGGTCAGGGGCTAGGGAAGCGATGGAGATGTGCTGCGCGCCGTCATAAAGAATGCGGTCATAGATCTCATCGGCCAAGATGAGCAGGTTATGCTCGCGGGCGATGCTGACAATCTTCTGCAGTACTTCGCGCGAGTAGACCGCACCCGTTGGGTTATTCGGGTTAATGACCACGATGGCTTTGGTCTTATCCGTAATCTTGGACTCGATGTCCTCGATGGATGGATTCCAATCATCCTCCTCATCACACAGGTAATGCACTGGGGTGCCACCTGCCAGGGACGTAGCAGCGGTCCACAATGGATAATCCGGTGCCGGGATGAGAACCTCATCGCCGTTATTAAGCAGCGCTTGAGTGGTCATGCTGATGAGCTCGGAGACGCCATTGCCCAAGAAGACATCGTTGATATCGAAGGGTGGGAAATCCTCCAGCTCGTAGCGGGTAACGATGGATCGACGGGCAGGAATGATTCCTTTGGAGGTGGAATAGCCCTGGGAAGTAGGCAGGGCGGCGATCATATCGCGCATGATGACATCGGGTGCTTCGAAGCCGAAGACGGCCGGGTTACCGGTGTTGAGTTTCAAGATGGTGTGACCATCGAGCTCCATGCGTTCCGCTTCCGCAGAGACCTCGCCGCGGATGTCATACGCGACGCCCTTGAGTTTGTCGGATTGGTCAAAGATGCGGTGTTTGGGAGAAGTCATGGGAATATTGTGCCACGATTCACAGCTGCACAAAATGCTTCAACACCGGCGATGACTATTTTTTACTCCACTCGCTGAACTTCCGCTTGGCCAGATCCATGGCTTGGCCGGTAATTTCGCCAGCTTGCATACGGCGATCGGCCCACATCTTTTCCTCGATCATTTTTTGCTGCGCGCGCTCATGCGCCGTGAGAGCGCGAATCTCGCGCAGCTGCTGCCGCTCAACCTGGCGCACGGATGGGGCGTGCCACGAGGAGGGGCCGACCTTGGCGACGTAGAGCATGATCCACAGGATAGGGATGAGTGCGGCTGCCGTGACGCCACCTAACAGTAGCCATGGGTTGCTCATGGTAGCGCTCAAGAAGATCAGCGTGGGGCTTGCTACTGCAAGCACCACAGAGCCGGAGAGAGCAGTCGCAAACTTCGGTTTCTTGCCTGCATTATGGGCGCGCGTGACTTCTCCCCGAGAATAGATCTTGACCTCGTGGGAACCACGCGCCGGAATGTCTTGGAAGACGGGCACGAGGTCTTGGTGGGTGCTGGCGCGCATGACATCGTCCGAGCGGTCCTCGAACTCCTCCATGGTTAACCGGCCTTCACCCACGGCGCGGGCGAGGTCATTGATGGCATCGTTGCGCTCGGAATCGGACAGGCGCAGAGTCCGATTGACAGGGGAAGAACCAAAGTTATTACTCACGTTTTCCAGTCTAGGAAAATTCTGCCCTTCCAGGGACGTGCTCTCAGCGAACGCAGCCTATAGTTCCTTGGATTCAGCGTCAGGGGTCTTCTCGTCCTTCTTTTCTTGCTGGTTTCCGCCCACCAGGCTGGCTAAGAATGGGAAGAGGGCGACGGTAAGCGCTCCACCGGAGACGAAGATCGAGGCATTCTCGGCCTCCATGATTCCGGAATTGACCGCCAGGGACGTTACCGCCACGATGATTGGCAGACCGGTAGCGGAATACAAACCTACTTGGAGGCGCTCGCGGAAGGTTTCAATATCAGATCCGGTATGCCCAACATTCTCGCGCAAGAAGACGGGCAGGCCACGCGTCACTAAGATGAGAGCCGGAATGCCCAGTACCTTCCACGGATTATGAGCGATGGTATCCCAGCTAATGCTCATGCCAGAGACCACAAAGAAGACCGGAATAAGCATCGAATAAAACACCACATCGAGGCGGTGTTCTAGGCGGCGGTGGAATTCATCCGGGATAATACGGTTCAAAATGATGCCGGCAGCAAAAGCACCGAGCACAATATCGAGTTCAAAGACTGCGGTAACGGCCATAAGAATGGCCAGAATAAGGATGATAAGACGCAGAATCGTTTGGTTGGTTGAGCCCGCACCAGAGATAAAAGCGGTCTTTACCCAAGGGATCGTTGATGCGATAGCCGCCGGCATGATGGCGACGGCAACGGCGATGATGATGAAGAACAACAAAATGATCATCGTCGTCAGCGTGGAACGAGTACCCAGCAATAGTGCCATTGCGGTAATGGGGGCGACCTCACCAATGGCACCGTGAATCATCACAGAGTTGCCCACCTTGGTGCCCAGAATGCGGTCCTGCTTCAGCATCGGCGTGAGCGTGCCCAGCGCCGTTGAGGTCAGTGCCAAGGCGACCACGATGGCTCCTGGCACGTTATCTACTAGGAAGTAGGCGCCCACTCCACAGGCGAGGGCACAGATTGCCCAAGTGGATAACGCCGTTCCGGCTTCCTTTGTTTTGAGGGTGGAGATTTGAATTTCAAAGCCCGCGAGGAGAAATAACGCTCCCACGCCGAGCTCCTTGAGCATTTCGATGCCTTCGTCCTCGGCGGCTAGTTCAAGCACCGAAGGGCCAATAATCATGCCGAAAATCAGCAAGAGGGCTACCGATGGAAGACGGTGGCCCAACATATAGGAGACCAGCGGCGCCAGCAGGGCCGCGGCCATGATCCAAGCGAAGGAGACGAGGGAGTGTGTATTTTCGGTCGCGCCTGCTGCTAGCAGTAGGGCATCGGTGGGGAGTCCCGCATTAAAATGCATGGACTACAGCGTACGCACCCATGCCCCTGCGCGCCTACTCAGATTCAGGCGGCTGTGGCGCGCTTTCCGACGCCGGCGGTGCCGGAGCTGCAGGCGGAGCCGGCGGCGCAGCTTGTGTGGGCTTCGGGGCTGCAGGTGGCGTCGGTGCCGACGGAGCAGAAGGTGCACTTGGTGCAGGCGCAGCCGGTGCGCTTGGAGCTGCCGGTGCCGCGGGTGCGTTCGGCGGTGTTGGAGCGGCTGGTGCTTTCGGTGCAGGTGCTGCTGGGGCACTCGGTGGGGTAGGCGCGGTCGGTGCTGCGGGAGTTGCCGGTGCTTGGGGAGCTTGCGGTGCAGCTGGCGTTGTCGGTGCTGATGGAGCAGAAGGTGCACTTGGTGCAGGCGCAGCAGGTGCCGCGGGCGCTGCGGGTGCGTTCGGCGGCGTTGGAGCGCTTGGTGGTGTTGGAGCGGCTGGTGCTTGTGGTGCAGGTGCTGCCGGGACACTCGGTGGGGTAGGCGCGGTCGGTGCTGCGGGAGCTGCCGGTGCTTGGGGAGTTTGCGGTGCAGCTGGAGGCGTTGGCGCTGATGGAGTAGAAGGTGCACTTGGCGCAGGCGCAGCCGGTGCCGCAGGGGCGGCGGGCGCGCTTGGTGCCGCGGGTGCGCTGGGAGCTGCCGGGGCCGAGGCGGAGGGGGCGGGAGCGTTAGGAGCGTCGGCAAGCGGGGCATCATTGGTGCCGGTGGACTTCTGGTGGCGCACCGGAGTGGCAAGGAAGGCCTTGGGGTGGGGCTCAGGCAGGGTGCCGGTCTTGTCGAGGGAAATGGAATTGCGCAGCATAACTGCCACGTCATTGACCTTGGTGGTGGGGGCAGAATCCTGCGCCAAGGACTTCACGCCGCCGGTCATCATGACATTACAGAAGGGGCAGCCGGTGGCAATTTCTTCCGCGCCGGTTTCCAAAGCCTGTTCGGTGCGGAAGTCATTGATGCGGGTGCCAAGCTTTTCTTCCATGAACATGCGGGCACCGCCGGCGCCACAGCAGAAGGCCTCGTCGCGGTTCTTGTCCATCTCGCGCAGTTCCACGCCGGTGGCCTCGAGCAGCTCGCGTGGGGGATCGAAGACCTTGTTGTGGCGGCCGAGGAAGCAAGGGTCGTGGTAGGTAATCGGCTTGCGGTTTTCCGGCGTACGCGGCACCGGCTTGAGCAGGCTTTCGCGTACCAGGCGGTTGAGCAGCTGGGTGTGGTGGAAGACGTCGAAATGCCCGTCAAAGTCTGGGTACTCGTTGCGGATGGTGTTAAAGCAGTGCGGGCAAGTGGTGATGATCTTGCGCTGGCCCTCCGGTACGCCGTCGAAGGCGTTGTTGAGGGTCTCCACGTTTTGCTGCGCCATCATCTGGAAAAGGAACTCGTTGCCAGCGCGGCGGGCAGGATCGCCCGTACAGGTCTCGCCGGTGGAGAGGACACCAAACTTCACGCCCGCGGTATGCAGCAGGTCTACGACCGCACGGGTGGTGCGGCGGCCGTCGTCATCATAGGCGCCGGCGCAGCCCACCCAGAGCAGGTATTCCATATCGGAGAAATCGGCCTCGTCCTCACCGATGATGGGCACGTCGATGCCATCGGCGCGGGCCTCATCGATCCAGGCGCGGCGCTCAGAATTATTCCGGCCCCACGGGTTGCCCTTGTTTTCCATGTTCTTGAATAGGCCGGTGAGCTCAGATGGGAAGTCAGATTCAGCGAGCACCTTGAAGCGGCGCAGGTCTGCGATGTGGTCGATGTGCTCAATATCGGTAGGACACTGATCCACGCACGCACCACAGTTGGTACAAGACCACAGCACATCATCATCGATAACGCCGGCCATGGACAGTACATCCAAGCCCTCGTGCGGGTTGTAGTTATCCAGCGCTCCCTGGCGCAGGTCCATCATGAGCTTTTTGGGGCTCAGTGGCTTCTCGGTATTCCAGGCTGGGCATAGCTCCTGGCAGCGACCACACTCGGTACATGAAGTGGAATCCAGCAGCATCTTCCAGCTGCCTGGTGTGATGTCCTCTTCCAAATCCGGGGTGGGCAAGGACTGCAGTGCCTTTTCACCGGTGGCATTGCGTTGGAAGAAAATATTGAAAAAGCTGGTGAAGCGGTGCCACATGACGCCCCACTGGAAATTGCGGGAGATAAAGACGATAAACAGCATGCCGGACAGCAGCTTGAACAGGGCGAAGAAGCTCACCAGGGCCGGTGACTCGGGGAAGAGCTTGGCCAAGTGGATACTCAAGAAATCCGCCCAGGCGGAACCGCCGCCGTAGGTGGCGATCTTGGTGGACTTCACCAAGATCATGCCGAGGCCCTCGGAAAAGACGATGAACTCTACCCAGCGTGCGGAGGCGGTCTGGGAGTTGAAGAAGCGGCTGCCACGCTCGGTATCGCCGAGCTTGAGGCGCACACCGATGAGGAAGCCAATGCCGAGCACCGTCGCGATGCCCAAGACTTCTTCCACAAAGTGGTAGACCGGCCAGTGGCTGAGCCACGGCCAGCCCTTATTCGGTGCGAAGGTTTGGATATAGGCCTCGAACCACACCAGGATGCCGAAAAGGAAGCCCACCATCACCAGCCAGTGGGCGGCATTGACCAGAGGTTTTCCCTTGAAATGGGAGTGGCCAAAGACCTCTGCAATCACGCGCCATAAACGCTTGCCTATATTGTCGGTGCGTTTGAGCTGGGTAGGCCCGCCCGAGCGGATGAACTTGAAGAGGGCCCATACGCGGGTGAAAAAGTACAACCACACCGGAATCGATGCGGCTATAGCGATCCAACCGAACACGGTGGTCATGCGTGCTCCTTTAAAACTGATGCTCCACGTTTCTCTCTACCTTAAAGCCTAGGGCTGGAAATCAGAGAGTCTGCATTCAGTGCGGAGGCGTGACGTCCTAATAACGAAAGCCGCCCTCAGCCTCTGCGCGATCGAACGCACGAGAAGCGATAGGCACCATACGCAGCTTTCGGGGCAGTACTGAGAATGCGACTCTGACGCTGCGAGAGAAAAGCTTGAGCCTGCGCGCGTCCTTCTTAGTCCACTCCCAACCCAGTTTGTTTCGCAGCTTGTCAGGAATGAGACCGATAGCTACCCACAACAAGAGGCGTGAAGCATATGGAGAAATAGGGCGCCACAGCCAGTTAGGGACTTTGGGATCAGGGCTGTCTAGTGTCAACCCATTGATAATGCGAGAACGCTCAATGGTTTCGCTTATTGAGAGCTCATCGATCATGCGATCCATGTATTTTTCATACTCGGCATATGACTTAGGTGCATCATCGGGTTCAGCGACGCCATAGAAGCTGTACCAAGTCCGAGTCTCCTGGAATAAACGCTCGCGCTCCTCGCTGCTCAGAGGGTTCATGAAATTGCCCGCCAAGGCATATGGCATAGCAGCGAAAGTGGCGTGCGCCCAGTAATAGACCTCAGGGTTTAGAGGGTGGTAGCGACTTCCATCGGGGTGAGTTCCCTTAATGTCTTTGTGAAAATCACGAATCATGATGCCAACTTCTGGGCCCTCATAAACTGTTCGAATAATTGGGAACGCAGAGCGGACCAAGCGGGCTACCTCATTGTCAAAGACATTGGAGTGCTGGACCAGGGAACGGCTAATGTCGCGGTGTGCAATTTGGAGAAGTCCGGCGGACAGAGCGACGAAAGCGGAACGCCAATCACCAAAACGCTGCCACAGTAAAGAATCTGGACCAAGCTCTGGGAGTTCCGGCTGGCTTGGATGGGCCGTGGAGTCAACGAAAGTAGTGCTGGTGGGATTGCTCAGGTTAGTCATCATGCCTCCTTGAGGGCGGTAGCTTTATTGCGCTGTTAGGTAGTGGAAGAGACGGTCTGGGCGTCATAGTTGCTAGCAGTTGTAAATGCGTGCGCGTCGGCGTCGAATCCTGCAAGGGTAGTTCGTATGCCGCGGACGGTACCCGGCTGAACTAGCCACTTATCGTGCTTTACAGTCAGTGCGCCTGGACCGCGAATCTCCAATTGGCGTACATATCGACGGCAGTGATCAGCGCGCGCTTCTACTGCTGCGAGTGGATGCCGCTTCAAGTAAGAATCCTGTGGCACTGGCCCATCAACGAATAAAGTATTGGGAAGCCCCAGTACCTCAATTCCGTGATGAAGATATAAGTCATCGATCTTGGTATGCGGCCGTCCTGGAACTGAAATCCATGGTGAACTTTCTCCGGTAGCTCGGATAAGAACATCAAAAGATCGGGATTCAAGTCCCGATTCTCCACTGTAGGAAACGGTCCAGTGACCTTCTTCAGCATCGAATTCTGCTGCCGTTACCTCTGTCGAGCCGCGGAATATGGCACCGCTCGCTTCGACGGCAGCTTCGAGGTGCTGCGAAATCGACGCCGGTGACCCATCGGTTCTGGTCAGTCGAAGGTACGGGGTGCGAAAATGAAAAGACCGAGAGACCCTTGGCGCATTAGGCGAGGTGAACTGACCTCCGATCTCCGAGTTCTTATCAAAAAGTGTCGTGTCGAATCCGGCGAATGCGCACTCAGAGGCGGCAGCGCATCCTGTCACCCCGGCTCCAACCACGGCAACGGTTGGTCGGCGGTAGGGCTTGAACATTACTGTTCCTTTCGAGGTTGCAACGGTAGGGTGCGGAACCTTTCGTATCGAGTAGTGGATTTGGGGGGGTTAAAACTATCGCGGGATGATATGTGATGATACACACATTTATTGGCCATGTGAAGCGCAGTACACAAATCGGGTAGTTGTGTGATGTCTTGGGAGGCTAGGGAAGAAAACGGAGAAACCTACCTAGGCGAAGGGCGGCGGTCATAAGGCTGCCGTAGAACCGACGTGGTAGCCACCGCGGACCTCGCATCGGCATAATTCGCTGGGCGGAAATGTTCTTGGCCTCTGTGTACTTTGTCAGGCCTTCTTCACCATGGCGGCGAGCTACACCGGATTCTTTTACTCCTCCCAGTGGGGTAGAAATTGATGCCCACGTCGCGGCGTAACCGTCATTAATGGTGACACCTCCGGCGTCTATTCGTTCTGCGATGTCGCGCGCAGTCTCCGGCTTGCCAAACACGGATGCGTTTAGTCCATACGAGGTTTCATTTGCCAGGAAAATTGCCTCATCGATGTCACGAACTCGTTGGACAAAAACTACTGGTCCAAAGACTTCCTGGGTTGCCAATTTGATGTCCGCGCCCACATTGGTCAGAACAGTGGGTTCGAAATGATATGGACCGATGTCTGGTCGGGGCTTTCCGCCTGTAAGGACAGTTGCCCCTTTTGCTCTTGCATCATCAACCAATCCTTGCACTCGGTCCAGTTGCTCCGGACCGATCAAAGAGCCCATAGTGTAACCCCAATTCAGTCCCTTGCCTAAGACGATGGATTCCGTGGCTCTTTGAAAGGCTCTTAAGAATTCATCATAGATGGACTCAGGAACATATATTCGCTCGATGGATACACAGAGTTGTCCAGAATTGGAAAAGCAGGCCGTGGCTATGGTGTCAATATGCTTTTCGATGTCTGCATCGGGAGCAATAATCATCGGGTTTTTACCGCCAAGTTCAGCGGAGTACCCTACGAGCCGCTCACCCACCGTTTTTCCTAAAATCTTGCCGGTTTGGGTAGAGCCTGTGAACATGAGGTAATCGCACTTCTGTGAGATGGCACCACCTACAACTTCCCCAGAGCCCGTGACGATTTGTAGAACATCATGGGGAAGACCCGCCTCTTGGAGTAGGCGGAGAGAAATGAGATTTGAAAAGGGCGTGGACCAATCTGGTTTCGCTACCACTGCGTTTCCTGCAATTAGGGCAGCAATGGCATCAGAAATCCCAAGGGCGAGAGGGTAGTTCCAAGGGCTTATCTGGCCTACGATTCCCTTGGGAATCCTTTGTAAAGAAGTGCTGGTGATCAGGGGGAATGCTCCTGGCCGCTTAGCAGCTGGTAGCAGTTTAGGGGCAATATTGGCGTAGTAGCGTGCATTGTTAAGTACGTCGAGCACCTCGTCGTATGCAGCGGTGCGATCCTTGCCAGTTTCTAGCTGGATGAAATCCGCAAGGAGTTCTCGGTGCTTTCCCACAAGGCGGTGGAATCGCCGGAAAATCTTCACTCGGTCTTTGACGTCAAGTTCTGCCCAACCTTTTTGAGCTTTGCGGGCACGCAGAAAGGCTTCATCAACATCTGCGTCGGTTCCCGTTCCAACCCAGCCAAGTTCTTCATCAAAGAGCGGCGAGTTAACGGCATGGTGTTCACTGCTATCTAAGGAGCCGGTAGCGAAGTTTGTAGATAGTTGCTGCAGCTCCGATAAAAGGTCCTGAGGTAAGGGTCGTTCTTCCAGGCGGTGTGGTAATGGCATGAAAAGCTACTCCAGAAAGCTAAAGGTTCGTGAGCTGGTCTGCTCACGAACCCGGTGTGGATGAATTAGAACGGGCAGCCTGCAGCGCGGCGCGCTGCAACTGCGTCATTAGAATCGCCTTCGGCATTCGGTTTAGCCGTATCGGAAGCCTCGGCGGCTTCATTCTTGGGCTGGTAGGCCTGAATGGTCTTAGGCTCCTTGTATTTGCCCTCGATCATGCCGTTTTTGATCATTAGTGAGCGGCCCGGTTCCATGAAGCGCTTGTCCTCGGGGAGGAGAGTGAAAACCTTTCGAATAGCCTTAGCTATGCGATCGAAGCGCTTTTGGTCTCGCGAGGTCCATTCCAGATCTAGAATCCGGCGATACTTTTCTGGCAGGGTGCCAATAGTGAGCCAGATAGTGCTGCGCATGATCGGCTTCCAGATAATTTTCCACAACCGAGGCGGGACACCATCGGGGGCCTTGACTGGTTCTACACGAGCTGTGCGCAGCGCGAAGTCGACCGTCTCGTTGCGCTCAAGCACGTTTTCAACCATGTCATCCATATAGGCGACGAGATCGTCATAGTTGTCAATGACTGGGCGCTCAGACATGCCGTACTTATCCCACCACGTCACGCCTTCGCGGACCAGTTGATCGCGCTCAGCCTTGGTGAAAGGCGTGCCAAATAGATCCTGTGCATAAATAACGCGATAGACAAAGGTGGCGTGAGCCCACCAGTAAGTTTCCGGATTGAGGGAGTGGTATCGCTCGCCGCTTTGCAGGGTTCCTTTGATAGTCACGTGATAATCGCGGATGCGCTCGGCTAAGTCTCCATCGTCGTAGATGGACTGAATGATTTGCGGTGTGGAGCGTTGAAGGCGTGCGAAGGGCTCGTCAAAAAACTTGGAGTGGTCGAGCAGTGATTGTCCGATGGCCGGGTGCATATTCTGCAAAATTCCGGTGTACCCGCGCAAGAGCTGTAGGCGGTTGTCTGAGCCCCATTTCCAAAGCAAGGAGTCAGGACCTAATGGGGTACGGCGCAGCTTGCGCTTAGATTCGTTGTTAGCAGTGTCCTGGCTAGATTCACTAATTTCAGGAGAATTTTTGGAATCAGGCAAGTTAGACATTGGAAAGCCCTCTCTAAATGTTAACTATGGAATGTTGTGTAGCGTATCACACACAGAGGGTTCCATGTTGCGTGAAGCACAAACTGGTACCGAGGGGCATGTTATTGGGGTGGACGAGACCTGTGGGGGTGTGCTCTTCCGGGCTGGGGGTTTATTGCGACCGATCTCGCTTCCGTTTCAAAGTTCCGAAAGCGAAGGGTGTGCCTATTTATTAGATGATTTGGTGAGTTATGCAATTGGGAGCGCAAGATTGTGCTCCAAGTCTCAGTTTGTGTTAGAATGTGAAAAATTACTAGTAAAGGCAATTTTGAGCTAGCTGTGTGATTGTCTTAATGGTCACGTGGCTTCTTGGCACAATGGAGATCTTCAGAGCAGCGAGAGCGGCGGGAAGCCTTAGCTCTGCATAGGTTATTTTTGTTAGAGAAAGGTCCCTTCATGGGCAGAATAAGCATTCCAAAATTTGCGGTGGCGCTGACTGCTGGGTTGGCGGCTTTTGGTGTAACCGGATTTGCGGTAGCGCAAGGTGGTTTGACTGCAAACCTGGCCCTTTCAGGTACTTTTTTTAAAGTCTCCATGAGTCACTTGGAAGGCGAGGGGCTGTCTATCTTTGTGGACAAGGACGATATGGCTAAGGAAACAGTTCCTGCAGCGCGTTTGAAGTTCGAGCATGCCTTGGCTTCAAATCTTTGCTTGTCGGCGACGATTCCAGACGTTCCTGGCGTCGGCGAGACCACTCTTGCGTTGCGAGCCGAAGGTGATAACAGTGTTGAGGTGCGAAACCTGCTGGTTGGGGCAACGGACATCAAGGGTCAACTAGATCTGACCAATGCCAACGTGGGTATTGATGCGCACCAAGTAAATGATCGCGCAGCACCTGGCGCGTGGGGACTGAACTCCGAAAAGGTGGTATTGAGCGCAGATGACATCCGCACCACCTCCGTGGGGGCTGAAAAGCTTTCTGCAAAGGGCGTAAACGTGGATGTAAAGAGAGGACACGAGAATGGCTGCTAGTTCTTCGCAAGAAGAAACCCTCAGCATGCCGGTGGTAGAGGACAAAGACAAGGTCTCTGACAGTGATGTCCAATCTGGATTGCAAGAAGAGACCGTGGAAGAAGGAAATCTTGGCGAGGAAAAGCGTGGAAGGTGGGAGCGCTTTAAAATTTGGCGGAAAAAGCGTCCTTTCGCTGGCGGGCTTTTATTAATTCTTTCCGGGGTAGTTATCGCCGCCCCTGCCTATATAACGATCCATATTTCGGATCTACTGGTGATGATCTCTACCGTTTCCGGTGTTTCTACCCTGCTCATCGGTGCCCTACTTATCATGTTTGGTTTAGGGGCTTGGTTTAGGCAGGAAACGGCAACCTACGTTGGCGTGCTGGGAATTCTAGTTGCAATCGTTGCTTTGCCGACCTCCAATATTGGAGGGTTTGTTATCGGCTCGCTCTTGGGGATAATCGGCGGCGCACTCACCTTTGCTTGGCAGCCTAGAGAACGGGGAAGGGTAAAGGGCTGAGTATGGGCACCCAATCTTTCAAACAGTTGTTGTCCCATTCGTCGCTTGCTCTAAAGACTAGCGCGGCCGTTGTGGTGTGCTCCGCAGCAGTTGTGTGCGCCGTAAGCGACCCGGAGGAATCCAGTGCCCAAGAAGCTTTGGCCTTAGCCCAGTCGGAGCACAGCATCGTCACCGCAGACAAGGTCACACTGACTGGCAACGTACGCGCTTCGCTTGTGACTGTGACTTCCGTGAATGGTGAAGAGCGAGCCTTGAAACTCGTGGGTGACAAGTTGGTGGCACGCGGACTTTCTTTGACTCTTCCTGGCGCTACGGGGCAGGGAAAATTGACTACTGGCGACGCCGAGACAACCGTGACGGATGGTCCGGTCACGGTTCTCGCTTCGGGACTGAGGGCCACCCCTGCTGTTGAAAATACGCCAACAATTCCGGTGGACATTGATCTAGGGGCCGAAAACGTCAACGATGTGCTCGACCAACTGGGGGTGCCCAAGCCACACTCAGTTCCGGACGCTAACATTCCTGACCCCCTCATGGATCACATTGCGCTCGAGGACGTCACCATGGAGCTGGTGAACCTCACCGGCCATAAGTTCAACGCTCCCCGAGTTCAATTGAATATAGGCGGGTAGCAGCTCGCAGCCTTTAGCCTTGGGCGAACTGGGATTGATGCAGGCGCCAGTACGCCCCCTGGGCATTGAGCAGATCGTCGTGCGAGCCCTGTTCAACGATGGTGCCGTTTTCCATGACGAGGATGAGATCGGCATCGCGAATAGTAGACAGGCGGTGGGCGATGACGAAGGAGGTGCGATCTGCGCGCAGTGCGTTCATCGCTTCTTGGACGAGTACCTCAGTGCGGGTATCGACCGAAGAGGTGGCTTCGTCGAGAATGAGCAGCGCGGGCTGGGCCAAAAACGCGCGGGCAATGGTGATGAGCTGGCGCTCGCCGGCCGAGATGGCGCCGCCGTCTTGATCGATAATGGTGTCGTAGCCCTCGGGCAGCGCGTGGACGAAGCGGTCCACATAAGTCGCTTTAGCTGCGGCGATGACTTCCTCATCCGTCGCGTCCAAGCGGCCGTAGCGAATGTTGTCCATGATCGACCCTTTGAAAAGCACGGCGTCCTGGAGCACCATGCCCACCTGGGAGCGCAGCGTCTGGCGGGGCATGCGGGCGATATCGTGCCCGTCAATGAGAATCTGACCGCCGTCTAATTCATAAAAGCGCATCAGCAGGTTGACCAAGGTTGTTTTTCCGGCTCCGGTGGGGCCGACAATGGCCGCGGTCTGGCCGGGCTCCACGCGCAGGTTGAGGCCGGTGATGAGTTCTTTATCCTCCGAGTAGGAGAAACCAACGTCTTGGAACTCAACGAGTCCGCGGGCGCGGCCGGGGAGGTCCTCGTCGGTGGTGTCAGGGGCTTGTTCTTCGGCGTCGAGAAGCTCAAAGACGCGTTCGGCCGAGGCCACGCCGGATTGGACCTGCTGCATCATGCCACCAAGCTGGCCCAGCGGCTGGTTGAACTCGCGAGAATACTGGATGAAAGCAGTGGCTGCGCCCAAAGTCATGTGGCCATTAGCCACGCGCAGGCCACCCAAGACCGCGATGGCAACGTAGGACAGATAGGACAGGAACTGCATGATTGGCATCATGCTGCCGGAGAGGAATTGTGCTTTTGCCGCGGAGCGGTAAAGCTCTTCGTTGCGCTTATCAAATTCCTCCGTCATTGCTTCTGTGCGGCCGAAGACGATGGCAAGGTCATGGCCGGAGAAGGATTCCTCTACCTGGCCATTGAGCTGTCCGGTAGAGCGCCATTGCGTTTTGAATTGGCGCTGTGAGCGGCCGCCGATGACCCCGATGACTAGTGCGGTAAGCGGCAGAGCTAGGAGAGCAACCAGCGCGAGCTGCCAGGAAACACTAAACATCATGATGGTGATGCCAATGACCAAAAGCGCGTTATAAAACAGTTGCGAGAGTGCTTGCTGCAGGGCCTGCTGTACGTTGTCGATGTCATTAGTGGTGCGCGAGAGGATATCGCCGCGTTGCTGGGAATCAAAGTAGTTCAGCGGCAGCGTGTTCACCTTCGCTTCAACGCGCTCACGCAGGTCAAATACGGTATCCATGCTCACTTTGTTGAGAATGGCCCCCTGCCACCATTGGAAGCCGGAAGAGACGATATACATTGCGATAACGGCAATGATGAGCGTACCCAAGCGGTGAAAGTCAATGCCTTCGCCCGGGATGAAATCCATGGCGGAGGCCATGTCTGCGAAGCGGTCCTGTCCTTGCGCACGCATGCCATCGATAGCTTGTTGGGCGGTTATATCGGCGGGAAGGTTACGGGAGATAACTCCGGCGAAGATGACATCCATGGCCTTGCCCATGACCTTGGGTGCCACAACTGCCAAAAAGATACAGACAATATTCATCGCTGCTACGGCCCACAGGCGACGCTTGTATGGGGCAAGCAAGGAAAAGAGGCGCTTGATGGAGAGCCAAAAATTCTTAGCTTGGCGCGGAGCAGATTCGCCCATGGGGCCGGTGGAGTGCTCCGTGGACTCGGCGGTGGAGGCGGTATTTTCAGCCATTAGTTCGCGCCTCCTGCAGCAGCGGCGGTTTCTTGGGAATCAACAATTTCTTGGTAAACGGCGCAACGCCCAAGGAGCTCCTCGTGCGTGCCGCGGTCAACAATGCGGCCGGCATCCAGTACCAGGATCTGGTCGGCATAGCGGATAGAGGCCACGCGCTGGGCGACGATTATGCTGGTCACCGGTTGCTCACGCTGTGCGAAGGAAGCCTGCATTGCGGCGCGCACCTTGGCATCGGTAGCCACATCAAGGGCAGAGAAGGAATCGTCGAAGAGATAGACCAGCGGGCGGGCGACCAGCATGCGCGCGATGGATAGGCGTTGGCGTTGGCCGCCGGAGACATTGGTGCCACCTTGAGCGATAGGCATGTCTAGGTCCTCCACGAAATCCGCCTGGGCTACGCGCAGCGCCTCCCAGAGCTCCTCATCGGTAGCTTCTGGGCGACCAAGACGCAGGTTGGAGGCCACCGTGCCGCTAAATAGGTAGGCCTTTTGTGGAACGATGGACACGCGCTGGACGATGTCCTGGCGGGCCAGGGAGGTGGTAGGGGTGGCGTCGATAAGCACTTGGCCCTCGGTTGGGACATAAAGGCGCGGGATAAGGGAAATGAGGGTGGTCTTGCCCGCGCCGGTCGAACCGATGATGGCCGTAGTGGTGCCGGGCTGGGCGGTAAAGGAAATATTTTCTAGCACTGGCGCATCCGCACCAGAATAGGAAAAGCCCACGTTGCGGAATTCCACCGTGCCCGTGGCCGTGTCCGGGGTAGTTGTAGTGCTAGGCGGAGTAATGGATGGTTCGTTTTTGAGGACCTCGGTAATGCGGCGTGCACAGATAATGGCGCGGGGCAGCATCATCGCCATGAAGGTACCCATCATGACTGCGGCCAGGATCTGGAGCAAATATTGCAAGAACGCCGTGAGCGAGCCGACGTTGACTAGCCCGTCATCCACGCGGTGACCGCCAAACCACAGCACCGCGCCCGTGGCCACGTTGAGGATCACCGTAATGAGCGGGAACATCACCACGAAAAGGCGGCCAATGTTCAGGGACAGGCGGGTAATTTCCTTATTGGCTTGGGTAAATCGCTCGGTTTCATAGGCCTCACGCACGAAGGCGCGCACCACGCGAATGCCGGTAATTTGCTCGCGCAGGGTGCCATTGATGGCATCCAGCTTGTCCTGCATGATGCGAAAGAGTGGCATGAGACGGGCAATGATGACGGAAATCGTGCCGAGCAATACTGCCACGGACACCCACACCAGCCAGGACAGCCCGGCGTCTTCGCGCATGGCCATGATGATGCCGCCGATGGACATGATAGGCGCGGTCACCATGAAGTTGAGCATCATCATATAGACCATTTGCACCTGCTGGATGTCATTGGTGCCACGGGTGATAAGCGTAGGCGTGCCAAAGCGGCTCATGTCCTCAGTAGATAGGGAATTAACGTGGCGAAAAACTTGGCTGCGTAAATCTCTGCCTACGCCCATGGCGGTGCGGCTGCCGCACCATACGGCGCCAATGGCGGTGATGACTTGGGCAAAAGCAACGGCAAGCATGATCCCACCGGTGTGCCAAATGAAATCCACATCGCCTTGGGCCACGCCTTCATCAATGATCTTGGCATTCAGCGATGGGAGGTACAGCGTGGCAGCTGTTGACAAGGCCTGCAGGACAAGTACCGCGATGAAATACGGCGTATACGGCGCCGACCGTGTAATGAGAATGCGAACCAGATCCATGGACTCGCGCCCCTTTCCTTGCCGTGGCTGGGTAGCCGTGCAAGTTTATATCTAGGGTGAGCGGGGCGCTAGTCTGAGTCTTCCTTTAAATCCCCACATGCGCCAGCTGGGCGCGGGTGATGACACTGTTCCAATCCTCGAAGTCTTCGAGGGGGGTGCACAAACCTTCCCAAGTGGTGACGGCCACGCCGCGGGCCTTGAGCTCGAGAATGAGCAGATCGCGGTCGCCAGCGGCAGAAAGGCGGTGGATTTCGTTATGGGTGATATCGCCGTCGGGCCCTACGCGCACGTTGCCGATGAGACGGAGCCGGGGAGTGGTGCCGGGGCCGCAGTGGGATCCTGAGACGGCGTCGGCAAGCACGCCCGCGAGGCCGGCAAAGCGTCGAAGTAGACCGAATGGTGCGGTACGTTGAGTAATGAGGTCCACACACATGCCAGCGCTGATAAGCTTTTCGGCGGTGGATAGGGCGGACGGCCCCTCCCCGATGATGGCTATACGCTGCATGGAAGTGCCTCCTTGGGTGGGGCGCAAATACCCCGCAATAGACTGTCTTGTCTGTAAATCTAGTCCGCTTGGTACGGATTGGAAACTTTTTATTCGCACCTCCCGCCAAGCTCAGCGGCTTTTCGCGCATAATCTCCTGCACCGCCTTGGGGTTTTGCCTAATGTGTGACGGCATGAACCCAACAACGAACCTGCTGGACGGTGGCAAGAACTACCGTGACCCCAGCATCTCCCCGGAAGGCACGCGGGATACCGCGCCGCTGGACGCCGAGGTAGCCGCGCGCAACCAGCAATTGGTAGACCAGTGGGCGGATAAGCTGCACGATGCCTCTGCCGAAACCATCACCGAATGGGCCGCCGAGCACGCTCCCGGCCGCCTTGCGGTGACCATGTCCATGGAAAATACGGTCTTGGCCGAGCTCGCCCACCGCGCCGGGCTCGATGCGGATCTGCTTTTCATCGATACTGGCTGGCACTTCCCGGAAACCCTCCAGGTGGCCGATGAGGTAGAAAAGCGCTACCGGGACCTGCCCCTAGTGCGGGTGCTGCCGCTATTGAGCCCAGAAGAACAAGACGAGGTCTACGGCCCGCGCCTGTATGCCCGCGATACCGCGGCCTATAACCGCATGCGCAAGGTGGAACCGCTAAATATGGCGATGGACCCGTATGCCGGCTGGGTTACCGGCCTGCGCCGCGCCGATTCCGAGCACCGCGCCACCGCCCCGGCGCTGAGCTTGGATCGCACCGGACGATTGAAGATATCGCCCATCATCACCTGGGATTTAGACGATACGGACCGCTATATCGAGGACAACGACCTCATCATCCACCCACTCACCCTGCAGGGATACCGCTCCATCGGCTGCGCCCCGCTGACCTTCCCAGTTGGCGAAGGCGAAGATGCCCGATCCGGGCGCGTATTTGCAGACGGCAAGACAGAATGCGGGTTACACGAATAATGAGCACACTTTCCCCACACCTCAAAGACCTTGAAAACGAGTCTATCCACATCCTGCGTGAGGTGGCCGGCCAATTCGACAAGGTAGGCATCCTCTTTTCGGGAGGCAAGGACTCCGTCGTTGTCTTCGAGCTGGCCCGCCGCGCCTTCGCTCCGGCCACGGTTCCGTTCGAGCTCCTCCACGTCGATACCGGGCATAACTTCCCCGAGGTCATCGACTTCCGCGACCGCCTCGTGGAAGAATCCGGTGCCCGCCTGCACGTCGCCCGCGTCCAGGATTGGATCGACCGCGGCGACCTCCAGGAGCGTCCCGATGGTACCCGCAACCCGCTGCAGTCCGTGCCGCTGGTAGAGACCATCGCCGAGCGCGAGTATGACGCCGTATGTGGTGGCGCCCGCCGCGATGAGGAGCGCGCCCGTGCCAAGGAGCGCATCTTCTCCATCCGCGATTCCTTTGGCGGCTGGGATCCTCGCCGCCAGCGCCCCGAGCTCTGGGATCTGTATAACGGCGGCAAAATGACCGGCGAAAACGTTCGCGTATTCCCCATTTCCAACTGGACCGAGTCCGATATTTGGGAATACATCGGCGCCCGCGAACTGGAGCTGCCCTCCATTTACTACTCGCATGAGCGCGAGGTATTCAAGCGCAATGGTATGTGGCTAGCCCCTGGTGAATGGGGCGGCCCGGCCGAGGGGGAGGAGCTGGAAACCCGCACCGTGCGCTACCGCACCGTGGGCGATATGTCCTGCACCGGCGCCGTGGAATCTACCGCATCGACGCCGGATGAGGTGCTGGCGGAGATTTCCATTTCCACCCTTTCTGAGCGCGGTGCCACCCGCGCCGATGACAAACTCTCCGAGTCCGCCATGGAGGACCGCAAGAAGGAAGGCTACTTCTGATGACGACCACCCTCGCGCCGAATGTCGGCGCCCTCAAGCAGCGCGATACCCTGCGCCTGTGCACCGCCGGCTCCGTCGATGACGGCAAGTCCACCTTCGTCGGCCGCCTGCTCTATGACACCAAGTCCGTGCTTGCAGACCAGGTGGAGTCCATGGAGCGCACCTCCACCGACCGCGGCTTCGACGGCATGGACCTCTCTTTGCTTGTCGACGGTCTGCGGGCCGAGCGCGAGCAGGGCATTACCATCGACGTGGCTTATCGCTACTTCGCCACGGATAAGCGCACCTTCATCCTCGCCGATACCCCGGGGCACGTGCAGTACACCCGCAATACGGTCACCGGCATGTCTACCTCCCAGGTAGTGGTGCTTCTTATCGACGCCCGCCATGGCGTCGTCGAACAAACCCGCCGCCACCTCAACGTCGCCGCCCTCCTTGGTGTGCGCCACGTGGTCCTCGCGGTGAACAAGATTGACCTCGTGGACTATGAAGAGCAGGTCTTTCGCGATATCGAGTCCGAGTTCAACCAGATCGCCGCGCGCTTGGGCATCACTGATACCACCGTGGTGCCGATTTCCGCGCTCAAGGGCGATAACGTGGTCGAGCGTTCCTCTAATATGCCCTGGTATACCGGACCGACTGTCCTCGAGGTTCTCGAGACCGTCCCCGTGGCTACTGGCCGCGCCGATGAGCTGGATTTCCGTTTCCCCATCCAGTACGTCATCCGCGAGCACGCCTCCGATTACCGCGGCTACGCCGGCCGCGTGAAGGCAGGCTCCATCTCGGTAGGCGATGAGGTTCACCTGCCCGAGGGACGCACCAGCACCGTCACCCAGATAGACACTGCCGACGGTCCCGCCGACTCCGCCGCCACCGGCGACTCCGTGACGCTCCTGCTTGCCGACGACATCGATCTCGCCCGCGGCGATCTCCTCGCCGGTCCCCAGCGCCCCGCGGCCACCCGCGAATTCGATGCCACCGTGGTGGGCCTGACCGAAAAGGACATCAAGCCCGGCCAGATGCTCAAGCTGCGCTACGGTTCCTCCCTAGTCAAGGCCCGCATCGCCGCCATCACCCACACCCTGGACCTCGATGGCGTTTCCGATGTGGAGGACCCTGAGGTCGTCGCCATGAACGACATCGCCCACATCACCATCCAGACCCAAGCCGAGCTCCCCGTCGAGGACTACGCCGCCCGCGGCGCGGTGGGCAACTTCCTGCTCATCGACCAATCTTCCGGCAACACCCTCGCCGCCGGATTCGTGGGCCACCGCCTGCGTTAGTTGTTCTTCGTGCCGCTGCTGTTCTTCTCACCGCGCATCATAATGATGCCCGTGATCCCGAGCAGCAGTGGCGAGGAGATCCCCAGCACCGTAGTTTCTGCTACGGTCAGGTTTAGAATCAATAGGAGAGCCGCCGCCACAAGCAGGAAAACGCCGAATTTCTGCTGAAACGTCTTTTCCTTCATTCCGATCTCTCCTTCGGCTACGTTTTGGGCCACGATAACCTGCTCCTAGTTCCCCGCGAAAGCCTAGAACGCCGACACTTCTTGGCTGCCGCGCCCCCTCTAGGCTTTTGGTACTTATGGGCAGAATACTTCTCCCACAGCGGGGCCTAGCTCTGAGAAAAATTCTGGAGTGTTGCCGGCGACCTTTCCCTGCCATTGGATTTTGTCGTCTTTGTTGTAGTCCAAAGCGCTGGCCAGCGTATCTCCGGCTAATCGGTCCAACCAGCCTTCTATAGCGGTTTCTTCTTCGGATATGGCGGAACCAGGTCCCGGAAGAACTGTCATTTCCAATCCCACGTACGCAATCCCTCTCAGATTCGAGACTGTGAAAATGGCGTAGGCGAGTCCCGCTGTTCTCCACACCGCCCGAAGTTCTACTGCAGCCGGAGAAAGCCCATTGTCTCCTGCGTAGTATCGCTTTAGCAGGAAGTTCATCTTCTCCGCGAATTCTGTTGAATTCCAGCCATCAGTCATCTTCATTATTCTTCTGGGGATAAGGTCTTGATATTCACGGCGGCGATTAACTGTTTAAAGAGCCCAGATTCTTTTCTAGTTTTCTGCATTCCAAAGCTTGCTATATTCGTCCGCAATCAAGGGCCACATAAAAGAGCATGCTTCGTCGTAGGAGCGTGCATCGGTAATGGCATGGCCGCTGATAACTAGGTCGTGGTAAATCAAGCGACCTGATTCATCATGGCGTTCTTCTGGATCTGGAAACCTTAATGCCAAGTGTCCATTGCAGCGCTCAAACACGTGGCGGGAGTTTTCAAAGCCCGAAAATGCCTCAAGATATGGCGGCAATGGGTCCTTATAGCCGCCATCGAGTAAGAACTTATGGCCCCAGTGTTTGCCTCGCGTAGCCCAGATTATTTCCATCGCGGCGACCTTTCGAGAATGTCGTTATCGATGCTCTCGCGCAATTTCATCACGAAATCTGTAAGCAACAATTCCTTAAATGCATGCTTTTCCACCGCATTATTTCGAGCCTCGGCAATTACCGGAATGGCCGCAGACATGAGGGGATCAACCAGGCCAGCGATTCCTTGAGCCTTCGCTAGGAAATTGAATGGCATCTTGTTTACTTTGCCAAGCATCGCGAGAGCTGTTTGGGCTATGCCAAGCCCCCTCTTCACGATCTTTTCGTCCGCTAGGCCAGCCGGGAGAAGGCGCAATACATTCCACCGCTGGTAGCGCTGGATAGGCAAAATCGTAGATAGCGGAAGCAAGGCGTCGACGCCTTTGTGCTTTTCTAAATCAATTGTGCCGTTCTTGAACTCAGCTGAAGAGATGACGATGTAGTCCTCTCCGACGGATAGAGCCTCGTCGCCGTTGACGAAATCTGCCAAAACTTTGCGCAGCGCGTTCAGTTCATCAGCGGCATGAAGAACGACGAGTTCATGGAGCCTGTGCGCATCCAACTCCGGCATGAGGTCGGCTTTAGAAAGCGCGATAACCCAGATGCGGGGAAACTGCTCCAGCCGTTCATTGTCAGCAATGATGTCGGATTTAATGCCCAGCAATGTGTTCCGGAAGGTGCCGAAAAGTGACTTGAGGTAGCGCTCTTCTTCGCCTTCGTGGTCGAGCAGCTTTTGTGCGTCAACCAAAACCAGAGCGACATCTGATTGGATCAATTGGTGGAAAGTATGAACCCGATCATTTCTTTCGCTTTCAGAGCTGACCTCGGACTCGAACCATTCGCCTGGATAGTCATGCCAAGTAATGCCAATGTGCGAAGTCTTCTTCTTCGCGTCCAAGGGCTGTGACTCCGGGACGAATTTAAAGCCGAATGGAGAGGAAACAAACTTATCCTGCATCGGAGCTTGGGCTTGCTCCTTCATTCCCAAGTATTTTTGGAGCAGTTTATTTCCGCGCGCAGAATCGTCCGCTAGGAATCTGTACCCGTTCTTATGGATAGTCGATGGCTCGTGGAGGCGGCCAAAGAGTGAGGAAAGAAGGACTGTCTTTCCGCTTCCAGCCTGACCAAAAACTGCGATGTGCTGGTGAATTTGTTGTTTGCTCATAGTGCGAAAATACATCAGCTGAAAAAATCATGCCTGACGCCTGCGAGAAATTCTTCAGAGGCCAGGGGGCGGGTAAGAGCGGTGGATTGATTACACCTCTAGCTGCCTACAGACGTTGGCGGCACGTCGCCGGACATGATGACCTTTTGCTGGCCTTCATCCCAGCGGAAGCCAGCGTCAGTCGTACCGGAGCGGTTCGCGTTGCCTTCGCCTTCGCGCGGCCAGTGGTAGGTTACCGCGATTTCGGAATCGCTCACTCGTTCAATGGTGGGGGCGAAGCCATAGGGCTTGGCCGTTGCAGTGCCCAGGTATTCGCCGTGATTAAACAGCATGATGTGGAAGGGTGAAGAACTGGTTCCTCCCTCAATCATCAGCGTTTCCCACGATAGAGATGCACAGGGATCGTAGCCGGAGGAATCGAAAAGCTCCCAGCCAATGGTGCCCCACAGGGGCACCTGCGATACGCCCTGAGCAAAAGCGGACTGTGCATCATCAGAACCGCAAGACGTGGCGGGTTCTGGCGCGGCTTCCGCTTCGGAAGTGGGATCTTCGTCGTCTAAGAGGACGTTCGGTGGCACCGGTTGAGTGGATTTCTCTTCCTTTGCAGCAGGGGTAGAGGATTTTTCTTTCTGCTGGGCATCGTTGACTTCTTTTGTTGTCGACATCGTCGCAGTGGCTAGCGAGGGCTCTTGTGGCGTGGATTCTGGAGATTCGGCAGTACAGGCGGTGAGGACTAGGACCGCAAGCAAACTGCACATCATTAGTGGGCGCTTAGGCATCATCCGCTGCCTTCAGACCCATGGTCTTGCGAATGGACCAGATGAACTCGCCCAGTACGAGCAGGAGCGGAGTCGCGATAAGGGTCTTTAGTATCGCGGCCGCGAAGTCAGCGGTTCTCGCTTCGAGATTAGAAGAATCAAAAAGCAGGCTCATTGCGGTGGTGTCGCCAGCAGTGTTAGCCAGGGATAGGCCGCGAATACCGGCTATCAGCCACATCAGCAGCAGGATTCCCCAAATCACGCACCACATGATGGACTGGCAGCGTTGGCGTGCGGGGGCGACCGGGAAAGAAACATTGCTGAAGTCAACGGTGAATTGCTTTTTGGAGCTACTGAAACCGGTATTATTGGAGGAAGCCTGCTGGCTGGCGGTGTGGGCAGGCCAGCCCTGTTGTGGCTGCGGGGTATGTGCCGCAGTGTATCCGGGTGCCGGAGTGTAGGTGCCGGTTGCTTCCGAGGATGGTGCTGCGTGCTTGGCGGCAGGGTTAGAGGAATCGGTAGCACTTGCAGCAGGTAGAGCTGCGATATCGCGAATGCGCGCGATATTTACTTCTGGGCCGGTGGGACTGGCGAGTTCCTCGTCATACTTCGCCCGGCGGTTTTCAACAGAGAAGATCTTTCGAGCGGTGGTGAGCTCGTCGCGGGCTGCCGTGTTGTCGGGGCTTAGTTGCGCCAGCTTGGTGTCGATTTCAGCTACCAGCTGGGAAGAGTCTGCGGAGGGGTCGAGGGAGAGAGAATCGTAGAGATTGTAATGAGCCACGGGCGAGTCCTTTCAGGTGCACGGTGGAAAACGTAGGGGAGGCAAGTGGAAGCGATAGGGAATAAGAGGACGTGAGTTAACAGGGGTCAGAGAAATCTGCGTCGTTATTGAGGGATCGGGCATTGCCGCCGTATTTAGCCTTGAGCTCGCAGACCTTGTCCACGCTATGTCCGGCGTCGTAGTAAATGGCAAAGACCTCCTTGCCATCGACTTCGGAGCGCAAGGAATTGCAAGCAAGTCCCGGCATCGACTTTGCGCCGGGATGCTGGGCAAGCGCTTGGTCGACGTACGGTGTGATGAGCTCGTCGTGCGGTACAAGCACACTGTCAACGATGAGGATGTAGCTTCCGTCGCAGAGCTCTCCGAGATAGCCCGGTTTGAGCTCCTCTTCCTGCTGCGCGTCCTCAAGTTCCTGAGGGGAACACAGAGGTAGGTCATCGACATGTTCCTCCGGGAAGCCGCCCTCGAGCAGCTTGTCACGGTCATAGCAGTCGGTGTTCGAGCCTGGATACTCGCCATCGTGTGAGATCCATGAGTCACCCGACCAAGAATAGAGGTAATATAACGAGCCGTTTTTCTGGGTGAGGAGCAGCCAGTCGTCGTTACAGAAGACGGTCACCGCGTGAGCAATCTGGTCGCGGGAAACGTCTGCCATTTCGCCACACTTCTGCTGCTTTGTGTACTCGGGGTCGTCGACGATGGTGTACTTCTTCTTGGTGGTCGGTGTGGTGCTCTCCGTATCCTGATCGGCCGTAGGATCCGGCGTTGATTCCTGCGTGAAGGAAGCAGAAGCTGATTTGGATGCTGTATCGGAGTCTCCTGGGGAGGTAATCGCCCACGTGATGCCCGCAATCAGCGCGATAACGGCTAGGGCGGCAACGACAATAATTGCGGTGCGCTTGCCTTTGCCTGAATAGCCGGTGCTTGTTCCTGTACCGGGGTCTTGTACAGGGGAGGCAGATTCGTTTGAATCTGAATACGGGGTTGAATCTGATGAACCCCAGGAATTCTTGTCGTTCAAGGGTAATGCTCCTTTGTGCGCTGTCCAGAGAGAGAAATGCGAAAGAAAAGGGAATGACTAAGAATCATTCCGTGTCATACTATAGCCATATGAGTTGCAAGAATTCTCTCGAATCAGACTATGAAAGGGGTATTTGCAACCTAACGTGTCTTTCACGATGTAAACCTTAGGGATTAAGGTTGTCATCTGTTGGGCGGCCAGGAATCAATGGTGGTGAAGCGGAGGAGTCCCAAGATCCCCTAGGAAGGCTTCTTAACCATGTTCTTGCTACGCGAAAGGGACGCAATGAAAGAACTCCACAAAGGCCAATGTCCGGCTTAATCCCAAGCATGACCAAAAATTATTTCCCCGATGAGGGGGAGAAAGGAGCCCTCGTGGGGCTGGACCGCAATCTGAACGCTGCGGAATTACATGCAACTCGCAACCGGGTGAGCGTGTCCCCGGATCTCATCCGCCGCTTGGGTGGGGCCCTAGGCTATGACGCCATCGAGGCTTTTGGCTCCGAAGCGCAGTCGGAATTGAATAAGGTCTTTGATTTGGGAGACATCATCGATCTGATGCTGCTTAGCCAACTGCCGGATATGGAGGTCGCGCCGGGAGTGGAGCAGAAGGTGGAGGGGGACGTCGCCAAGCAGCTGCTGCGGCGCATCAGTGCAGGTGATTACTTGACACGCCAACAGGTGCATGACCGCCTGCCACGGGCGACGGTGATGCTCTACCGCATGGGGCATCCGCGGCTGTGGGCTTTTGCCGCGCGCCAGCGCCTGCCCCAGGATGCGTATAAAGCAATTCCGGGGTCCTTTCACCGCGATATCACCGGGCCGTATACGACGCCGGAGGAGGCATGGCTGGGCATGTACGTGGCAGATGCAACGCGGCTCGGAGAGCTAAATACGCAGGTAGAAGATGCGGGGCTAGACGAGGACCGGCAACAGCGCCTGCGGCTGGGTATGAGCCTGGCTGATACCTACCGCCAAGTCTGGAGCTCCGCGCGCGGCCATTGGCGCGTGAGCCCGCAGACGCGCTATATCGTGCCCTCGCGCTTTGGGTATTGCCCGTATGTCTTTCGGGTGGCCGAGGGCGGGTGGCGCCGCGATTCCTTCGATGGGAGCCACGATCGCTTTATGGCCACTGAAGGCTATTGGATTGACGTGGAGCGCGAGCGGCTCATTCACCTTGGCGCGCCTGATCCGCGCGACGCCTGGCTACCCACGGCACAGGTGGCCGCCGAAGCCCCCACGGAGGCCGACCTGGCGGTCGCGCGCGTGCTCAGCGGGAAAATTATCGCACTCGGTGCTGGCCAGAAGAATATTACGATTCGCCTGCGCCAGAAGAACCGCACGTTGAACTTCGATTAGGGAGGGCAGGTATTCTCGCAGGCATGGAGAATCTCAACGGACGTACCCTTTTCGTCGCCGCTGTCGATGCGGAGGCCGCGCACATCCCGGAGGGCGAGCCCCTGCTCATTACTGGAATCGGCACGGTTCCGGCGGCCATTGCCTTAACGGAGGCTCTTGCCGACGCCCGCGCTAACGGCGCCCTTCCCGAGCGCGTGGTCAATATCGGCACGGCCGGAGCGCTTGTCGACGGCATGGCTGGCGTCTTTGAAGTAGATAAGGTCACCAAACACGACTTTAAGCTCGAGGTGCTTACCGATATCAACCGCTACCTGCTGCCAGAGGTCATCGAGCTGGAAACCTCCGGCCGCTTGCCGGTTCGTGGGCTGGCCACGGGCGATATGTTTGTCTCCGATACCGCCCTGCGCACTGAGCTGGCCAAAAAATCCCAGCTCTGCGACATGGAAGGCTATTCCATTGCCGCAGTATGCCAGCGCTTCGACGTGCCCTGCACCCTGCTCAAGCAGGTATCTGATTCTGCGAATGAGGAGTCTAAGGGTACGTGGGCCAACGTCCTCGACCGTGGCGCGCGCCAGCTCGCCTCGGCCGCTACGGACCTAGGTTTTCTGCGCTAAATACTAAAGCGCGCCGGCGGAGGGCCGGCGCGCTTGCGGCTGAGTCTTAGCTCAGCGGGCTCATGGACTGGTAGAGCTGCTCTACCTTATCGCGTGGAGTCTCGTCGTGTTCGTAGGTGACGTCGCTGAAGTCTTCAGGATCATCCTTGGAGCCGGTGATGATGTCTATATCTGAAGGATCGACCTCCCCGGAGCGCAGTGCAGCCATTTCGGCGTGGTAGCGCACGACAACGGCAATGGTTGCGGCCACGGGGACGGCGAGGAATGCGCCTACAATGCCGGCCAGGGTGGAGCCAACGGTCACAGAGAGTAGGACGACCGTGGCGTGCAGGCCCATGGCCTTGGACTGCAGCAATGGTTGGAGGACGTTGCCTTCTACTTGCTGAACGATGATGATAACTGCCAAAGCAAGAAGCGCGTTGGTTAGTCCATTGGATACCAAGGCGATAATAACTGCCAAAGCACCGGCGGTGACAGCACCGATGATAGGTATGAAGCTGGCGAAGAAAGTCACCACCGCGATGACGAGTGCTAGCGGAACTTGCAGAGCCCATAGGCCAAGGCCGATGAGAACTGCGTCCACCATGGCCACCGCGGCCTGCGCCTGGATAAAGCCGGACAGGGTCTTCCAGATGCGCGCGCCGAGCTCGGTAACGTGCCAGCCGGTGGAGTTGCCGGTGTACTTGCGCAGCCAAGGCAGGAACTTGTCGCCGTCTTTGATGATGAAGAAGGTGACAAATAGCATAATCAGTGCGGCCACAACGATGGAGCTGGCCATGGAAAAGCCGGAGATAACGCCGGTGGCGATGGTGGAGGCTTGGCCCTTGGCAAACTTGACCACGTCTTGGAGTACGGATTGCAGCTGGTCACTTTGGATATCGATGGGGGATTTTTCCACCATGTCCGTCAGCTGGTTAATGCCATCTTCGGCTTGGTTAATGAGCGTCTGGCTCTGGCTGGTGACAACCGGGGCCATGGCGGCAAAGACGCCGCAGAAGATGATGATGAGGCCGAGCAAAGTGCTCACCGCCGCGAGCGAGCGCGGGAATCCCTTGCCGCGCAGCCAGGCGCTGACTGGATAAAGCACCGTGGAGACAAGGATGGCGAGCAGGACAGGGAGCAGGCCTACCCAAATGAACTTGAGCAAATAGCCCGCCAGGGCCAGGCCGGCGACGATGAGTATAAAGACCACCGAGACCTTGGCCATGGTGCGGAAGTCCTTGGCCAGGATGGCAGACTTATCATCGCGCTCAGCGGGGTGCTCGCTGGCGGCTTCTGCACCGAGATGCGCATCATCATAAGCGACTAGGGTATGCGAATCTTCCTCGCCTGGCTTCTGAATCTGCGTTGCGGTGCCTTGTTCCTGCGCAGACGGGCGCTGGGCCTCGTCGCGGGAAGATGAATTATGTGACGTAGACATTGCTTACCACTATGCCACATAAAACGTGCAGCGCATATACGAAAAGGAGGTAGCGGCCCACGGGCGGGACGCTACCTCCAGGGAATGCCTTAAATGCGGCGGGAGATTACTCCTCGCGCAGGTTGCCTACGTTGCGGATGATGCCGAAGCGGTGCATGGTTACAGAGACTGCCTGCTCAAGGAGGTAAGGAATGAGCTCACGACGGCCGTCGGCAAGCACGGGCTGGTCCAGAACCACGGAGTTGGAGCGCACTGCGGCCTCGTAGATGGAATCCGGCACGGTGCCCAAGGCGCGCACGCGGGAGGAGGGGTCATTGGCCACGTCGGTGGCAAAAGCCTCGTCGGTAATGGCCTTGACATCGAAACCGAGGTCCTGCAGCTGGGTGGCAACCTCCGGGGTAGCGGAGATTTCCGTTGCGGTACCGGTGATGGCGGCGGCCAGCACCTGGCGAGCCACCTCGCGCAGCGCATAGCCCTCGCCCACACGCACGCGCAGTTTGGTCAGCAGTGGACGGTAGCGGAAGATATTGGCCTCAGAGACCAACCCGGTGCGGTCGTGATTGCGGCCGAACTCTTCCTGCCAAGCCAACTGGTCCAGCTCAGCGGCGCGCCACAGCCAGGTGATGTCGTCCTCGGTGAGCTTGCCGGAGAGGTTTTCGCGCAGGCGGTGCAGCGCGGCGAGGCTAGCTGGAGCGATGTCCACGTTGCGCGGCTTGAGCTCGCCATCGGCCCATTCACCCATTTGCGCCACGTAGTTCGGGCCGCCGGCCTTAGCACCCGGGCCCATGACGGACTTCTTCCAACCGCCGAAGGACTGGCGCTGCACAATCGCACCGGTAATGCCGCGGTTGACGTAGGCGTTGCCCACCTCAACGTTGTCGATCCAGTACTCAATCTCGGCGTCGTCAAGCGAGTGGATGCCACCGGTCAAGCCGTAGCCGGTGTCGTTTTGCCAGGCAATAGCCTCTTCCAAAGTATCGGCATACATGATGCCGAGGATGGGGCCGAAGCACTCGTTCTTATGGTACCAGGAGCCCGGCTGCACATTATCGCGAATGCCTGGGGACCACAGGGTGCCTTCCTGGTTGAGCTTTTCCGGCTTGAGTAGCCACTTCTCACCCGGTTCGAGCTGGGTGAGGCCGCGCAGGAGCTTCTCGCTCGGTTCCTCGGCCAAGCCGTTCATGGTCGTGGTGATATCAAAGCCCGGGCCCGGCTTCAGGGTCTTGACAGCATCCAATAGCTGGGTGCGCAGACGCTCGGACTTGCCTGCCGCGCCGACGAAGATAACCAGGGAGGCCGCCGAGCACTTCTGTCCGGAGTGGCCGAAAGCGGAGTTATAGAGGTCATCGATGGCCAAGTCGGGGTCTGCCGCTGGGGTGATGATGAGCGCGTTCTTGCCGGAAGTCTCTGCCATGATGTTCATCTTGGGCTTCCAGGAACGGAAGAGCGCACCGGTATCGGACGCACCGGTGAGGATGACATTGTCTACATCATCGTGGGAGAGCAGCGCCTTGCCGGCCTCGGCTTCATCAGTAAGCACCAGCTGCACCAGATCCGGATCGAGGCCCTGCGCCTCGAGGGCGGTGCGGAAGGCTTCCACCACGAGCTTGCCACAGTGAACCACCTGCGGGGCTGGCTTGACGATGACCGCCGAGCCGGCCGCCAAGGATGCCGCAATGCCGCCGGTGGGAATGGCGATGGGGAAGTTCCATGGCGGAGTTACCACGGTGACGGTGTGCGGGGTGAACTGGGAGTAAGACTCCTCCAGCAGGCGCGCGGACTGGCCGTAGTAGGTGCAGAAATCAATCGCCTCAGAGACCTCAGGGTCGGTCTGAGTAACGGTCTTATTGGCCTCATATGCGGCCACGGAGATGAACTTGCCGCGCTGGGAAGCAATCTCGTCCGCGACTGCCTCGAGGGCCGCGGCGCGCTCGGCGGCAGGACGCTTACCCCACTCGGTGCCGAGCTCCTTGGCACAGGCGATATGGCTTTCTACTGCTGCTGGGTCCGTTACCTCCGCGATGCCGTGCTCGCCCGGGTTGCGCTTGAGCGCTTCCTGCGCCCACTGGCGGTTCGGGGCGAGAGCCGGGTCAGTATCAGCCTCGTTGGTAAAGCGGCCGGTGCGCGGTGCCTGGCGGCCATCCTCCTCGAGGCGGTTCTGGGTGCGGCGGGCGCCAGCGAAGGTGTCCCAGCGCTTGGCGACGGCCCGACGGAACGTCTCTTCCTGGTCCGCAAGCGGCTCCTCGCCTGGGGCAAAGAGAGCGTAGAGGAAGTTCTGCGGCGCGGAGTTCTCCTCTAGTCGGCGCACCAGGTAGGACACGGCGACGTCGAAGTCGTCTGCATGAACCACCGGGGTATAGAGGATCTGGCGGCCGTCAAAGACCTTGCGCACCGCTGCCTGCTGCGCTGGGGACATACCCTGCAGCATCTCCGAATCCATCATGTGTAGTACGCCGCGCTTCTTGCCCAGCTCATAGGCCATAGCTGCGGTGTAGAGGTTGTGGGTTGCTACACCGATGCGGACGCTATCGGCGTACTCTTCGCGCAGGATGAAATCCAGTAGGCGGTAGTAGTTGGCGTCTACGTCGAGCTTGTTGGTGTAGGTAGCCAGCGGCCAATCGTGGACCTCGCCCTGCACGGTTTCCATGGATAGGTTCGCGCCCTTTACAATGCGCACCTTGACCTTGCCGCCGCCCTTGGCCACGCGCTCCTTGGCAAAGTCAGCGACATCCTTGAGCGCATCGAAGGTATCTGGCAGGTAAGCCTGCAGCACGATGCCGGCATCTAGGGTGAGGAACTCCGGCTCGCTGAGCAGCTCCTTGAACAGGCGGATGGTCAGGTGGAGATCGTGGTACTCCTCCATGTCCATGTTGATAAAGACCTTGTCGGTGCGGTCGGCAGCAGCCTGATACAGCGGGCGCAGACGCTCCTTGAGGCGCTCTACCGAGCCATCGATATCCCAGTGGTTAAGCTGGGCCACCATGGAGGAAGCCTTGACCGAAACGTAGGTTACGCGTGGGTTCTGGATGAGCTTGAGGGTGCGCTGCGCGCGGGATTTTGCCTCTTCCTCACCGAGCACGGCCTCACCCAGCAGGTTGAGGTTGAGCTGTTCGCCGGATTCGGCGGCCTTGTCCAGAATCTTGTTGAGTGCATCAGACTCGGCGTCCAGAACCAAGTGGCCAACCATCTTGCGCATGTACAGGCGGGCAACCGGCATGACCAGGTTGGGCAGGATTGGACCGAAGAAGCCACCGGCACCAACGAGCGCACCATTGATGCTGCCCAGGAACGACGGGTCATAGTGGGAGGAAATATCCTTCAGCGCGTGTGCGGCAACCTTGTCATCTTCTGGGCGCATGACGCGGTCGACGAAGTCCATGGTGAACTTCACGCCGTCGTCATCGCGCAGCAGGTCCGCGAGCTGTTCGGTGGCCTTATCTTCTTCGTCCGCAGTGGACTTCAACCAGTCGTGGGCGCGGCTAATCGCTGCGGGCAGGACTGCTTCCACATCATCAGAGATGGACAAGCGGGTATTTGCAGGAGAAGTCATATGGGTTCTACCTCTATTTCAAACGGGTCACATCCTAGACACCACTTTTCACTCGGGAGTGAAGGTAGATGTATCTGCGCCGGTCTGGAATTGCTGGGCGATACGGCGTCTGGATGGTGAGCGGTGAGCTATGTGGTGCTGCAGGGTGCAAGCGGGGTGAGGGGCGAACACGCGGGTGCGCGCGAAGCAATGTGAGGGTCGCAGAGATTCGTGGTGAAATGCGATGTTCAGCGGGCCTTTATGCGGGACGAATGCGGACGGGGGGCCTATCGCTGCTGCGACGAACGCGCGCCAGGTTGGTGTTCAACACTCACCTGCTTTCTATGACGTGACTATAGGGGCAGAGGAAGAAACGTGAGCGGTATAGCGCTCTGACGTGCGGCAACCCTGCAGGTTCAGGTTCCTATTGTTGCCTAGGAAATACTATGAAGTTTGGTGTTGCCGTAATTATAGGGAAGTGTCAAACGTGATGCTAGTCTCCTTTGGGAAATGACGGACGGGGGTAGAAAAACAAAAAATAAACCCCAGCATGTGGGGTTTAGAGGGGGTATTGACACATCCGGGGGTATTCCACCCCCGGATTGTCCAACAATCGGGGGCTAAGAACCGTAGCCGGCCTTGAGCGCCTTCACCGCCAGTTCGAGGCGGGACTTGGCATGGAATTCACTGAGCAGGGTAGATACATATTTCTTCACCGTGCCCGGTGCGTAGTGTGTGCTCTTGGCAATTTCTTCATTGGACTTGCCTTGGCAGACCAGGTCCAGAACCTGCTCTAAAGCAGGCGAGATATGGTGGTTGTCCTTAATTCTTGCGGTTGCGGCGGCCACATCAGCATCGCTTCCCTCAGTGTTCCAATCGGGAAGTTGCTCAAATAAGCGGGTGAGGGATTGCGGGGTGACAACCGTGCCGCCGCGTACAGCCTCGCGCACGGTATCCAAGATGTAGACCGGCTTGGAGCTTTTCAAAATATAGGCTGCAGCCTTATTGGACATGACCTCTTTGAGGGTCTCATCATTGTCCATCGCGGTCATCGCGACAAAGACCGGCGGGGCTTCCATCTTGTTGACCTCGCGCAAGAGGGTAGTGCCATCCATCTCGGGCATATGGATGTCCGCGACAATGACGTCAAAGTCTTGCTCTTGCAATATATCGAGGGCGACCTTGCCATTTTCTGCGGTGGCGCGCACCTCCATGTCCTCGGCCGAGGCGAAGTAACGCCCCAATGCTTCGAGGACAAGTGGGTCGTCATCGACGACCAAAAGGGAAGTTTTTACTTCGGGCACCACGGCGACGGGCAACCAAAGACCATATCGACCGGCGATTGATATTCAGTGGTGGGTGAAAGATCGCCCGGCGTTAGTCCTCCCAAAAGAGAAGAGGACAGCAAAAATGGAGCGAGAAAACTAGCAAGTGCGGCCTGCATATGCGGAATCCTTTAATAAAGTCTGCTTTAGTCAGAAACAAGCGATAGCTTAGTGTACGCCATCTAGGTTTGCTAGGCGACGTGTCGAAGCTAACCAGCCTTTTGGGTAGAGGGTGGAAGGAAAAGCGAAAGCTCCCATTGATTGTGCTCAAGCTTAGCATCGACACGAGCGTCAATTGTCGCCGCAATACGCGACATTGATGTCATGCCGATACCCGAAGACATGTCAGCGTTAGTGCTTGTGGGCTTAGATACTGGGTTAGTGATTGTTATGACGGTCCAACCGAGGTGAGGTCGCACCGAGATTACGATTTCAGCGCCTGCGGGTGAGTACTTCACGGCATTCAAGCAGGCTTCCGTGGTGATGGCAGCGATGGAGTCCAGTGTTTTCGGAGGAAAATGCGGGGCAAAATCCTCGGCGCTTACCTCCACAAGTGGCTTTCGATTGAGCCTTGAAAGGCGGGTTTCTTCCTGGGAAAGAAGCTGGGCAAAGCTATCAGGTTTGGTGGTGGAACCGAAGCTTATTCCGTCGGAAACGCCTTCGATATTGTTTCGGAGAACCTTAGTTAGTGCGCGCACTTCGGACATTGATGAGCGCATGGAATCGCTAAGCTCATCTAAGCGTTTAGCGAGTTTCGGGTCTTTGGAATATTCGAGGCTTAGGGCTTCTAGCTGCATCGTGTTAACAGTAAGGCTCGAGACCACGGAGTTATGGAGAGTTTCGGCGAGATCTGATTGTCGCCGTTGTACGTCGGCGTTCCACTCGACCATGGCTGTTTTGTATCGCTGCGCAGAGTGCGCGAAAGTCGCGCCAATTACTGCACCGACTCCAATAAACATTGCCCAAGCAAAAGCGGCAGCAGGATTAACGCTGATCTTTGCGGTGCCGGGATCGATAAGGCCGACCGCCCAAAAGACAGCACCGACTGCAAAGGTTTGCCAATTTTTGCCGTGATAAGCGATGACGGCAATGAAAATTGGGGTTAAAAAAATATAGCAGAGGTAAGGAGTGCCCACAGCGAATGTCGAGCTCATCCATACGGCAACAAAGACTACTGACATCGTGATTGGGCGGCGGAAAGCTAAGGTGGTAACGACAGTTAGAACCAAGCCAAAGATGGCAGCAGATAACTGGTGCTCGGTGGGAGTAAAGAAAGCGCCGAGTAACGTCAACGTCACACAAATCACTGCAGTTAACGCGGCGGTTCGCTGCAGAGTCATGGCCGCGCGGATGCGCTGGTAGATGGGTGGCTGTGAAGATTTCGGCACGATGCGGTCCACGCTTCCTGGTTGCTAAGGCTCAACGGGGTTTATCTCCCTAGTCTATGTACAGCGGTGCGGGTGCAGCGAACGTAGAGCAGCGATTGAAAACAGCGAAACCCCCGCACCTTCGTGCGCGGTTCCTTGTGGTGGGTTCCGTGCGGAGGTAGAAGGTGAGGGGGTTTAGCTGGTCTTCATGAAGGAGTGCAGAGTGCTAATTACTTAGCTTCTGCAGCAGCCTCTGCGTCATCCTTGGAGGACAGGCCCTCGAATACGGAGGACAGGCCCTCGGAGTCGGTGTTGGACTCGGAGGAAGCCTCGACGAGGCCCTTGATGCCCTTGACGAGTGCCTCGAAGTCGATGGCGGAGCTGAGGTCTACTAGGGAATCGAACATATACATTCCTTTCGGATAGGCGGAGTAAAACTACAATCTCTCTCTGGGGTAGCAGCTCTTAACTGCTGTGATTCCTAGTATGCGGCAGTGGGGGCGCGCCGCCAATCCTCTTTTGGATCCTTTCTGAGGTAACTTTTGGATCCTCTTAGAGATGTTTAAGGATCTCCGTTTGGGTATGAGGCTGTGTGGGGGAGGGGGTTAATGGGCAGGGGTGGGAAAGTGGGCGTCGGAAAGAGCGGCGGTGAGCTGGTAAAAGTGGGACATTTGAGAAAAAGTTGAGTCTTGGGGAATAACTTTTGTAGGCTGACCGTTGTAGAGATTGAGTGACACAGGCTCAAGGTTGTGTGACTGGGTGTGAAAGTTCTGTTATAGTAGCGCTCGGACACAACGAGAAGTTGAGTCACTGACAATCAACTTTATTAATTACCCCAAGATAAAAGGAGAAGAAATCATGGGACGCGCAGTAGGTATTGACCTTGGTACGACGAACTCCGTCGTTTCCGTACTGGAAGGTGGCGAGTCCACCGTTATCGCTAACTCCGAGGGCTCTCGCACCACGCCTTCCGTCGTTGCCTTTGCAAAGAACGGCGAAATTCTGGTGGGCCAGTCCGCCAAGAACCAGGCGGTAACCAACGTTGATCGCACCATTCGTTCCGTCAAGCGCCACATCGGCTCTGACTGGAAGATCAACATTGACGATAAGGACTACACCTCCCAGGAGATCTCCGCCCGCACACTGATGAAGCTGAAGCGCGACGCGGAGGCTTACCTTGGCGAGGATGTTACTGACGCCGTTATCACCGTTCCTGCATACTTCGAGGACGCACAGCGCCAGGCCACCAAGGAAGCTGGCCAGATTGCAGGCCTGAACGTGCTCCGTATTGTCAACGAGCCAACCGCAGCCGCTTTGGCTTATGGCCTGGAAAAGGGCGAGCAGGAGCAGACCATCCTGGTATTTGACCTGGGTGGCGGCACCTTCGACGTCTCCTTGCTGGAAATCGGCGATGGCGTGGTTGAGGTTATGGCAACCGCCGGCGATAACGAGCTGGGTGGCGATGACTGGGATCAGCGCATCGTTGACTGGCTGGTAGACCGCTTCAAGACCTCCCAGGGCGTTGACCTGACCAAGGATAAGCGCGCTGTGCAGCGTCTGCGCGAGGCTGCAGAGAAGGCAAAGATTGAGCTGTCCTCCTCCCAGCAGGCCAATATCAACCTGCCGTACATCACGGTTGACTCCGATAAGAACCCACTGTTCTTGGACGAGACCCTGACCCGCACCGAGTTCCAGAAGATCACCCAGGATCTGCTGGATCGCACCAAGGCTCCGTTCAACCAGGTCATCAAGGATGCTGACCTTTCCGTCGGCGATATTGACCACGTTGTTCTCGTTGGTGGCTCCACCCGTATGCCGGCCGTATCGGACCTGGTCAAGGAACTCACCGGTAAGGATGCCAACAAGGGCGTTAACCCGGACGAGGTTGTTGCCGTAGGCGCTGCCCTGCAGGCAGGCGTTCTGCGCGGCGAGGTCAAGGACGTGCTGCTTCTTGACGTCACCCCGTTGTCCCTCGGCATTGAGACCAAGGGTGGCGTGATGACCAAGCTCATCGAGCGCAACACCACCATTCCGACCAAGAAGTCCGAGACCTTTACCACCGCAGAAGACAACCAGCCTTCCGTGCAGATTCAGGTCTTCCAGGGTGAGCGCGAGATGGCTACTGCCAATAAGCTCCTCGGCTCCTTCGAGCTCGGCGGCATTGCTCCGGCACCGCGCGGTGTTCCGCAGATTGAGGTCACCTTCGATATCGATGCCAACGGCATCGTCCACGTGACTGCAAAGGACAAGGGCACCGGCAAGGAAAACACCATCAAGATTCAGGATGGTTCCGGCCTGTCCCAGGAAGAAATCGACCGCATGGTCAAGGATGCTGAGCAGCACGCCGAAGAGGACAAGAAGCGCCGCGAGGAGCAGGAGCTGCGCAATAACGCAGAGTCCACCTCCTACCAGACCCGCAAGTTCTTGGACGACAATGCTGACAAGGTATCCGAGGATGTTAAGACCAAGGTTACCGAGGCTGCTGGCGCCGTTGATGAGGCTCTGAAGGGCGATGACCTCGAGGCCATCAAGTCCGCAGTGGAGAAGCTGTCCACCGAATCCCAGGAGATGGGCAAGCAGATCTACGAAGCACAGGCTGCTGAGGCTGGTGCTGAGGGCGCGGCTGATGCTGGCGCTGCTCAGGGTGACCCGAACGTCGTCGACGCTGAGGTAGTTGACGAGGATGAGAATAAGGATGGCAATAAGTAATGACTCAGGACAGCGGAATGCCGCATAACCCAGGCGACCCGGAAAACACGGATCCGGAGGCTACCTCGGCTGACCGCGCTGAGGCTGCTGCCGAGCAGGCTGAGGAGGCCCAGGCCGCGCAGGAAGCGCAGGCTGATGCCACCGAAGAAGCCGAGCTGGATCCCACTCTCGATGCTGACCTTGAAGAAGCGCTGGCAGACGTCAACGCTGATGAGGTAGAGGCCGAGGCCGCGGGTGAAGAGCCCGCTGGCAACGGCGTCAGCGATGTGGAAGCACAGTTGGCAGAACGCACGGAAGACCTACAGCGTCTGAATGCGGAATACACCAACTACCGCCGCCGCACCGAGCGCGACCGCCAAGCCGTAATCGAGACCGCCAAGGCCAAGGTCATCGCAGATTTTCTGCCTGTCCTTGATGACCTGGAACTGGCCGATGAACACGGTGACTTGGAAGGCCCGCTCAAGGCTTTTGCGGATAAGCTCCACAGCACGCTGGAAAAGCACGAGCTTGCCGCCTTTGGCGAAGAAGGCGACGCCTTCGACCCGGAGGTTCACGAGGCCGTGCAGGACTTGTCTTCAGGCGATGAGCAGGTGCTGGGCACCGTGTTGCGCAAGGGCTACCGTGTGGGCGACAGGCTCGTCCGCAATGCCCTGGTCATCATCGCGGACCCCAGCGATGAGTCCAGCGGCTCGGAAGATTCCGAGTAAATAACATAAAGGGCGCCCTGGGAACTGACGATTGACCTTCCCGCGGCGCCCTTTTACTTAACTTTATCGATTCTCTTTGAAAGGAGGAGATGCCCAGTGAGCGCTAAACCCGAATGGGCAGACAAAGATTATTATGCGGATCTGGGGGTCTCCTCGTCCGCAGAACAGAATGAAATTAAGCGTGCCTACCGCAAGCTAGCACGCGAAAACCACCCCGATACCCACCCCGACGACCCCGCAGCAGCGGAAAGGTTCAAAAAGGTGGCGGAAGCCTACGACGTGCTTTCCGATGCCTCTGAGCGCAAGGAATACGACCAGTTCAAGGCCATGCTCCGTAACGGTGGGGGCTTTGGACGGATGGGAGGCGCCGGATTTCCCGGCGGGTTTCGATCCACGCGCATGGGTGGACAAGGTGCGCAAGAATTCGACCTCTCGGACCTCTTCGGAGGATCCGCTGGAGGAGCGGCTCAGGGCGGCGGTGTTGGGGATATCTTCGGTAGCGTTTTCAACCGCGGCGGTGGTGCTGGCCACTCAGCTAAACCGTCGCGGGGGGCCGACGTCGAAACGGAAATAACCCTCGAGTTCCGCGAGGCCGCCAAGGGAACCACCATCCCCCTAGCGCTGAGCGGAAATGCTCCGTGTACCACGTGCCACGGCTCGGGTTCTGCATCCGGCAAGACCTCTACCTGTGGCACCTGCAGTGGCACCGGTTTTACCTCTGAAAACCGCGGCGCCTTCGGCTTTTCCGCCCCCTGCAAGGATTGCGATGGCACCGGCCGCCGCATCACGGACCCGTGCAAGGACTGCCACGGTACCGGCACGGTTCATCGCACCCGCAATATCACCGTGCGCATCCCTGCCGGCGTCATTGACGGCCAAAAGGTTCGCCTTGCTGGTCAGGGCGAAGCCGGCCCGAACGGCACTCCAGCCGGTGACCTCTTCGTGGCGGTAACCGTCAAACCGGACAAGGTCTTCACTCGAGAAGGCGATGACCTGCACGTTACCGTCCCGGTCTCCTTCACGGAGCTGGCCTTGGGCGATACCATCGCAGTTCCTACCTTGGATAACCCGGTACGCGTGAAGATCCCCGCCGGCACGCCGGATGGGCGAACGCTGAGGGTGCGCGGAAGGGGCATCGCCAAGCGCGGGGGCAACTCCGGTGACCTTTTGGTTACCGTTCAGGTCACCGTGCCCACCAAGCTCGATGCCGCCGCCTCCAGTGCCCTGCGTACCTATGCTCAAGCGGAAAAGGACTCCGGTTTCAACCCGCGTGCGGGTTGGGCCGGCGCCGAGAAGGCTTAGGGTAGGAGGTGTGTTAAGGAATGAGCACTGGAAAGGCAGAAGATTCCGGCACCGCGGTATATGTGATTTCCGTGGCCGCGGAACTATCCGGAATGCACGCCCAGACCCTGCGAACCTATGACCGCATGGGCTTGGTTTCCCCGGCTCGCACCCGTGGCGGCGGCCGCCGCTATTCCGACCGCGACATCGAGCTGCTGCGCAAGATTCAAGCGCTATCCCAAGACGATGGCGTCAATCTTGCCGGAATCAAGTCCATCATCGAGCTGACCGAGGAACGCGATCGCCTTGAAGCCGAGCGCGACGCCCTAGCTGAAGAGGTTCGGACCCTGCGCGAACAGGCCGCCGGGCGCCGCCCGCAGCGCAGCGGCGAACTTGTCCATGTCCCTCGGTCTACCTCCGTGGTGATGTGGAGTCCGCGTACCGCGCGCGAGCGTAAACGCGCCCGCGGCCGTGGTAACGGTCAGGACTAATTCTTACTCTGCAGACGAGTACATCCCGCCCCGCAGCCAGCGTCGCCGCTGGCTGCGGGGTTTTCTTCTGCCTGCACAGTGACGGTGTGATGTTAAGGCTTGCAAAGGGGATAGCTGCAATCAGTGCGCGTTGCAAAGTTTGGGGTTAGTATATTCAACACAAAGGTGACCTATGGCACATAAACCATAACGAGTGTCATGTACCACCGATGATCCTCGTATTCTCCAGGAAAGGACACGCACCATGACCCTGTACGCAGCTCCGGGAACCGAAGGCTCCATCGTCGATTACCGCGAACGCTATGACAACTACATTGGCGGCCAGTGGGTAGCACCCGTCGACGGCGAATATATGGACAACATCAGTCCGGTCAACGGCGAGGTATTCTGTCAGGTAGCTCGCGGCAAAGAAGCCGATATCAACCTGGCTATCGACGCCGCGGAAAAAGCCTTCGAGACCTTCGGCAAAACCACTCCAGCCGAGCGCGCATTGCTCCTGCACCGCATAGCGGACCGCGTCGAGGAAAATCTGGAAAAGATCGCGGTCGCTGAAACCTGGGAGAACGGTAAGGCTGTGCGCGAAACCCTTGCCGCCGATATTCCGCTCGCCGTAGATCACTTCCGCTACTTTGCCGGCGCCATCCGCGCCCAAGAAGGCCGCCTATCCCAGCTCAACCAGGACACCGTGGCCTACCACTACCATGAGCCGCTCGGAGTAGTGGGCCAGATTATCCCGTGGAACTTCCCGCTGCTCATGGCCGCTTGGAAGATCGCGCCCGCACTGGCTGCAGGTAACTGCATTGTTATGAAGCCAGCGGAGCAAACCCCTGCCTCAATCCTGCTTCTCATGGATATTATCGGTGACCTCCTCCCTGCTGGCGTGCTCAATATCGTCAACGGACTAGGTGAGGAGGCAGGCGCGGCACTCTCTGGCTCGGACCGCATTGCCAAGATTGCCTTCACCGGCTCTACTCCAGTGGGCAAGATCATCAACAAAGCCGCCGCAGACAAGGTCATCCCCGTCACCCTGGAACTGGGTGGTAAATCCCCATCTATCTTCTTTAAAGACATCATGGATGAAGATGATTCCTACCTGGAAAAGTGCGTTGAAGGCTTCGTTATGTTCGCCCTCAACCAAGGTGAGGTCTGCACCTGTCCATCCCGCGCCCTGGTGCACGAGGACATTGCGGATAAATTCTTGGAGCTGGCCATTGAGCGCGTGAAGAAGATCAAGATTGGCCACCCACTTGATACGGAAACCATGATGGGCGCGCAGGCTTCCGAGGAGCAGATGGACAAGATTAAGCAATACCTGGAGATCGGCCCGCAGGAAGGCGCGGAGACCCTCATCGGTGGCCACGTGAACAAGGTAGAAGGCTTGGAAAAGGGCTACTACATTGAGCCCACCGTGTTTAAGGGCAATAATGACATGCGCATCTTCCAGGAGGAGATCTTCGGCCCAGTACTCTCTGTAGCCACGTTCAAAGATTATGACGAGGCGATTGCCATCGCTAACGCTACTAACTTTGGCCTCGGTGCAGGCGTATGGTCGCGTAGTCAAAACATTTGCTACCGCGCCGGCCGCGATATTCAGGCCGGCCGCGTATGGGTAAACCACTACCATGACTACCCGGCGCACAGCGCCTTCGGCGGCTACAAGGAATCCGGCCTTGGCCGTGAGAACCACTTGATGATGCTGGGCCACTATCAGGAGACTAAGAATATGTTGGTCTCCTACTCGGATCAGCCGGCCGGCCTGTTCTAAAACACCTCCCGCGGGTAAATCTGTGCAGGCGGTTCCACAATGTCGTGCGGCCTAGCGCGCCCGTGCCACTTGGCCTAGGCCGCGCAGGAACCGTGGGTCCTCCCAATAGGTGCCGTGGTCACCAGGGAGGCCATCTGCGCCGGGAAGGGGAGTGGCACCAAAGGCATCCGTGGTGGGATCGGGGCCATGGATGCCGCCGTGCGGCCCCGTCGCAATGGCGATGGGGTCGTGCGCGTTGGTAGCTGCCCAGATGCGGCCATGGAGTTCTGAGGAGTGGCTAGCGCCGGTTCCGGGGCTGCCGACGAGCACCACGTCATCAGCAATCTTGTCCTCCTTAGCGGCGTGCCCGGTGACTACTGAACCATAGGAATATCCCACTACGGTGCGCTTGGCCTGCGGATAACGCGCACCAAGCGCGCGCTGAAACCGGACGAGCTCTTGGCCAGCGGTGCGCGCGGGGTCGGCATGAATTGCCCGAGGCAGGGAAGATGGCGCCTGGTAGCCTAACCACACCACGGTCGGCCCACCGCTGGCTTTAGCCAAGTTGCGGCCCCGGTCCACCGCGCGCTGCCAGGTTTCTGGATCGGAGGAGTGAACTCCTTCGACAAATGTGGTGAGCGATGCCGGCGTGGTCCGGAATTCGCCTGGATCCACCATGGCAACAAGCCGTCCGTCGCTTGCTTCTAATACCTTCATATCTGGGTTTTTCGTGGCCAGCTGAGCCACGTGCTCGTTGGCTTGGGCTAGGTTAATCTCGTGAATGGTGTCCACAGGTAGATCGGAAAATTCTTCAAACCGCACGGGAGGAGAAACACCAGCAGGCGTACACAGGGCATCAATTTCTTGGGAACAGAGCCAATCGAGGGAATCGCCCAATGCTCGTACCTGACTTAATAGGAGCCCAGCGGCGCTGGCCGCCGCGACATTATGCTCGTCTATCTCACCTAGGAATGCGATGATGCGATCTTCTAGTTCCTCACGGCGGGCCTGCAGGTTGGCGTGGCGGTCAAGGGTGGCGGCAACGTGCTCCATCTGGTGCAACGACGGTGCCAGCAAGTCGGTAAAGCCTGCCAAGCTGGTCCGAGCGACGTCGCCAGCAGGCCCTCCCAGCGATAGACTAAGCCAATCATGGTGCGAATCTATAAAACGAACGTGCAGTTCAGAGCGTTCTGTGCGCAGTTGGCTGGCGCCATTTCTTAGAGCCGCTGAGAGGGTCATCGAGCGGCTCCTAGCGATTGGCCTAGCTGGGAATCCACCCCGGCGGCGGTGTTGAGGAAGTCCGCGACGGAGCGCAATTGCTCGGCCGTGGCATCCTCAGTTGCGGACACGGTGCTGGACCAAGCTGACCGGGCTCGCTCCAGCGCGTCCGCGGTCCGGCAGGCGGTATCGAGCGCGGCCGTCGGCGGTGGCAGCGGAGGCCGTGAGAGCAGGGAACGGACATAATCGGGTAAGTGCGTGGGAATTTCTACATAGTTCATGCCCTTTAGCCTGATGGACCTCGCGGTTCAGCGCTATGGGCACAGAGGCAGCCTGTGGATAACTCGGTTCCGCTTCATTACTTTGGAAGGCATGAAGGTAGCAGCAGTGCAGTTAACATCCACCGGAAATATCACCGAAAACCAGGAGATAGCCCTAGCAAAGATCCGTGAAGCCGCTGGAAACGGGGCGCGACTTATCGTGATGCCAGAGGCCACGTCACAGAATTTCCGCTCCGGGCGTCTTGATGAGCAGGCGCAATCACTCGAAGGTCCGTTTGCCACGGCGATCCAAGCTCTGGCAGAAGAACTCGAGGTTACCGTCGTAGCCGGCATGTTTTGCCCAGCCGATACCGTTGAGCGCGATGGCAAGACCATCAATCGGGTTAGCAATACAGCGCTTATTGCAGGGCCTGGCGTGTTAGGTGGGTACGACAAGATTCATACCTATGACGCCTTCGATTACCGCGAATCGGATACTGTCTTGGCCGGCGAATCGCTGGTTGCCTTTGATGTTGATGACCTTGTAGTGGGCGTGGCCACCTGCTATGACATTCGCTTCCCGGAGCAGTTCAAGGAGCTAGCTAGCCAGGGCGCGCAGCTTATCGTGGTGCCTACCAGCTGGGCAGACGGCCCCGGCAAGCTGGAGCAGTGGCGCCTGCTTACGGCCGCGCGTGCCTTGGATTCCACCAGCTACATTGTGGCGGCCGGCCAATCGCGCCCAGGCGGTGACGCAAAAGCGGGCAATCCCTCCGGCCCGACGGGCATTGGACATTCCACCATCGTTGATCCGAACGGGGTGCGCGTGGCCGAGGCTGGCTACGAAGATGACATCCTCTATGCCGAGATCGATCCGAATGAGGTAGCGAAAACCCGCCGCACCTTGCCGGTCGTGACCCCTGCGGACTAGGCGAGTGCTGCGTAATCCTCCGGCTGCCAGCGCCCGTCGCGGCCCCAGCTAAGGACATCGATCTGCTGCTTGTTCAAGCCCTTCTTAACCAACTCTTGTTTACCTTCCGCAACCTCTTCGGCGGGGCCGACGAGCAGGAAGCGCGGGGGAGTGCCTGTGGATAACTCCACCTCGTTGACTACTACATCGGTCGGCTCTCCGGAGACCACATAATCGGCACCGGGGGCCAATTCGCGGGCGTTGAGCAACCACGGGTCCCTTTCTTCCCGCACGATGCGGCGCACTCGGACTCCTAGCGCTGCCAGATTTTGCTGGAAGTAGGTGTCATAGTGAGCACCGGGGCTGCCCGCTACGGCAAAGATGCGCGGTACGTGATTGTGGTCGCCGTCGTCCAGCGCGGCGAGCGCCGCGCAGCGGGCCGTGGCCCATCCGGTGCCGTAGGCAATGATGATTAGCTCTTCTGCGCCCGCGTTGTGGAGGCTTATTCCACCAGCGGGCTGGCCAAGGGTCCACCAATCACCGGGCTGCGCGTGCGCGAGGGACCGAGAGGCCTCACCCGCGGTGGAGACGTGGAAGACTAACTGGTCGGTTCCGTCGCTAGGCTGTGCGGGAGTAAGCATGCGCCATTGACCGGGCAAGTACTGCGTGGTCACGGGAAAGTGCTGTCCCGGTTGATAGGGCACGGCTAAGCCGGCTTCCACGCGAATAATAGAAGTATCACGGGTGGGATGGTCTACAGCCACCACTTGCGCCGAGTGCGCCGGTGCTTCGCCGGCGGCATCAGATTCTCCGGCAACCCGGGCCATCGTCGTGCATATGCGGTGGATGACATCGCGGGCGAAATCGTACTGATACTGCGTCAGTGCCAGGACTCGCAGGCCCGCTATCAGGGCGTGTTCAAAACGAGAATAAATCTCGGCCGGAAACCCATGCCGGCGGTGATCGCGGGCGAGTTGGGTGAGCTTTGCAGAGACTTCGGAAAGCAGGGGCTGTCCCGGCTCCGTATGTTCAATCACCCACGCCAGCGCGGGGACCAGAGAGGTATGGGTATCGCGCATAGACAGGGCGAATATTTGCCGGGATTCGGGCACCGCGTTAAAGAAATGCTCGTGCACCGCATCGCGGTACTCGTTTGCGTAATTTCGAAAATGCTCGCCCAATTCCCACATGTCTCATCATCCTAATAGTCGGTGCCGCACCGGAGGTCGAGCTACATACTGAAAGCTGTAGTGGGGGTGAAAACGGGAGCCTATGTTGTGGATCACTTAGTGGAAGGTATTGTATTCCCTATCCGTCTGCCCTCTAACGGGGGCAAGCCGCCATAATTGCACAGCTAGAAAGGGTCTCCATGGAAGATTTTTCCGCTTATACGCTCATGCTGGATGTGGGCTGGATTTCTTTGCTCATGGTCATCGGCAATGTCCTGCGTCACCAAGTGAAGTTCATCTTCCAGGACCTGTTGCTACCTGCCCCGATTACCGCCGGCCTCATCGGCTTGCTGGTTGGTCCAAACGTGCTGGGTTGGATTAACTTCTCCGATAACTTGGGTGACTACACCTCCATCCTCATCGCGGTGGTCTTTGCGTCTATGGCCTACTCCATGGAAGTAGGCGGAAATATGGGCAAGGGTGCGCGCAATATGTGGGGCTACTCCACCATGATGTTTACCGGCCAGTGGGGCCTGTTCATCGTGCTGGGTCTTTTCCTCTTTGCGCCGCTATTTGATACCCCAAATTGGTTCGGCATGATGCTGCCCGTTGGCTTTACCGGCGGCTTTGGTACCGCCGCGGCCGTGGGTGGCGCGCTCGAAGGTGTAGGCGCTGATGCGGCATCCTCGCTGGGCTTTACCTCGGCGACCGTCGGCACGCTGGCCGCAATCATTGGCGGCGTTATCGCCGGCAACTGGGGCATCCGCAAGGGCAAGGTTTCCCACGTGCCCAAGGAGCTGCCGGAAGAGCTGCGCCGCGGCTACATCAAAAACATTGATGATCGTCCGTCGCTCGGCCGCGCTACCACCAATCCCTCGTCCATCGAGCCGCTCGCACTGCACTTCGGCTTCATCATCCTGACCGTGATGACTGCCTACGGCATCAACCAGGGTTTGAGCAGCATCTGGGAGAATGTCTCCGTGCCGCTCTTTGCCATGTCCATGGTGGTGGGACTATTCTTCCGCGCGCTTATGAACTTCGTGGGCGCCGAGGACTACCTAGATAAGGACTCCATTTCCTCCATCTCCGGAGCAGCCACGGACTACCTCATTGCCTTCGGCGTGGCCGCCATCGTTCCGGCCGCCATTGCTTCCTACTGGCAGGCGCTTCTTCTCCTCTTTATCCTCGGCACCATCTTCTGTGTGTTCTTCTTGCTGTGGTTCCCGGCCGAGTTCTTTGGTGAGCGCTGGATTGAGCGCGGCATCTTTGGCTGGGGTTGGGCCACCGCCACCGTGGCGACCGGCATTGCCATCCTGAAGATCGTGGATCCCAAGCTCAAGTCCGGCACCCTGTCTGAATATGGCATGGCCTATATCGGCTTCGGACCCTTTGAAATCTCGTGGACCATCATCGCGCCAATGGCCGTCATGTACGGGTTTACCGGCATTTTCGGCGCCATTTCCTTGGCGATTTCCATCGGCGTCTATATCGCCTTTAAATCCATGCGTCTTATGCCACCGCGCGGCACCATCTTTCAAGAGGGTATTGGCCATGTAGGACAAAGGCAGGAATAGCCGCGCTTGCCGACGTCCCCCCTCCCGCATCGCTACCTTAAAAAACTATGATATTGGGTGCACCAAAACTTAGAAAATGGTTCCCAGTGCGAGGCGGGTGGACGCGGCTGCGGTCGTGACCATGGCCTATCGGTCCCGCTACCACCGTCAACATCGGTGAGGGTAAAAATACTTGAAAAGTGCAATCGATTGGGACTATCCCTAAACCTTAAAATTTGTTAGAATCAGCTGGTGTCAATCTCTGGCGTGATGAGGAAATAGATGTACCAGTTGGATGGGGCTTCCAGGCGGGTGATTATCCTGGAAGCCGCTGTTTATGTAGCGGGTTGCGAAGGCGAGCAGGCCGTTACCGTGGAATCTGTGGCAGACCAGGCTGGCCTCTCGCCGGAGGCGGTTTCTGAGGAATTTAGCAGCGGTGCTGCCATGCTTGCGGAAATCCCAGATTTTTTGGATTGCCGCATGTCTGAATACATGGTGGAGGCTGCACGTCACCTGCCAGAGGGTAACTCTGGCGGCGATGTCCTCATGCAGTTGGCGGAGGCCTACTTTGCCTACGCGCAAGACGAGCCCGACATCTACCACTACCTTTTCGAACGGTACGATGCCATGGATGAGGAGCGGGTCTGCCAATTTGCCAAGGGGGAAAAGTCGGGCACGCCGGGTGCGGACATGGCGCTGAACGTCGTCAAGCGCTTTGCCGAAGAGCAGGGTGCCGTCGTAGCGGCAGACGGAGATATCTCGCCCCTGGAAATCGGCCGCATTACTTTGGCCCTCTGGTCGCTCATCCATGGCATGGGCCACCTGAGTGTGGTGGGCATCTTGCGCCTGCAGCATGCCGTTATTCGCGCCGCTAACCTGAAGCAGGTGGATCGCCTCGTGGTTGATGCCCTGCAATATTGGTTTAAAAATAAGCAGATCCCGCAGCGCCGCCCCATTATGAACGATGCCCGCGGCATTGTAGAAAAGGTCATGGGTAGCGAACGTGAAAAGCCCTTCGTAGCCCCGGATAACCTCGAGCAAATGGACCCGGAGGAAGCCAAGAAGGTCATTATTGAGGCCGCGCTGCGCGTTGCTGGTCGCAACGGCGTCGACCGTCGCTTCTTTGACCACGTGGCCGAAAAGCTTGGTACCTCCAAAGACTTCCTGACCACCATTGTGGACAATGACTTCGCGCTGCGTGAGGTGGCAGAAACTCTCACCACCACAGAGATGGCGAAGATCTTTGAGGCCTGCCTCGCCGAGCTTCCGGATGACACCCCCACGGTAGACCGCCTGCAGATTGTTGCGGCCGCCTACTTTAACTACGCGATGATGTACCCAGAGCGTTTCAGCTCCATTATTGCGCTGGCCAGCGGTTCTGTAGTTCCGCACAATGGTGATGGTAGCTCGCATGAGGGCATGACCAAGAACTTCGCCATCATGATGGATCTGCTCCGCAAGTTTGTCATCGAGATGGGAATTACTCCCACCGACCAGCTGGTTTATATCAGCACTTTGGCTGTGTGGGCAGGGGCCAATGGCATTGCCCATCTGTGCAGCATCGGCGATTTCAAGAGCTTTAATGAAGATCTCAAGTGGGCGCTTTTTATCCAGGTGGTAACCGTGTCCTTCTTTGCCATCGCCCATGGCTTGCAGATTCTTGGCCATGAAAACGAGGAGTTCAAGCAGGTTTAATCACCCTGTGCAAAGTTGAGCGACCTACGCTCAAAAATATTTAGGTTGAGTGGAATAGGCTCAACTCTGGGTGCGTTGTACTAAGTGAAGCCCTACAGTGGGTGAATAAATCTTAGAAGGAGCAACGCACACATGAACTCATTTAACCCCACCACTAAAACACAAGAGGCCTTGCAGGACGCCCTGCAAACCGCCTCTTCTAATGGAAACCCGGATATCCGCCCGGCTCACCTGCTGGCGGCAATTCTCAGCCAGGACGGCGGAATCGCCGCTCCGGTTCTTAAGGCCACCGGCGTAGATCCGGATACTGTGCTCAAGGAAGCCCGCGAGCTTGTTGATTCTTATCCCAAGGCCGAGGGCGCCAATATGGCCAACCCGCAATTTAACCGCGACGGCCTCAACGTCCTAACGCAGTCGCAGGAACTGGCCGGTGAGCTTGGTGATGAATTCGTTTCCACCGAGGTTCTGCTGGCTGCCATCGCCGCCTCCAAGACCGATGCCGCCGAGCTGCTTACCGGCCGCGGTGCTACTTATGACGCCATCAAGGGCGCTTTCCCTTCCGTGCGCGGTGCTGCCAAGGTAACCTCCGAGAATCCGGAGGACCAATTCCAGGCCTTGGAAAAGTACGCCACTGACCTCACTGCTCGCGCCCGCGAAGGCAAGATCGACCCGGTCATCGGCCGTGATCAGGAAATTCGCCGCGTGGTCCAGGTGCTCAGCCGGCGCACGAAGAATAACCCGGTACTCATTGGCGAGCCCGGCGTGGGCAAGACCGCCATCGTGGAAGGCTTGGCCCGCCGCATCGTGGCTGGCGATGTCCCCGAGTCTCTCAAGGGTAAGACCCTCATCAGCCTGGACTTGGGTTCCATGGTCGCTGGCGCTAAGTACCGCGGTGAATTCGAGGAGCGCTTAAAGGCCGTGCTCGATGAGATTAAGTCCTCTGAGGGCGAGATCATCACCTTCATCGACGAGCTGCACACCATCGTCGGCGCCGGTGCTACCGGTGACGGCTCTATGGACGCCGGCAATATGATCAAACCCATGCTGGCCCGTGGCGAGCTGCGCCTCGTAGGCGCCACTACCTTGGACGAGTACCGCAAGTACATCGAAAAGGACGCCGCTCTGGAGCGCCGCTTCCAGCAGGTCTATGCTGCCGAGCCCTCCGTGGAGGACACCATCGGTATTCTGCGTGGCCTGAAGGAGCGCTACGAGGTGCATCACGGCGTGCGCATTATGGACTCCGCGTTGGTTTCGGCTGCCGAGCTGTCCAATCGCTACATCACCAACCGCTTCCTGCCGGATAAGGCCATTGACCTTGTCGACGAAGCAGGTTCCCGCCTGCGCATGGAGATCGATTCCTCCCCGCAGGAAATCGACGAGCTCGAGCGCATCGTCCGCCGCATGGAGATTGAAGAGCTCGCGCTGAAGAAGGAATCGGACGCTGCTTCTCAAGACCGCCTGGCCACCCTGCAAGGTGAGCTTGCGGACCAGCGCGAGAAGCTCGGCGAGCTCAAGGCCCGCTGGGCTAATGAGAAGAAGGCCATCGATGATGTGCAAAACATCAAGGAAGAACTCGATGACCTGCGCCGACAAGCAGAAATCGCCGAGCGTGATGGCGACCTCGCACTCGCCTCTGAGATTAACTACGGCAAGATTCCGCCGCTGGAAAAGGATCTTGCGGCCGCCGAAGTTAAGGCCACCGAGCAGCGCAATACCATGCTCGATGAGGAAGTAAGCCCAGACACCATCGCTGAGGTCGTCTCCGCTTGGACCGGCATTCCGGCCGGCAAGATGCTGCAGGGCGAGACAGAAAAGCTGCTCAATATGGAATCCGTGCTGGGCAAGCGCGTGGTGGGCCAGAAGGAAGCCGTTACCGCGGTATCGGATGCTGTGCGCCGTTCCCGTGCGGGAGTGGCCGATCCGAACCGCCCCACCGGTTCTTTCCTCTTCCTCGGTCCTACCGGCGTGGGCAAGACCGAGCTTGCGAAGGCCCTGGCGGACTTCCTCTTCGACGATGAATCCGCGATGGTTCGCATCGATATGTCCGAGTACGGGGAGAAGCACTCCGTTTCCCGCCTCGTTGGTGCTCCTCCGGGATACGTCGGCCACGAGGCCGGCGGACAGCTCACCGAGGCCGTGCGCCGTCGCCCCTACACGCTCGTGCTTTTCGACGAGGTAGAAAAGGCCCACCCCGATGTCTTCGACGTCCTCCTACAGGTCTTGGATGAGGGACGGCTTACCGACGGCCAGGGACGCACCGTCGACTTCCGCAATACCGTCATCATCTTGACCTCCAACTTGGGCGCCGGCGGCACCCGGGAGGAAACCATGGATGCGGTGAAGAAGGCCTTCAAGCCTGAATTCATCAACCGTCTCGATGACGTGGTTATGTTTGAGCCCCTTTCTGAGGAGCTTCTACGCGGCATTGTCGACATCCAGCTGCGCGGCCTGTCCGAGCGTCTCGACGCCCGCCGCCTGACCTTGCAAGTCTCGGATTCTGCCAAGTCCTGGCTGGCCGAGCGCGGCTACGACCCAGCCTACGGTGCCCGTCCGCTGCGCCGTACCATCCAGCAGGCCATTGGTGACAAGCTCGCCAAGAAGCTGTTGGCCGGCGATATCGTCGATGGCGACACTGTCCACGTGGACGTCGCAGATGGCGGTGCCGAGCTAGACATCGCCGCCCGCTAGTCGGCCGCGTACCGCCCGCCGCGCCAAATCCTGCTCATGCCCCTAGACTCGGGGCATGAGCATTTTGGTCTCCCCACAAGAACTCCGCGAATCCATTTATCACGGCGAACGATTTACCCTCTTGGCCACCCACTGGCAGCCACAGCTGCGTCAGAGCTATAACCAGTTCACTTCCTTGCATATTCCTACGGCACTGTTTAGCGATACCGCTAATTCCTTCGCCGGTCTCCCCGGTTCACAGGTAGGCCGCAACCCGCTGCCGGATCCGGATAAGCTGCAGGAGCACTTCCGCCAGTGGGGAATCCGTGAGGACCGCCCCGTCGTGGTCTATGACGAGGGGCGCGGCCTATTCGCCGGCCGCGCGTGGTGGACCTTGCGCTGGGCCGGCTTGGACAACGTCCGCATCCTCGACGGCGGCTTGGCCAATTGGCGCCACCTGGGCTATACGACGCTGACCGGCCCCGGCAACTTCGCCGTGGGCGCCAGCGCCACGGTAAACCCCGGCCAGATGCCGGTGGCCACCATCGATGACGTGCGCAGTCACGATGGCCTGCTCATCGATACCCGCACCCGCAACCGCTTTGCCGGCCGCCGCGAAAACCTCGACCTTAAGGCCGGTCATATCCCCGGCGCCGTCAATGTGCCGGAGCGCCTCTTCCACAACGACGGCCTGCGCACCTGGAAGTCTGCGGGTGAAATCCGCGAAGTTCTTTTCGACGCCGGACTAACCCCCGACAATGTCCAAGGGGCCATCATCTACTCCGGCTCTGGCAACCACTCCGCCCTCGCCCTCGCCGCCATGCACGACGCCGGCTTCACCGGCCTGCGCCACTATGTCGGCGGCTGGTCGCAGTGGTCCGCTAACCCTAAGAACCCTGTCGAGCGCGGCGACCGCCTTACCGTCAACGGCTAATCGCCCACGCTCACCCCTCGCCCTCAGCCTCCCGCCTCCGCGCGCCGAGCGCTGAGGGCTTGTTTGTTCCTACTACTATCGTGGGGTGATGGCTTTTCTAATCCTTGCTTTGGCGCTACTTCTCGGCATTGTCGGCGGTGCCTTGCTGCTTTACGACGGCAAACAGCGCACCTCCGCCCCTACACTCTCCGCCGACACGGACCCGACGCCCGCTGACGCCACGCCTGCAGACACCGCGCCCGCGGACACCACTCCCGCAGACGCCGCGCCTGTTGACGCCGCTTCCCCCGAGCCTGAGTCCAGGACCGAGTCCACCGAGTCCGCCGAGCCTGCTTCTTCCGATACCGCTCCCGTTGACTCGACCTCTAGCGATGCCCCCGCTGTCGACCCAGCCCACCTAGCGTCTTCGCCAGCTGCCCCAGCTCCCGAGTCCCATGCCGAAGCCGCACCAGAGTCCGCACCGGAGTCTGAAACCCAGCAAGACCCTGAGCCAACCCCTGAGCGCGGACCAGACCAGGAGCCGAGCAACGAGCCGAAGCACGAGCGAAGCCACAATCCGAGCCAGGAGACCGCGAGCGAGAACCGCGCGCCCTCCAAGCCGCACACCCGCCATCGGCCGATTCTGCCGGGAACGTTGCGTCGCGAGCGCCGCAGTTGGGCAGAAGCAAAAGGCTTCGAATTTATGAAGTCCGATCCTTACCTCGTAGATGAATGGACGAGGGGAGTGGCCTCTACCGGTGCGGCGCCAAAAGACATTGTCGCGGGAAACGTGTATGGCCACGAGATGCTGTTGATGGATATTGATGGCGTCAACGTCATGGCGATGCGCACCGGAGCGGCCTCAGACATGGTGGTGGACTTCCGTCGCTTCGACCGCGAAGACACGAAGGCCTCCGAGGATCTGCATTTAGCCATGACTCTTGAGGGGTTTGATGTGTATTCCTCGGATAGTGCTGTTACCGAGCGCATGGTAGACGAGCGTGTTCACGTCGCCCTGCAGCAAATGCCCGAAGCGGTCACCGCACTGTGGATGGAAACTGAGTGGGTGCTAGCACAGACTACAAAGCAGGCGCGCTCCGCGGAATGGGAAGCGATGCTACCGCCGCTTGCGTTATTGGCAGACGCCGCCCGTGTCTTGCCACCGCGCTCCTCGGCCACCCACGTGGTGCGACTAGAGGAATTGGATCCAGCTCGCGAGATTCCCGCCCAGCCCATCGCGGAAGCTGTCGGCGGTGCGCCGGCTGCCGGTGCACCCGTGTTTGAGCGTCCCGTCATCCAGCGGCCGGAAGAGCCTTTGCACATGCCGTCCCGGGCGTACTCCGAAACTCGCGGCCCGGTCGAACACAGCGCGCTAGGCGGCGACGAAGTAGACGCTATTGCCGACGGCCGCGAGCGCCCCACCCCCGATTCTCATACCGCCCGCCTGCCGCGCCAGCAGTTCCGCGCTGCCTCCATCTTCGACGGCCCCTCCGACGATTCCACTAGTGGGCCCGCCCCCGGCGCGGCCGATTCCCGTGCAGCCGAGGAATCGGACCCGCGCCGGGAAGAGTAGCCTAGAGACCGATACTGGCGGCCTGCCACCATGCGCGAACCGCCGCGCACGAACCACGACAAGGAGCAGATGACTGTGGATTCTCACAACACCAATGCGCACACCGCGAATGCCCAGAACCTGGATGCCGAGAAGAAGGCCCGCCTTGCCGAGCTAGTCAAGGAACTGGCCGTAGTCCACGGCAAGGTGACCCTGTCCTCGGGCAAGGAAGCTAACTACTACGTGGATCTGCGCCGCGCTACCTTGCACCACGAGGCCTCCCGCCTCATCGGTGCGCTGCTTCGCGAGTTGACCGCCGATTGGGAGTTCGCGGCCGTCGGTGGCCTAACGCTCGGCGCTGACCCTGTTGCTACTTCCATCATGCATGCCGACGGCCGCGATATCGACGCCTTCGTCGTGCGCAAAGAAGCCAAGAAGCACGGCATGCAGCGCCGCATCGAGGGCACGGACGTGGAAGGAAAGAAGGTCCTTGTCGTAGAAGACACCACGACCACCGGTAACTCCCCGCTGACCGCCGTGGCTGCGCTGCGCGAGGCTGGCGCCGAGGTCGTTGGCGTGGCGACCGTCGTAGACCGCGAGACTGGTGCCGGCGACGTCATCGCCGCAGAAGGCCTTGAATACCGCTCCCTGCTGGGCCTGGGCGACCTTGACCTTGCCTAACGCAGATGAGGCCAAGGGCCCGACCGAATGGAACGAGGGCCGCCATGGCGTAGGCCCGTGGGAAGGTCCGCTGCCGCAAGGGCCAGAGGCTGAGAAATACGACCCAGAGCTGCTCGCTGAAGGCGACCGTCGCAACGTCGTCGATGCCTACCGCTACTGGAGCAGGGAAGCGATCAAAAAGGACATCGATAAGCGCCGGCATAGCCTACACATCGCTATCGAGAACTTTGAAAACGATGCCAATATTGGCACCGTCGTGCGTACCGCCAACGCCTTCGCCGTCGATACAGTGCACATCGTCGGCCGCCGGCGGTGGAATCGGCGTGGGGCAATGGTGACGGATAGGTACCAGCACTTGATGCACCATGAGAGCGTCGAGAAGCTTATTGCGTGGGCGGCCGAGGAGGGGCTGACCGTCGTCGCCATCGACAACACCCCCGGTTGCGTGCCCCTGGAAACGGCCGAGCTGCCCGAGCACAGCCTTCTACTTTTCGGCCAGGAAGGCCCCGGCGTGACACAAGCGGCCCAGGACGCCGCCGTGATGACCTGCTCCATCGCCCAGTTCGGCTCCACCCGTTCCATCAACGCAGGCGTCGCGGCCGGAATCGCCATGCACGCCTGGATTCGCCAGCACGCTGATCTGGCCGATTCTTGGTAGGAAGATCGTTACACTAGCTATATCCACCCGCGTAACTGGAGTGATAGAGGAATCGTGGAAGAAAAATGGGCCCACCGCGCCGAACTCGCAGAAGCCGCCATCAATGAGCGCCACGCGCACCCTGTGTGGGGCCTGCCGCGCACCAATCTTGCGGTGGTGAGCTGGCCGCCTACCACGAAAGAAAAACTCTTCATCCATTGGCACTATTGGTGGCAGGCCCATTATTTGGATTGCCTCGTTGATGCGGCGCTGCGCAATAACACCAAGGTGCGCCGACAGCGCATCTTCGACACCATGCGGGGGATTCGTATCCGCAACCTGACGCAGCTGACGAAGAATAAATATTACGATGACAAGGGGTGGCTCGCCTTGGCCTTCGGCCGCGTGGAGGAGCTAAAGAAGGCGAAGACGCCGAAGCGTTTGGCGGAGCTGCAGCGCAATATCCACGAAGGACTCGATGAATCGCTCGGCGTGTTGCCGTGGCGCCTCGGCGAGAATTTCATGAACGTGCCCTCCAATGGCCCGGGCGCCATCATGTTGGCGCGGATGGGGCGCATTGAGGAAGCGCGCCACATCATCGACTGGATCTACGATCACCTGCTTGATGACGACGGCTACATCATGGACGGCGTGCGCATGCGCATGGACGGCCCTGAGGTGGTAAAAAACATCCACCCCTACTGCCAAGGCGTGGTCCTAGGTGCGTGCTTGGAAATTGTGCTGGCGCTGCGAGAAAAGGCCGGTATCGGTGATTTGGAGCAAATCGACAGCGTACACGAGGCCGAGCTGGCGTCCGAGATGATGGACTACATTATCCGCATCCGCGGCCTGGTGCAGACCGTGGCTTCGGGCATGGCTACCCCCTCGGGCGTGGTGGACTGGGAGACCGGCGATGGTGACGGTGGCCTGTTTAAAGGCATTTTGATGCGCTATCTTGCCGACGTCGCCGTGCGCCTGCCCGGCGATTCTCCCGCCAACCGTGCCACGAAGAAGCTGGCCGCGCGCATGGTGATGGCCTCGGCCGAATCGGTGTGGGAGCACCGCTTAGAGGTTGATGGTCTGCCGATCTTCGGCTCTGATTGGTTGTCCGATGCGCGCCTGCCGCATAACTACGGCTTCGGCCGGCGCACCATGAGTGAGAAGGTAGGCATCATCCGCGTGGACGAGCGCGATTTATCCGTGCAACTTTCCGGATGGATGCTGATGGAGGCCTGCGCTCGCGTGACGCGGCATCTATCTAAATAGTCCGCAGGGGCGGGCCAGTTGTGCGGCGCGCATAGATGGGTTGAAAATGTCACAGAGTTTTTGCGGCAGAAATTCCGTGAAACGGGCATACTTGGGTGCTGGAACGTGTTTGACCACAAACCCACTTTTAAGGATGGAAATTCATGCCAATTGCAACCCCTGAGGTCTATAACGAGATGCTGGACACCGCGAAGAAGAATGGCTTTGCGTTCCCAGCTATCAACTGCACCTCTTCTGAGACCATTAACGCAGCTCTGAAGGGCTTTGCGGAGGCCGAGTCCGACGGCATCATCCAGTTCTCTACCGGCGGTGCAGCCTTCGGTTCCGGCCTGGCACTGAAGGACAAGGTCAAGGGTGCTCAGGCATTGGCCGCATTCGCTCATGAGGCCGCGAAGCACTACGGCGTCAATATCGCGCTGCACACCGACCACTGCCAGAAGGAGGTACTCGATGAGTACGTCCGCCCGTTGCTGGCTATCTCCCAGGAGCGCGTCGACCGCGGCGAGAACCCGCTGTTCCAGTCCCACATGTGGGACGGCTCCGCTATTCCAATCGACGAGAACCTGGTCATCGCACAGGAACTGCTGGAAAAGGCTAAGAACGCGCACGTCATCCTCGAGGCTGAGATCGGCGTCGTCGGCGGCGAAGAGGACGGCGTTCAGGCAAAGGCAGGCGCTAACCTGTACACCTCCCCAGAGGACTTTGAGAAGACCATCGATGCCCTAGGCACTGGCGAGAAGGGCCGCTACATGCTGGCCGCTACCTTCGGCAACGTTCATGGCGTCTACAAGCCAGGCAACGTGAAGCTGCGCCCAGAGGTCCTGCTTGAGGGCCAGAAGGTTGCACAGAAGAAGCTCGGCCTGGGTGAGGACGAGTACGCCTTCGACTTCGTCTTCCACGGTGGCTCCGGCTCCGAGAAGGAAAAGATCGAAGAGGCACTTAGCTACGGCGTCATCAAGATGAACGTGGATACCGACACCCAGTACGCCTTTACCAACCCGGTTGCTCGCCACATGATGGAAAACTACGACGGCGTCTTCAAGATTGACGGCGAGGTTGGCAACAAGAAGGTTTATGACCCACGCTCCTACCTGAAGAAGGCAGAGCAGGGCATGTCCGAGCGCGTCATCGAGTCTTGCCAGGACCTGCACTCTGTGGGCAAGTCCCTGTCCAAGTAACGTTTCCAAGCTGCGACAGCCTTTTAAGTAGGCACGCCGAACTGGCCGCTTCCCCACGTGGGAGGCGGCTTTTTCATGTCTTCGGCCAGGGTCGGAATTTCGCGGGCGCCGTTGGCGGGAGCCGCTGGCGGGCGGCGCTGGCGGGTGGTGGGGCCGGGGGCTAAGGGCTGGGGACGAAGCGTGGGGTATTGCTCCACGGCGGCACCCAGGCGATGCGGCCATTGACGCGCACCATGCGGCCGCGTTCTGTAGGCCGGGAGGGGTCATCTTGGTTGGCGGCGTTGTGGTGCGCGCACAAGGTAACCAGATTTTCTTGGTTTGTGGGTCCGCCGGTGGACCAGGCGGTGAGGTGGTGGACTTGGGCGTCGTCGGCAGGCATAGTGCAGCCCGGCCACGCGCACACGGGGTGCTCGGCCGCGGCGAGCATGCGTTGTTTCCACGTGGCCATGCGTTCGGTGCGATACAGGTTTACCGGGCCGTGCTCGGGGTGAACGAGGCTGACGTAGCCGCGCTGGGCGAGAGCGCGGGCAACCAGCTGTGCGCCGGTCATGCGGGCGCCGTTGGTGAGCTGGAGGGTGATATCGGAGGCATTGGAAGGTGCGGCGACGATGCGGTCGAGCTGGTCTAGGGTGAGGATGACGTTGGTATGCACGGCCGGCAGCGCGCCGGGATTGCCCTCGAGGAGCACCTTCTTGGCGGCGGCGAGTGGGTCGTCCTTGTTGACGGAGGAGAGCACGCCCTTGATATCGGCGATATCGGTGGGATCGGCCGTAATAGAGATGGTGTGTGGGCCGTCGGGGCGGCGGGTATAGCGCACACCGGGCTCGGGGCGGCGAGGTGGATTGAGCTGCTTGATCAGCTTCTTGGCCACGGAGGGAATCAGGCGGGCCTCGGTGCGGCAGAGCGTTAGGCGCAGGTCCCAAGCGCGGTTGAGATCGCGTACGCGGCGGGTATAAGACTCGATGCTATCGAGCGTGGTGAGGTCATGGCCGCGGCTGCGGGCGGCCTCGCGGGCGTGGCGTTGCTTGCGGGTATTCGACGTGCGGCCGAAGTAGACGTGCTGCAGGCGGGCGAGTTGGGCAGCCAGAAGGGGACTGGCTCCGGCTTCGAGAAGCGAGTCTTCGGAGCAGCCCTTAAATTCGGCGATGAGGTCGACGCCGCGGCGGCATAGCAGAAGAAAATCGGTGTTCACACGGCCGAAGTTAAAGGGCACGCGAGGGCTGAACAAGCGGTGCGCGGCCGGGGAGGGGGAAATTGTGGATGGGTGGGGGAGAAGGGGGCGTCGGCAAGAGCTGTCCACAGGTTAGCCGGCGGCCGAGATGCGCGGGGACGGCGGCGATGGTAGGGGCGGTCTTCTATGCTGGAAGTCATGTCGGAAGCGAAGGAAAGAGTCTCAACGCGGCAAAAGCTGCGGGTGATTGACCGCTCGGTGCTCTCGCGGGTAAACCGCATCCGTTCGCGGTTTGTTTATATTGTGCAGGCGACCATTGGTGCGGCGCTCGCGTACTGGGTGGCCGGCGATGTGGTGGGGCACCCGCAGCCGTTCTTTGCGCCGATTTCCGCGGTCATCATTTTAGGGATGTCCGGTGGGGACAGGATGAAGAAGGCGCTGGAGATGTCGATTGGCGGCATCATCGGCGTGGCCGTAGGCGACTTGCTCTTTCAGATTGTGGGGCAGGGGCCGTTCCAGATTTTCTTCATCGTGGGCGCGGGCCTGGTGGTGGGCTCGTTTTTGACCAAGTCGCCGCTGATTACTAACCAGATTGTCTTTGGCGCGATTTTGATTGCGACGATTTTTCCACCCACGGAGGGCCCGGGTGGCCTGCACCGCGCGATCGACGCGATGATTGGCTCAGGCATTGGCCTGATAACCATCGCGTTGATTCCCAATTCCCCGTTGGTGGAGGCGCGGCGCGAGGTATCGAAGGTGCTCAAGATTGCCTCGAGCATTCTTGCCGACGTCACGTACGGCATCCGCCAGCAAGACCCCGCCGTTATCCGAGATGCGCGCGAGGCGGTGCGCGGTACGCAAGACAGCGTGAATACCCTGCTGAGTGCGGCGCAATCGGGCAGGGAGGCCTCGGAGGTCTCGCCACTGTTGTGGGCATCGCGGCGCAGCATTCGCTCGCTGGAGCGCATCCTCATGCCGGTAGATAACGCGGTGCGCGGCGTGCGCGTGCTCTCCCGCCAGGCATTGGGCCTGACGGAGGACCGCGACAAGGTTTCAGACGCGCAGGTGGAATTGCTCGATGAGCTTTCTGAAATCATGCTCGCCATCAGCGAGCTCTACGGCCAGGGCAAACAGCATGGGCACGACGAAGCGATTGAGATTCCGGACCTCGTGCAGCGGCTGCGCATCGTAGGCGGGCGCGCCGGGCTAGACATCATCGACAAGGACGGCACGTTATCGGCCTATATGATTTTGGGCCAGACGCGTTCCATTGTGGTCGACATGCTCATGGTCTGCGGGCTCTCGCGTGAGTCGGCCGTGGCGCACCTCGTGCCGACGTCGCAGCATCCGGCCTATCCGCCCGAGGTGTGGGGGCGCGAAGACTGAAGTCGTCGCCTGGGGGCTAAGGGCGGACGATCTGGAGATCGCGCAGGTGGCGGTAGAAGGTCACGCGGGTCACCGGCCGCTTGTGGGGGACCGAATCGACGATGACGCGCAGCTGTGGGCCGCCGGCCTGGACGGCGCGGCCGGTGCGTACGGATTCAGGGGCGAGCTGGCCGGGCTTGCGCAGCAGCGAGCGGAGGCGGCCCTGGGACTCGACGGGGGAAGTAGCTCGGGCGGCGAGGATGCCGGGGGCGTCGGTCATCGGGACCAGGCGTGCGCCGAAGGTCTTGGGGGAGGAAGCGGCCAAGGTGTGGTCATCGATGATGATTTCGCCGGTGAAAGCGCCGTTTGCGGCATCCGAGATGGTGGCAGAGCCAGCGACTGCGAGGCCGGAATCATTGCGGATGAGAGGGGCTGGGCGGACCGGGGCGGTGCGGGCGAAGTCGAGGGCTTCGGCCGGGTCCGTGGGAAGCCCCCAGTTCTGTGCGGCGGCGGAAGGAGCGGCGGCCGAGGCGACGGGGATGAAGGCGACTTCGGCCCAGAGGCGATCGGAGCGCATGAGGCGGGTGAGCACGGCCGAGAGTGCAGCATCGGAGCCGGCGACGACGATGCGGGCGGGCTCTGTGAGGTGGGGCGCCTGCGGGGCTGGCGCCGGCGCGCCGAGGTGGCGGACGTCGGGCTGAGCGGCGATGTCGTCCAATGAGGGGGTGGGGTCGGTGGGAAGGAGGGGGGATAGGAAGGCGTCGATAAGCGCGAGCTCTTTGCGGGTAGGAATGGCCGAGAGATCATGGGCCTCAGCGGGCATGGGGATGTCCGGGGCGCCGCAGCGGAGGAACAAAAAACGCATGCGCACCATGCTACGCGCGCTTTTTTGGCCGGGAAAGTGTAAAGTTGGAGAGTATTTTGGCTTCAATAATGAGGAAGTGACTAAACAATGGCAGCGATCGTCATTGTCGGCGCCCAATGGGGCGACGAAGGCAAGGGCAAAGCGACCGACATCCTCGGCGGCAAGGTTGACTACGTGGTCAAGCCGAACGGCGGTAATAACGCCGGCCACACCGTCGTGGTAGGCGGCGATAAATATGAGCTGAAGCTCCTGCCGGCCGGCATCTTGTCTGAGAACGCTACCCCAGTGCTGGGCAATGGCGTGGTAATTAACCTCGAGGCGCTCTTTGATGAAATTGATGGCCTCGAAGCCCGCGGTGCGAATGCCTCGCGCCTGAAGATTTCCGCCAATGCGCACCTAGTAGCCCCTTACCATCAGACGCTCGACCGCGTGCAGGAGCGTTTCCTGGGCAAGCGCGCGATTGGTACCACCGGCCGCGGCATTGGTCCGACCTATGCCGATAAGGTCGCGCGCATTGGCATTCGCGTCCAGGACATCTTTGATGAGTCCATCCTGCGCCAGAAGGTCGAGTCTGCGCTGGACATTAAAAACCAGATGCTGGTGAAGATGTACAACCGCAAGGCCATCGAGGCAGACCAGATTGTGGACTACTTCTTGAGCTACCGCGATCGCCTACGCCCGATGGTTATCGATGCTGAGCTCGAGCTCAACAAAGCCCTCGAGTCCGGTAAGCACGTACTCATGGAAGGCGGCCAGGCCACCATGCTGGATGTGGACCATGGCACTTACCCGTTCGTGACCTCGTCTAACCCGACCGCCGGTGGTGCTTCCGTGGGTTCGGGCATTGGCCCAACCCGCATTAAGACCTCCCTGGGTATCATCAAGGCATACACCACCCGCGTGGGCGCTGGCCCGTTCCCGACTGAGCTCTTTGATAAGTGGGGCGAGTACCTGCAGACCACCGGCGGCGAGATTGGCGTCAACACCGGCCGCAAGCGCCGTTGTGGTTGGTACGACTCCGTCATTGCGCGCTACGCCACCCGCGTGAACGGCTTTACGGATTACTTCCTGACCAAGCTGGACGTTCTCACCGGTATTGGCGAGATTCCTATCTGCGTGGCCTACGACGTCGACGGCAAGCGCTACGACGAGCTGCCGCTTACCCAGTCCGAGTTCCACCACGCCGAGCCCATTTTTGAGACCATGCCCGCCTGGGACGAGGACATCACGGAATGCTCCACCTTTGAGGAGCTGCCGCAGAAGGCCCAAGACTACGTCCTGCGCCTAGAGGAGCTGTCCGGCTGCCGCGTTTCCTACATCGGCGTCGGCCCCGGCCGCGACCAGACCATTGTGCGCCACGATGTGATGGAAGATCAGTAAGGCAATTTCCCTTTCAACCGACGAATGAGCCCCGCCGCGCAGTGCTTCCACTGCGGCGCGGGGCTCTTGGCATTTCTACGTAAGCTCAGTGCGTAGCTACAGGAGGGGAGGAGTGACACCTCTACTAACGCGCTCGATAAGACTTCTTTCCCAAGCGACAGTAGTAGATAACACCATCAATTTACTTTAAAAAGGTTATTGAAAATACCAAAGAAATCACGATACCTTCAGTCCTCCTAAGCATCGGCATATTCGACACAGTGACCAATTAAGGTGAAGGTATCACTTCTAAGACCGCCGCCATTGTAGGGGTGGTAACTGATCTACCTTCGCTTGCAGTGAACGATTGGAGTGCGACGGGCCCTCTTTGTTGAGGGGGCTAGGGTAGGAATGAAGGTGTCACAACGGTTGTTGTCCAAGCCGCATCGATTAAGCTGGGTGCTTCCTTCTGCCAAGCCTACCCAGTGGATTCTCGGACATCGAGCGATGCCACTGTATTTCGGACGCAATCGGCGGGGGTCTTGCTGCTGTTCCTGGGCTACGTTCAGCTTTATAGATTGACCGTGAATATCTCGGGCTTCCCCACGGGTAGAGCAGGTTCCTGCACTGATTAGTGGCATCGTCTGCCAGTGTATTACCCAGATTTTGCCATTCACGAACCGGCTGGGTATCTGCAGCAGGTCGCCGGCCTGCTAGGCTAACCAGTTTGATGTGATGCTGAAGCGCTCCTTTATGAATCGCGTGGGATTCCACTGTTTGGGTTCTGCCCCAGTAGTACACATTTGTTCATAAAGTGCGGATTCCTACAACCATCAGGCAGACAACCCAGGTCTTCCTATTGCCTGGGCAATTCCCAGTTCCCCTAGCGTTAGCAAGCCCCACCCCAGGGGGCGAAGCACAGGTGCTGAGATATATTGGTGCATTTTAGCTGCCCTCACGGCCATAACGCGCGGAATTAAGTCTTTCTCTGTTGTACATACCTAAACGCTAAGTTAAAATTAAGCAGGCTTTAAGTACAGAGAATTTTCAGCTTTCGCGGGCCCTATTTCCGCGCACTATACACAGGGAGTTACTTTAATGATTATCAAGCTTTTGAGTGGCCTACTCGCCACGATTATGGGCTTCTTTGGTTTGGGTGCCCCGGCGCAGGAGGCTGCACCGGTACCTGAGCAGGAGCAGGTTGCTGTTGCTGAACAGGGCAACACCGACGACGTGCAGGCTCTTATCGACGCCGCGCATGCCGAAGCCGGCTATGACTTCATCAGCGTCCGCTATGAGGGCGACACCGCCAATATTGCCCTGAATCCGGAGACCTACAACCCAGACAAAGACGACGTTACTTTCGAGGCAGTCTCCCAGCTCCTGCGGGAGAAGGGTTACCAGGTCACTGCCGTTCTTTAAGGCTTAGTTCATTCCAGGATCCGCACTGCGGCCTCGGTAAAGCATACGCTTGCCGACGCCCGTGCGGATTTTTCTTTGCCCAATTCTCCCTCACTCTTGTGCGAGACCCCAAGTGTGATTGTGGCGACCCTAGGAAGAGTTTTTGCTCACACATCTCTTCTTGAAGGTGAATGGCAATAAGGTTAAGGCTTACTACACGTCTGGTATATCGAACGTGTGCACGCCCATTTCGAATGCTCTCCAGCCACTCCTGTAACACCAACTTTCTACGGATAATTCTGGAGTAATGCGAAGAAAGTCCGTGCGAATCTCTCTCTTGAATTTGCACGAAGTTAGATAAAACGCAGCGTATGGAAGTGTTTACATGGGTCTAATTAAGTCCAATATTAGTATTGGTTAAGCTAGCGGCTTAACTCTTTAGCCTTAGAAAGTGCTTAGCGAGCGTCGAACATATGTATTTAATACTAGGTTGTCCGTAAAAATGAAAGCATCTACCTACGGGTATGAGATTAGAAATCCTGCATAACGTGCAGGTTTCTAATATTTTCTGGCTGGCGCCTTAAATTTTCCCGTGATATTATCCTGAGAGCACAATAAGAGTTAATCCAGATTCGGGTTCAAAACCCTGATTAACCGCAGTGTGTTCAAGTCTCAATTTCAGGTTCTGCTCAGCGAAGACACTCGCTGTACAGGAAAACGAATGTAAGTATTTGTACCGCTCGAAGAGGAAAGAATGAGTAAATTAAGAAACATATCCCGAGAGGGGTGGATGGTCTTTACCGCAGTGCTCGCTGCAATTGCGGTAGTTGCGGCCATGGTCACCGTTCCGGGGGCGAAAGCGGAGGATTCTAACAATAGAATTCCGATGCCGACTGCCAACGATAACTTTGCGGATCCCTATTACAAGGGTGGAGTGGGCTCAGAGCCCGAATGGGGAAATGTGGTATGGGCAGGCAAGCCGGTTACTAAAGCGGAAGCCGAAAAGGCCTACCGTGAGGGGAAGAAAGTTAACCCTTCCGCCCAAGGCAACGCCAACAACGACGTAGGTTGGGCACTGTGTATTGATCCTGGCGTCAATGCACCAATGAACAACCGATACTCTTACACACTTGACAATGCTGCCAAGCTTGATGTCGAAGACCGTTATCGTGATGCCGCAATCTCTTTGGCCATCAAATTGAAGCAAGCTTATGAAGCTAACGACAAAGAGGCCTCCAATAATTACTGGGTCTACTTGGCGGTATTGGTAGGCCATATGTCGGCTGCGCAGGAAGCTGCCCACGCGGTATTGGGTCACGATTTAGGTGACTTAGTCGGGCCGACTTACCAGAACTTCCACGGCTCCGCTGATGAATTTACTAAGCTCACAGGTTTCGAAATTGTGAATGCTGAAGGCAAGAATGGCCCAGAGCTACGGGAGGTTCCCGACGCTGCTGCTAAAATTGAAAAGCAGCCAGAGGAGTATTACATCACGATTGTCGGCCCTAATGGCAATCCCAATGGTCTGCCAAGAGGCCAGCGTGTTATGCCAATCGATCAGCCAGGACTGCCGGACAATGGTGGAGGCTCTGAGGAGTCGACCACTTCTCCTGAGAATCCGGGTGGCGAGACCTCTCCAAGCGAGACGACCGAGAATCCTGAGCCGTCTGGTTCTGAAACAACCACTCCGAAGGACACTACCTCCGAGACGACCCCGGATAAGACGACTGATGTAGTACCCAATCCAGAACCGACTCCTACTACTAGCGAGCAACAGAAGGATCTTGAGCCCAAGATTGAAACGGAAGCTTCGATCAAAGATGGCAACCGTGTAGAAAAGGGCGCCACGGTTATTGACACTGTGACGTATAAGGACCTTGTTCCAGGCAAGAAGTACACCCTGAAGGCAAAGCTGATCTCCAAGGCAGACGGCAAGACCGAACTGGGTGAAGGCTCTGCGGAACTGACTCCGAAAGAGTCCGCCGGCGAACAGGAAGTTGAAATCACCGTCAACGACAAGGCAGATCCTGCTGTTGACGCAGCGGTTGCCTTCGAGAAGCTCGTATCTACCGAGGTAGATAAGGACGGTAAGGACACCTCTAACTCCACTGATGAGAACACGATCGCTACTCACGAAGACATCAACGATGAGAAGCAGACCGTCAACACCAAGTGGAACCCGTCCATTCAGACCAACGCTGACTTTGACAACGCTAAGCAGGTAAAGGCCGGCGTCACTGTCAAGGACACCGTTAAGTACACCGACCTGGTTCCGGGTAAGGAATACACCCTGAAGGCTGAGCTGCGTAACAAGGCTGTCGATGAGAACAATGAGCACGCGGTCGTCGGCAAGGGCGATGTAACCTTTACTCCGGAGAAGTCTGCCGGCGAGCAGGTTGTTGACATCAAGGTCAACGACGATGTTAAGGGAGTCATTAAGGCTGCCGTTGCATTCGAGGACCTGTACTCCAAGGAGGTCGATGAGAACGGTAAGGAAACTCCGAACTCTGATGAAGAGAAGAAGATTACCGAACACCGCGACATCAATGATGAAGACCAGACCGTAACCTCCAAGATGGAGCCATCCATCGGCACCAAGGCTGAGAAGGCTAAGGGCGATGAGATCAAGGCTGGCACTGTCATTACCGATACTGTCGAGTACAACGACTTAGTTCCTGGCAAGGAATACACTCTGAATGCAGAGCTGCGTTCCAAGGTCAAGGACGAGACCACTGGTGACTACCCGGTAATCGGCCACGGTGAGGAGACTTTCGTACCTTCCTCTTCCGAGGGCACCAAGGACGTCAAGATCACTGTTGATGAGGGTGTTACCGAGGCTGTTGATGAGGCAGTTGCTTTCGAGTACCTGACCTCCACTGCTGTTAACAAGGACGGCGAGGATTCCACCACTGGTGAGAAGAATGACATCGCCGACCACACTGACATCGACGACCAGGATCAGACCGTGAAGTCTGATAAGCCTTCTGAGACCACCACTCCGCAGACCACCACCTCTAC
>NZ_JASPGY010000002.1:0-148060 GCF_030229765.1 Corynebacterium nasorum | reverse complement strand
AGGTTGTGGACCAGGTTTCCTACGAGGGTCTGGTTCCGGGTAAGCAGTACACTCTGGATGCCCAGCTGATTTCCAAGGAAGACGGTAAGACTGTTCTTGGTGAGACCAAGGGTCACAAGTTCACTCCGGCGAGCGCTAATGGTACTGAGGCTGTCACCATCGTTGTCGATGAGAAGGTAACTGAGCCGGTTGAGGCTGCGGTTGCTTTCGAGACGTTGACTTCCACCGAGGTGGATAAGCACGGTGAGGATAAGCCGACCGATGAGGACAACCCGAACCACGTTGGTGAGCACAAGGACATCAACGATGAGGATCAGACTGTGACCTCCGAGGGCTCTGAGAAGACTCCGAAGATCACCACTAACGCTGACTTCGAGAAGGGCTCCCACGCAGTTATTGCTGGTGCCAAGATTGTTGACGAGGTTACCTACGAGGGTCTGGTTCCGGGTAAGGAATACACCCTGAAGGCAGAGCTCATTAACAAGAAGGACGGCAAGTCTGTTCTGGGTACTGGTGAGAAGACCTTCACTCCGGAGAAGTCCGAGGGCATGGTTCCTGTGACCATCACCGTGAACGATGATGTGAAGGAGCCTGTCCAGGCTGCGGTTGCCTTCGAGGAGCTCACCTCCACAGAGGTCAACGACAAGGGTGAGGACACCCCGGATACCACTCCGGACAAGCCGAACCACATTGCTGAGCACAAGGACATCAATGATGAGGCCCAGACCGTGACCTCCCACGAGGTCGACGATCAGGACACCCCAGACGGTTCCTCCAAGGGCAAGATTCCGTGGTGGCTCATCCTGATTCCGGGTATCGGCCTGGGCAAGATCATCAAGGATCGCCACGACCACAACGACCACGGCAGCCACAACGGTGGCCACGGTGACAACACCAGCAGCCACAATGGCGGCCACGGTGACAACACCGGCAACCACAATGGTGGCAATGGTCACGAGGTCAAGGGTCAGGACGCTCCTAAGGGCGGCAACTCTGACAATGGAAACGGCCGCGGCGTCGAGGTCCAAGGTCAGGAACCTGAAGAGACTGGTAACGCACTGCCATCCAACGCCGAGCGCGTTGAGATTAAGTCCGTACCGTCCGGCGCAACCGAGCTTGAGCCGGGTATGCAGGATTACATCAAGTAGTCCATAAGCATCGGTGAGGCGGCCCGCGGGTCGCCCCACCGGGGTTGAGACTTAAACACCAAAATCCCCTCCAGGGTGTGACTGCACACGCTGGAGGGGATTTGCATATAACCTGCACAAGGTAGACAAAACGAGGAAGTAAAGGAAGCTAGCTATGGGAAAGCACGCGCAACCACAGCAGCCGGAAGAGAATGGAACTTCGCAGTATCCGGCGAGTGGGGAAGAAGGGGGCGTCGGCAAGCAGGGCATGGGCCGTGGCAAGCTGATCGCCATTATTGCGGCAATTGTTGTCGTGGCATTGGTATTGCTGCAGGTAGTGCTGTACCTGGCGCGCGATGATGAGGATGAGGCTGGCTCGGCGCCAGAGACGGTGGCCAGCGAGAGTGCCCCTGAGGAATCTGGGCCGAAGTCCGATGCTTTTGTGGATGATTCGGGCCAGCAGGAGCACGAGTATGAGGCCGCGCCTGGTGAATTCAAGGGCTTTGAAGGCATGTCCGTGGGCATCGATGGCGAGTACGCGGCCGTAGACCCCGTACAGGTCACGGACCAGGGCGTGCTGCTTCCGCCGCACGACGTCACCCGCGTGGGCTGGTACTCCGCCTCCGCAGTGCCGGGTGAGCCGGGCAATGTGGGCTCGAGTGTGATTACCGGCCACATTAACTACCAGGGCCAGGGTACCGGTTATGCGGAGAAGTTCACCAAGCTGAAGAAGGACCAGGAATTCACCGTGGTCATCGACGGCCAGGAGCGCACCTTCCGCGTGACCGAGGCGCCGTACCGTCTGCCCAAGGGTTCCGGTTTCCCGGATGTGGTCAATGATAAGGAAGGCGAGAACCGCCTGGTTCTTATTACCTGCGGCGGCCAGTTTGTTGGCGGCGCACTGGGTTATGAGGACAACATCATTACCGTAGCGGAGCCGGTAGGCGAGCCGGAGCAGCCCGCCGAGCAACCGGCAGGGGAGGCTCCGGCTGAGGCTCCTGCAGCCTAGGCGGAAATGTTTCAGGCGCCCTGTGGAATTGCCCACAGGGCGCCTTTTCTTATCCGTGGCACCTGGCATGTGGGTAGTGGGGTTGGGGCCTAAATATGAAATAATTTAGGGCAGTAACCGCCGCTGCCTGCGGCTTAGAAGGAGCATTTTCATGGATAATCCAGGCGAGATCGCCGGTCATATTGGCACGCCGCTGACCAGCAATGCCACCAAGGTATTGCTGCTGGGCTCAGGCGAGCTGGGCAAGCAGCTGGCCATGTCCTTCCAGAACCTGGGCCTTGAGGTCCACGCGGTGGACTCGTATGCGGGCGCGCCGGCACACCAAGTGGCGCAGTATAGCTACGTCGCCGATATCAAGGACGCCGGGCGCATCCTGCAGCTAGCACAAGAGATTCAGCCGCACTTTGTGGTTCCAGAGGTAGAGACCGTAGCGGTAGAAGCGCTGGAAGAGATGGAAGCGCAGAGTGACGCCATCGTGGTCCCCTCGGCTCGCGCCTGCGCCATGACGCAGGATCGCCAGTGCGTGCGCGAGGTGGCCGAGAATATTGGATTGCCGGTCTCCGCGTATCGCTTTGCTAGCTCATTGGAGGAGCTAGAAGAAGCAGTCGGGGAGCTGGGCTTTCCGTGCATCATTAAGCCGGATGTCTCCACCTCCGGCAAGGGCCACATGATTGCCCGAGATGAGGACGATGTGCGTGTGGCCTGGGAGACCGTGCGGCGGGTGTCCTCGGACTCGCAGCGCGTGGTGGCCGAGCGTTTCGTGGACTTTGATCTTGAGGTCACCCTGCTAGCTATCCGCTCCATCGACCCGGCCACGGGCAAGCTGGCAACGTGGTTTAGCGAGCCCATTGGTCACCGCCACGAGCGCGGTGACCTCGTGGAGGAGTGGCAGCCTACTGGAATGAGCGAGATTGCGCTGGAAAATGCCCGCTCTGTGGCGGCGCGCATCTCCAATGAGCTGGGTGGTCGCGGCGTGTACTGCGTGGAGCTGTTCGTCGCCGGCGATGACGTGTACTTTTCCTCCGTATCCCCGCGCCCCGCGGATACGGCGATGCTTACCGCCTACACGCAGCGCTTTTCCGAGTTTGACCTGCATGCCCGGGCGATTTTGGGCTACCCCATCGACGCCACCCTGGTCACCCCGGGTGCCAGCGTGGTCATCCACGCGGACGAGGAGCTGAATGAGGTGGCCTATACCGGCGTCGCCGCGGCCCTTAGCTATGCGGAGACGGACGTGAAACTCTTTGGCAAGCCGGGGGCCTACAAGGGCCGCCGCATGGGTTTGGTCTCTTCTACTGCAGAAAATGTGGAAGAAGCGCGCGACCGTGCGGCTCTAGCGGCACACAAGATCGAGGTGACCACCACGCCGGGTCTGCTGGCGCAAGGCGGCGCCCGCGGCATCGATCCAGAAACCGAGAATGTTCCCGATATTGAGGTCGTGGAGTACGAAGGCGGCGTGGAGCTCGATCCGAAGCTCGCCTCCGGCGTGGACGACGCCGACTAGGAGGCGGCCAGCTGTCCAAGCGTCTAGCTGGCGGGGCGCAGCATCGGCTGGTGGGGGACTCCTTCGTCGTCGAATAGCTCGCCTACCGGAGTAAAGCCAAAGCCGGCGTAATAGTCCACGAGGCCGGCCTGCGCCTCTAGGTAGAGCGGCTTGCCTGGGTGCATGCGCTCGCCTAGGTCGACGGCCGCCTGGAGAAGTTCGCGGCCGAGGCCCGTGCCGCGCGCGGCGGGCGCGAGCGCGAAGCGGCCGATTTGTGCGCCGGTGGCGTCGGCAAGCGCGGCGTCAGTAGGCGCAGCCGGAAAGACGCGGGCCGTGCCGAGCAATTCGTGGGAGTCCGTATCCCAGGCCAGCAGGTGCACGGTCTGGAGGTCGGCGTCGGTGGCGTCAATCTCGGCATACGGGCAGCGCTGCTCGTGCACAAAGACATCCACCCGCAGCTTGTAGAGCTGGTGGACGTCCAAGGCTGCCAGTTGACCCAAGGGCGCGGCGGAAATGAAATGCGGCATGGGCTAGGCCTGCGGACCGGCGTGCTTGACCATCTCGTCCCACTCGACGATCTTGATGCGCTCGCGGCCGTGCGGTTCACCGGCGGCGCGCTCCGCGGCATCCAGGCGGTGCCAGCCTTCCCAGGTGGTCACGGCGATATCGCGGGAAGCCAGGAAGTCCAGGATGTCCTGCGGATCGCGCTTGGTGGCAGGCTCCAAGTCACCGGCCTTGTAATCGGCGATGAGCATGGTGGTGGTGTCCTTGGCATCGGACTTGGTATTGCCAATCAGGCCTACTGGGCCGCGCTTAATCCAGCCGGTGGTGTAGAGGCCAGGCAGCTTTTCGCCGTCGACATTGGCCAGCACATGGCCGCCGTCGTTTGGCATGGTGGCCTTGGTCTCGTCGAAGGGCACACCGTCGACGGACTGTGGGTGGTAGCCCACCGCGCGGTAGACGGCCTGGACCGGCCACTCGGTGTACTTGCCGGTACCGGTTACGGTGCCATCGCCGTTGAGCTCAGTGCGCTCGGTCTTGATGGCGGTGACGTGGCCGTCCTCACCCAACACCTCTACCGGGGACTCGAAGAAGTGAATGTAGAGCTTGTGCGGGGCATCGCCCGGCTCGCGCATAGCGTAGGACTCTAGCGTCTGGCATACCAGGTCGGTGGACTTGGCGGCGCGGCGTGCCTCCTCGGAGGCGGCGTCATATTCGATGTCCTCGGGGTTGACAATGACCTCAATGGTCGGGGACTCGTCTAGCTCCTTGAGCTCCTTCGGCGTGTACTTGGCCTGTGCCGGGCCGCGGCGGCCGAAGACGTGGACCTCCTTGGCGCGGTTTTTCTTCAGCGCTGCGTAGACATTATCCGGGATCTCGGTAACGAGCAGCTCGTCGGCGGTCTTGGCCAAGATACGAGAGACGTCGAGGGAGACATTGCCCACGCCCACGACGGCGACGGATTCTGCGGAGAGATCCCAGTCGCGCTCGAAGTTGGGGTTGCCGTCATAAAAGCCTACGAACTCGCCCGCGCCGTGATTGCCCTTAAGATCCTCACCGGGGATGCCCATGCGCTTATCGGCGGTGGCGCCGGTGGCGAAGATGATAGCGTCGTAATACTCGCGCATCTCCTCGACGGTGATGTCCTTGCCCACCTCGATATTGCCCAGGAAGCGGATCTCTTCTTTTTCCATAACGTTGTGCAGGGACTGCACGATGCCCTTAATACGCGGGTGATCCGGTGCCACGCCGTAGCGGATCAAACCGAACGGCGTTGGCATCTTTTCAAAAAGATCGATCTGCACATCGAGGTCGGATTTCACTAGAAGGTCAGAGGCGTAAATGCCTGCCGGGCCGGAGCCGACCACGGCGACGCGCACTGGGTTAGTCATGTGCTTAGGGTGTCCTTTCTTTCGTTGTGCTGCATATTCTACGCGGTCACTATGCGATAAAAACCACAGCATTACTAACCCCAGTTTAGGGCGGTCACGATAGGGCATAGGAGGGGGTAAATCGCGTACAGTGGAAGAGTCACCGCGTGTTAATAACTGTGATGGATGACATGAAGTTATGACACGCGTTAATTGTGTTCAAGTGACCGTGAATGAAAGGTAATTTGCATGTCTGCATCCCATTCCGCAGTTATCAGCACTATCGGCCGTGGCTTTGATGGCCTCGACGTGTCGGCCCTAGCCCAAGACTTGGGGGCGGAGTTCATCCGTCTCGAAGACTTTGACCCCACCGTCGCCGCTGTACTCGCTGAGGCTCCTGCTGCCGAGAACATCGTGGCGCAGGGCACCGGCGATATCTCTTTTGATGCTGAGGTAGCTGCCGCCCTCGGCTTGCCCTTGGCCATCATTTCCGGCGCCCCGCAGCGCACCGGCGAGCTGGCACAGCACAATGCGGAATCCTTGGGTGCCACCGTTGCTGGCATCTTCACCGATCTCGAAGCAGTTCCGGGCGCACTTGCCTCGCTTGGCGACGTCACCCCGGTCATGTCCGCAGACCTCTTCCAGAAGCAGCTCATTGACCAGGCCCGCGCCGCCGGTTCGCACATCGTTCTGCCAGAGGGCGATGATGACCGTATCCTCGAGGCCGCCCACGTGGTGCTGCGCGATAAGGTTGCCAAGCTGACCATCCTGGGCAACGAGGCCGATATCAAGGCCCGCGCCGAAGAGCTCAAGCTCGACCTGGCTGGTGCCGAGATCATCAACCACCTCGAGTCCCCGCTGGCAGAGGAGTTCGCCGCCGACTTTGCCGAGCTGCGCAAGAAGAAGGGTGTCACCCTCGAGCAGGCGCGCGAGACGATGCAGGACATCTCCTACTTCGCCACCATGATGGTGCACAAGGGCTTGGCCGATGGCATGGTCTCCGGCGCTGCTCACACCACCGCCCACACCATCAAGCCTTCCTTCCAGATCATCAAGACCAAGCCGAATGCTTCCGTCGTCTCCTCCATCTTCCTGATGGTCATGCGCGGCCGCCTGTGGGCCTTTGGTGACTGCGCCGTCAACCCGAACCCCACCGCCGAGCAGCTGGGTGAGATCGCGATTGTCTCCGCACAGACCGCTTCCCAGTTCGGCATCGACCCGCGCGTGGCCATGCTGTCCTACTCCTCCGGTACTTCCGGTTCCGGCCCGGACGTCGAGCGCGCCGTGGCCGCCGTAGAGGCCGCCAAGAAGCTGGATTCCTCCGTCAAGGTGGATGGTCCGCTGCAGTTCGATGCCGCCTGCGATCCAGGCGTTGCTGCGAAGAAGATGCCGAATTCTGAGGTTGCCGGACAGGCAAATGTTTTCGTCTTCCCGGACTTGGAGGCTGGCAATATTGGCTACAAGACGGCACAGCGCACCGGCGGCGCGCTCGCCGTGGGCCCGATTCTGCAGGGCCTGAACAAGCCGGTTAACGATTTGTCGCGTGGCGCGACCGTTCCGGACATCATCAACACCGTTGCAATCACCGCTATTCAGGCTGGAGAGAAATAAATGTCATACGTTCTGGTCCTTAACTCAGGTTCATCCTCCGTTAAATTCCAGCTGGTCGATCCCGAATCCAGCGCCACGGATACCCCGTTGGTTTCTGGTTTGGTCGAGCAGGTTGGCGAGCCCCTCGGCGCTGTCACCGTGAAGACCGGTGGCGAGAAGTACAAGGAAGAGCTGGAAATTCCTACTCACTCCTTCGGCCTTGAGCGCGCTTTTGCCATCATGAGCGAGCACAACGTTGGCCCGACCGACGTGGATGTCATCGCCGTTGGTCACCGTGTTGTCCACGGCGGCCGCCTCTTCTCCGAGCCTCAGCTCATCGTGGACCAGATCGAGTCCATGATCGAGGACCTCATCCCGCTGGCTCCACTGCACAACCCGGCCAACTTGGACGGCATCCGCGTGGCTCGCAAGATGCTGCCGGATATTCCACACGTTGCCGTCTTCGATACCGCCTTCTTCAACACCCTGCCGCCGGCAGCCGCGCTGTATGCCATCAATAATGAGGTGGCATCCAAGTACGATATCCGCCGCTACGGCTTCCACGGCACCTCCCACGAGTTCGTCTCTCAGCAGGTTCCAGGCCTGCTGGGCCGCGATCCGATGCACACCCACCAGATCACCCTTCACCTGGGCAACGGTGCCTCCGCTGCGGCCATCCGCAACGGCCGCGCCATTGATACCTCGATGGGCCTGACCCCGCTGGCCGGTTTGGCCATGGGGACCCGTTCTGGCGATATTGACCCAGGCATCATTTTCCACCTTGTCCGCCAAGCGGGCATGAGCGTGGATGAGATTGACAACCTGCTCAATAAGCAGTCCGGTGTCAAAGGCATCTCCGGTGTCAATGACTTCCGTACGCTGCGCGAGCGCATCGACAACGAGGACCAGGACGCGTGGCTGGCCTACAATATCTACATCCACCAGCTGCGCCGCTTCATCGGTTCCTACATGATTTCCCTGGGCCGCGTTGACGCCATCACCTTTACCGCCGGTGTGGGTGAAAACGATACCGAGGTGCGCCAGGACTCCCTGTACAACCTGGATATGTACGGCATCCACTTTGATAAGGAGCGCAACTTGGTCCGCTCCGATCAGCCGCGCATGATTTCCACTGAGGATTCCCCGGTTAAGGTCTTTGTCGTTCCGACCAATGAGGAGCTGGCTATCGCGCAGAAGTCTGCCGAAATCGCCGCTATGGCGCGTGAGGCTGGGCTTTACAAATAGAAAGGTTCCTCCCCGGCCAGCGAAAGCGGCCGAGCAGTGAACAAGGGGGCGTGCGGTAAAAAGACCGCACGCCCCCTTCTTTTGTTTTTCTGCGCTGTGCGAGTAGATGAAAGAACGCAAGCTAGAAGGTGGTCACGGGGCGGACCTGGTTGGCAAGGTCCACGAGGACGTAGCGGTGGCGGCTAAACGGTGCCTGGCGGGCGAGGGCGCGGAGGGTCTCGGACAGGCCGGTGCGCAGACCGCGTTGGGTGAAGGCGTATTCGAAAAGATCGTTGGGGGAGGCGGCATGGGAAAGATCCGCGTTGCGCAGGAAGTTAAGGCCGGCGGAGATGACGGCGATCTTGATCTGGAGGAAGCGCGGCTCGTTGGTGGGGACCTCTTCGAGGCGTCGGGCAGCGCGGCGGATGCGGGACTCGGAGAGATCGTGGACGATGAGCTGAAGGATCGTCGTCAAGCGGGCCATGCGGTAGTGACGCGAGGCATTAGGAACCTTGTCTAGTACGGTGACGGCGACCTCCACCTCTCCCTCGGAGCGCAGCTGGCGGGCGAGGCCAAAGGAGGAGGACACGGTGGTGGGGTTGGTGGACCACACGATGCCGTAGAGGCGCATGGAGTTAAACCGCAGGGCAGCTGGGTCTTGCGTGACGTGGTTCCAGATTTCTGGCTGGCCCTCAAAGGCGGAGTTGGGGAGATCGGCCAAGGTGGAATGCATATTGGAACAGGCCCGGGCCACCCTGGGATCAATGAGCGAGATTTCGCTGTAGTCCAGTTGCTGCAGGATGAGCTCGTTGATGGCGGCGATGGCGAGTTTGGGTGCCGCCTCGCCCGGAAGGAGATCGAGGACGGCGGAGAAGTATTTCTGGGCGTCGCGGTAGTCATCGAGGAGCAGTTCCGTGATGCCGGCATACCACTGGAAGCGCCAGTCCCGGCCGAGGCGGTTTTCGATGGAGCTGAGCCACTGCCGCGCCTGGCCGGTATAGCCCAGGTCGATCATGGAGCGCACCACGCCGAGTGGAATTTCGGCCGAGTGCTCGTACTCGGGGGTCTGCATGGCCTGGCGGAGGGTTTCGAGGGCTTCTTGTGGCTCCGCGTAGGAAGCACCCTGCAGCAGGCCGGCGCCCACATCGTCGCGGTCTAGCAGCGGGGTGGGCAGGGCGGAGACTACCTCGGGGGCGGTGATCTGGACGGTGCGATCGATGCCGTCAATAAGCTGGTCGGTGCGAAAGACCAAGTGCTTGGTGCCAAAGGTGGTACGTTGCGGCGAAAAGAGCGAGTGCTGGGAAGGATATTGCAGGCCGTCGCGGATGGCAATGACCTCGCGCAGCACGCCGTAGAGCTGGGTGCGCAGCTCCTTGATGGAGGTAAAGCGGCGCTCCGGATCCGGGTCCGTGGCGCGCTGTAGCAGGCGGTATAAGGACAAGAAACGGCGCAGTTCCGGCTCCTCGGTGGGGGTGGGGATACCTGGCAGATAAACGCCGTCTTCGGTAGGAAGCTTGAGGCACAGCGAGGCTAAGGTACGGCCGATGGTGTAGATATCGCTGGCGATGGAAGGCCCCTCGGTGGCGACTTCCGGGGCCTGATAACCCTTGGTGCCGTAGATATAGCCAAAGGCGCCGATGCCGGAGACCGCGCCCAAGTCAATGAGTTTGACCTGGTCCTCGGTGACGATGATGTTATCGGGCTTTAAGTCGTTATAGACCACCCCGCGCGAATGCAGGTACTCCAGCGCGGGCAGGACTTCCAGGATATAAGCGATTGCGATATCGACCGGCAGTAGCTTGTCCGTCTGCTTTTTCCGCCTGTTTTTAAGCGACGGCCCGCCGACGTACTCCATGACAATAAAGCCGCCGGGTACCCGGGGGTCATCGATGAAGTTGAAAATCTTGACGATGCCCGGGTGGGTAATATCCGCGAGGAACTCGCGTTCTGCCACCGCAGCGGCGGTTTCATCGGCCGATTTTTGTGCCTGCATACCTTTGAGGACCACCACTCTTCCAGAAACAAAGTGGTCATTGGCCAGGTAAATCCAGCCCATGCCGCCATGGGCGATGACGCCCAAGATTTCATATTGGCCGGCCACCATGTCACCAGGCTGTAACTGCGGTGGCGGGATCTTTTTACCGGAGGATGCCTCGTGTGGGTCGATCAGGGCGTCGGTCGGCTCGGAGGGGGTGATAAACGGCAGGCGCACCATGCCATCGGCCACGCGGCGTTCGGTGCGGTGGGTGCCACGGCGCTCGCGGAAGGTATCGAGTGCGCGGCGGCGCGAGCGCTGCGAGGAGTCCTCCTGGGTCTGCTGGGCGCGCTGCTGTTCGCGCTTAGCCCGGATATTGTCTAGGTCCGCCAAGAGGCTAGAGATATGGTCCGGGTCGATGGAACCATCGCCATCCTCGTCATCGTCTGCGAAGGGATCGAAGGCTACCGCGGAGGTGCCGGTATCACCGTCTGCTTCATCCTCGTCAGCGAAGGGATCAAAGGCCACCGCCGCGGTTGCTTCCTCGTCTTCGTCCGCAAACGGGTCAAAAGCTACGGCTGCGGTGGCGGGGCCGTCGTCCGAGGGGGCATCGCCTAGCGCATCCGGCTCCTGCGCGGAATTGGTGGCATTGGTGGGCTGGCGGAAGGCACGCTGGGTATCAAGGTTTTCCGGCTCGATGTATTCGAGCTCATCATCGCTAAAGTTCGGGTTATGGCTCATGGTTTAGCCTCCTCCTCGATATACTTTCCGGCCGGCAGCGTGGGCTCTTCTAAGTAGGCACCGAGCCACTCCTCAAAAAGGGAAGACCACGTGCCATCGCGGCGTATGCGCTCTAGCGTGGAATTTATTTGGCGCAGCAGTGGGCGGGTGTCATGCTGCTTGCTGGGCAGGCGCACGGCCACGCCGTAGTTTTCGGTTTCCAGCGGTTCGCCCACGATGGAGGTATAGGAATCCTGGGCGGCCATGCCGGAGAGCAGGGCATCATCGACGACGATGCCATCGGCCTGGTTGAGCTGCAGTGCCATGAGGCAATCGCCCCAGGAACGGGTGACCAAGATATCGGCTTTGGGGGCGTGCTCGCGGATGGTATCGAGTGCGGTGGATTCGCCCACACCGCACAGCGTCTTCCCAGCGGTGTCCTTGATGGATTTGATGCCAGATTTGCTGAGCACCAGCATGCGGGTTTGGGTACGCATATAGGGGATGGAAAAGGCCACCTCCCGCTCTCGCTCCGGGCTAATGGTCATCGTGCGCACAATCATGTCCACCGCGCCGGAATTAAGGGCATCGACTCGGTTGGAGGATTCCACGAAGCGGAAGTCCACCTTATTGGGAGCACCAAAAATATCGCGGGCAACCTCGCGGGCGATATCTACCTCGAAGCCGCGTACTTCACCCGAGGCGGCGTCGCGGTAACTCAGCAAGTTATTGGAACGGTCCACACCCACGATGAGCCGGCCGCGCTTGACGATGTCCGGCACCCGTTCTTTCGCTTTCTTGTCATCTGGGCGGTAGCTGCCTTTAATGTCTTCACCAGAGGCGCGGTGCGCGGGGGTGGTTCCTGCCTTTTCAATCTTTGCCCCATCTGGCAGCGGCGGGCCCGGCTTTGCGTCAAGGGCCTGCTCGGCGGGCGCCTCCAGTGGCGGGGTAGAGCGGACATCGCAGGAAGCCAGAGGCAGCGCGGCGCAGACGCAGGCAAGCGAAGCGAGGACGAGGCGTGGGCGGCGCATTAGAGGTACTCCTGCAATCGGGGACGGATGCCCAGCCACACGGCGATAATGGCGCATAAGGTCAGCAAGAATACGGCCGAGGACACCGCGGTCATGGCGGTCAGGCCGCGTTCCAGGTAGCTGCGCATAGCGACGCGCGCCTGACTAATGAGATCGGAGAGCTCCGCGTCGAGCTCGTCATAGGAACGCGCCGTGGTCATCTCACCGTCCTTGGGCTCGGTGGCCGTGGCCTGGTAGATGGCTTCATCATAGTCGCCGTCTTTCAGCGCGCCCATGAGCTTATCGTGGGTGCCACGCCACTGCTCGGCGGCCGCCCGGGCGCTGTGGATGAGTTCGGGGTCGGTGACCTCCACGTCCTCATCATTGAGGGCATCCTCATAATCCTGCAAGGCCATTTCGATGGAGTTAATCGAGCTGGAAAAGCGCACCATCGTATCCTCCTCGGAGGAACGCAGCACCAGCGCCAGGGTTTCAGAGGTGCGCGCCTGCTGCGCCTCAATACGCGAGGCCGTCAGCGAATCCCATGGGCGCGAGGCTGTCTCAAAGCCCTGGTGGCCGGTGGACCAGGTAGCGAGGTTGGATAGTGCTACCCAAGAAATGGCTAGGAAGAGCAGCACGCTGGCCGTCAAAAAGCCACGATTAAAACGCCGGCGGGTCTGGCGCCACAGCCACCACTGGGCCACAACGAGGAAAAAGAGCGCGGCAAAGAGGCCGGAGAGCGGCACCCACTGCGGCGAAGTGAGCTTTTGCTGCTGCTGGTTTACCTTGGCGGTGGTCAGTTGGAAAAGCTCGGAGGCGGCCGGCAGGATATGCTCGCGCATTAGTGCAGAGGCATTGGACATATAGGAGTTAGCTACCGCATTGCCCGCCCGGTGATTAGAACGGGCCTTTTCCACCATCGCGGTATAGACGGGCAGCTCGCGCTGGATAAAGGTCACCAGCTCGCGCACACGGCCATCTTCCTGTGTGGTACCCAGCACGGATTCGGTGGCTGCCACCGAAGCGGCATCAATAGCTTCGTTATAGCTATCGCGATTTTGCTCTGATTCCACACCGGCCTGTACGAAGCCGGTGGTGGCCACGGTATCGGCCACCGAAAGCGAACTATAAAGGTGGTGCGCCGCATTCGACATCGGTTCGGTAGTGCTTAGCAGCTCGTCCAAATCGGAGTGGCGGGCGGCGGAAGATTGGGACATCGATAAGCCGGCAGCGCCCAGGGCCACGGTGAGGATGAGCGTGACCGTAAAAAGCTTGCCCGGGGTGGTGGAGGCAAAGTAGTAAAAGCGGCGCATCAGGCGCGCCGGGCCTGCGAACCATTGCATGGCGCGGCTGCTGAGCCCGCTGAAGGCCGGGCCGGTGGGCGCGGTGACCTCATCGAGCCAGTGATCGCTCGGGTGAGCGTGCTCGTTGTGCACGCTTTCTGCCCGGACTGCCTGCTCGGTCATTAACTCAGAATAGCGTCCGCAGTGTGCTGGGCGCCACCATATACCCGCGTGTGTGGCTAGGATAGGCAGCATGCATAATCCTCACAGTGGAGACGGCTGGGCGGCAGGTCCTGGCGGCATTCGGGTCTGGGGAAAATTCGGTGCCGCTGGCCTCTTTCTTGTTGCCGGGCGCAAGGTGCTTCTCCAACACCGTGCCGCGTGGACCAATCACGGCGATACATGGGGGATTCCGGGTGGCGCCCGTGATTTTACGGAGACGCCGACCCAGGCCGCGTTGCGCGAAACTCAGGAAGAATGCGCGATTGCGCCCCACGATGTAGAGGTACTCGATGCGCAAGTCACGGCCGGGCCTTATCCCGCAGCGGGGGATCTACCGGGGGAGTGGACCTATACCACCGTGCTCGCGCGCACGCGTACCGGTGTTCCGCTTCCTACTACAGCTAATGAAGAGTCCTATGAGCTGCGCTGGGTGCCTTTCGACGAGGTGGAGACCCTCCCATTATTGGCTGCCTTCCGCCGTTCCTTTCCCACCCTGCGGGAGAGTATGGAGGCATTGAACAGGTAAAGTTGCCAGATTTATGGCACTCTAGTGCCATGATCGAAGTAGAAGGACTGACTAAACAATATAAGTCTGTCCGCGCCGTTGATGATCTCACCTTTCAGGTAAAACCCGGCATGGTCACCGGGTTCCTAGGCCCCAATGGCGCGGGCAAATCCACCACCATGCGCATGATCCTCGGCTTGGATGCTCCTACGGCCGGCAAGGCGCGCATTAACGGCAAGCACTACCACGAGCTCAAGCAGCCCCTGCGTGAGGTGGGTGCCTTGCTCGATGCCAAGGCAGTGCACCGCAACCGCAGCGCCGCTAATCACCTGAAATGGATCGCACAGTCCAATGGCATTTCTACTTCCCGCGTTGACGAGGTCTTGGGGCTGGTAGGGCTTTCCGACGTCGCCGGTAAGAAAGTCGGCGGCTTCTCCCTCGGCATGGGCCAGCGCTTGGGCCTCGCCGGCGCACTGCTCGGTGACCCGGGCATCCTCATTTTGGACGAGCCGGTCAACGGCCTTGACCCGGAGGGCATTCGCTGGGTCCGCCAGCTGGTACGTGCCCTAGCCAAAGAGGGCCGCACCATTTTGATTTCTTCCCACCTGCTGTCGGAGATGTCCCAAACCGCAGATCACCTCGTGGTCATTGGTAAGGGCCGCTTGGTAGCGGACCAGCCCACCTATGACTTTGTGAAGGACCACTCGGAGTCCTCCGTGCTGGTGCGCTCCGATCACCTCGATGCCTTTGGCTCTGCTCTGCGCGCCGAGGGAATCTCCTTTACCGAGTCCACCGACGAGGAAGGCCGCCCCCGCTTGGTGATTGCCAACCAGACCACGGATTTCGTGGGCCAGCTGGCGTACTCCACCGGTGTGCCGCTTAATGAGCTAAGCCTCAAGAGCGCCTCCCTAGAGGACGCTTTCATGGAGCTTACTGGCGACGCCGTCCAGTACCACGGCTCCACTGGTGCCCCCACCGCCGGCGGTGCTACTGCCGGTGCCGGTGCTGCCACTCCGTTCGCTCGACCCACCCAGCAGGAGGTTTAAGTCGCCATGCTGAATACTTTGAAGTCCGAATGGACCAAGCTGCACACCACCCGCTCCTTCTGGTGGACCACCTTCATCTTCCTCTTCTTTGCGTGGGGTTGGGCCATCCTCAATGCCCGCCTGACAAAACCGGCAGAAACCCCCGAGGATGCAGCGTTTGGTATGGGTGTTATCACCCCGGATGGCGCGGTGTCTTTTCTTTTGGCCCTCGGCCTGCCCGTGCTCATGATCCAAGCCATTATGATCGTGACCACCGAGTACCGCTTTGGTACGCAGACCATCACGTACATGGCTACCCCGCGTCGCTGGTCGGTGGCCTTGGTCAAACTGCTCATGTACGCGGTCATCGCGGCCGCGCTCAGCTTCATCGCGGTGGCCGGTTCCTACTTGCTTACCGAGCTTTTTGCCTACGATGAGGTAGCCGCGCAATTCCAGCCTTGGGACGATGAGATGGGGCAGAAGCAGCTGTGGAAGTACCCACTGGCAGCGGCTCTTATCGTCCTTTTCTCCCAGGGGCTCGGCCTGTTATTGCGCTCTACCGCCGGCTCCGTGGCCATCGGGTTGATCCTCTTCCTTGGTTTGGACGGTTTCGTGTCTATGATCCCCAAGGTGGGCGGGAAGCTGGTGAACTACATGCCATTTAGCGCGTTTCAGTCGTGGCTAATGGATCAAACTCCCGCAGATGCTCCGTGGAAGGAATCCTGGGGATTTGGGCTGGTATTCCTCGCTTGGGCTCTCCTTTTGTGGGTCCTAGGCGTCATCGTCCTGCAAAAGCGCGACGCCTAAGCACCTTTAAAGCTTAAGCATTCCATTGCTTAGGCGCTTTACCGCCCCGGCCGGCAGCTCATTCGCTGCTCACCGGGGCGGTGTCTTGTTTCCGGACCGTTTTCGCTGCAGTCGTGATGGTCCGGGTGCGCTTTACTGCAGCGCGGAGGTAAGGCGCATGACATTATCCACGTAGCGGCGGATAAAGCCGCGCTCATTCCATTCCTCCAAAGTTAGCTCGTGGCACACGGCGCGGTAATTGGCTACGAGCTGGTTGAACTGATCAATGAGGTCTCCCTTGGCCACCAGCATGGTGGACTCATAGTTAAGGCCAAAGGAACGCGGGTCCATATTGGAGGAGCCGAACATACACAGCGGATCGTGGCCGGGATCGTCCGGGTCGGTGATAATGAACTTGGAGTGAAGCACAAAGGGGTAGGGGAATTGGTAGATGTGTACGCCGGCCTCTAGCAGGGCCTGGTAGTAGGAGGACTGGGCATGGTTGACCATAAATTGGTCCGCCTTTGCCGATACATAAAGCTCCACATCCACGCCGCGGTAGCAAGCGGTGGTCACGGCCTCTAGCAGGGACTCATCCGGGACAAAGTAGGGCGAGCACAAAACTAGCCGGTCCTTGGCGTGGTGAACCAGGGAGTTGAACATGCGCAGGTTTGGCTCAGTGGTATAACCAGGGCCGGAGGGGATTATTTGGAGGTGATTGGCGTCGGCAGTCTGGGCGTCGTCATAAGGCAGCTCATCGAGCGGAAGATTCTCGTCTGCCTCCAGGTACCAATCCACGGCGAAGACCGCGGACATAGAAGTCACAATTGGCCCAGACAGCTCCACCATGTAGTCGATCCAGTAGCGGTCCTTGGTTTTGTACTGGCGCTTAATCATATTTAGCGAGCCGATAAAGCCGACCTTGCCATCGATGATCACCAGCTTGCGGTGGTTGCGCAGGTCCGGACGCCGGAAACGGCCCTTGTGAATCTGGATAGGCAGCATGAGATGCCAGTCCACGCCTATCTCTGTCAGCTGCTTGCCCAGCTTGAAATAGCCCTTGTACTTAAAACTGCCGATCTGATCCAGCAGCAGCCGCACCTTCACGCCGCGGGCGGTAGCCCTGCGCAGGGACTCGAAGAAGACGTCCGTGACCTCGTCCCAAGACTGGATGTAGATCTCGATGGACACGTACTTCTCGGCGCGGTCAATGGCGGCGGCGATGGCGCGAATGGACTCGTCATAATCCGCGTGCAGACCCAGGTTGTGGCCCACCAACGCTGGGAAACCGGTCAGCTCGCGGTTGAGCCGGATGACCGACTCTGTTTCCGCCGAAAGGATACCCTGCGGGTGGTCCGGGGTGCGGGCCGTGACGTTTTCAATCTTCTCATTGGCCTCTTGCTGGATGCGGTGGCGGCGCCGGTTGATATACGGCGAGCCCATGAGCAAAAACAGCGGCAGCCCAATAAACGGCAGCACCAGAATTGCCAGCAGCCACGCGGTGGAGCTGGACGGGCGGCGGCCTTCGGGCACGAAGCCGACGGCAATAATCTTGATGCCGTAATCCAGGATTAGGAATAAAAGCTGCCAGAAGCTGAGATCAAGCGACCAAGACATTTATCGCACGGAATCGAAATCGGGCAGATCGAAATCTGCGAGAAGTGGGCAGTGATCGGAAGTTTTATCGCCGGCGCGCTCAACCAGGTCTACCTGTGCGCCGGTTACGTGCTGGGCAAGTGGGGCGGAAGCCAACTGGAAATCGATGCGCATGCCTTCGTTCTTTTGGAAGCGCATGCCCTTGTAATCGAAGTATGTATAGCGCTGGTCCTCCGTGAACCGGCGGGTGACCTCCTCGAGCCCGGACTCTTCCAGCATCTGGAATGCGGCGCGCTCTGGCTCGGTGACATGCGTCTTACCGCGGAAGGCTTCGATGTCCCATACGTCTTCATCGCGCGGAGCAATATTGAAATCACCGGTCAAAAGAAGTTTAGACTGCGCATTGTTTTCCGCATAGTGTGCCAGGTGATAGAGAAAGTCCAGCTTGTAGTCATAGTGGCGGTCCGTGATCTCGCGGCCGTTGGGCACGTAGAGGGACCACATTTCTACGCCACGGATGCGGGCCCCTAGCGCTCGGGCCTCCCGCTCTTGTGGTTTATCCGGATCCTTGGCAAAGCCGGGTTGGCCTGGAAAACCCACAAAGACCTCCTCGGGCGCATCTGTGGATACGATGGCCACGCCGTTCCACTGGTTGAGCCCGTGGCACGTGACGTGCAGACCCGCTTCCTCGAAGGACTCGCGTGGAAACTTATCGTCTTTCACCTTAGTTTCCTGCAGACACAAAACGTCGATGTCGTGCTTGGAGATAAGGTCCAGCGCCCGCTGTGTGCGGGTACGAACGGAGTTAATATTCCACGTGGCGATGCGCATGCCACATACAGTACCTGCCCGCTGCAGCGAGGTCAGCGGGCAGTCCCATAAGGCTCACCACCCAGTCCGAAAGGGCGCTGCCGCGGGGCCTAGCCCCGCAGGCGGGCGTAGATGCGGCGGTGTTGCTCAATGAAGCCGAGCTTTTCAGCAAGCCGCACGCCCGCGGTATCGGAGGCCGGAACGGTGAGGTAGGCATGCTCCGCGCCATTGTCGCGGCCCCAGCGCAGCAGATGCTGGCCTAGCAGAGTGCCGAATCCGCGGCGGCGGGAGTTCGCAGCTAGCTCCACATTAGAAAGGCCCAGCCACGCGGTGCCATCGCCGGATTCGCTAATGGCACCGCGGGCAATGGCGACGGTTTCGCCTTCGAGCGCTAGGCGGCCAAAGCCAAGTGTGCCCTCGATGGGGGCGCTCAGGTGCTTCAGTGCCTGAGGCGAAAGGGTTCCGCTGCGGGAGTGATACATCTCCAGCCACTTGTCATCGGGGTGGTCTTCGATGTGGACGGTGGGGGAAGCAGAGGGGGCTTCGGCAAGCGCGGGCAGACTGCGCAAGACCATAGCGAGCGTTTCTGGTTCGGTTTCCCACGCGGCGTCGGCAAGCAGGCGCTCGGCGGGTTTGCCAATGCGCTCTGGAACCAATAGGCGCACCGGCAGGTCGCGGCGGGCGAAGAAGTCCTTAATCTCTTCCATCGGCACCGGGGTGAAGCCGGCCGAAGGGCCCAAAGGCACAGCCGAATTGGAGCTGCCGGTAGCCCCGTCGCCGGCGCGCAGGAGCCAAGAACCATCGCTAGTCCAGGCGTGCTCCCCGCCGGGGAAAGCCGCGGCCGCCGCAACCTCCACGGCGCGGATATCGGAATTGCGGACCATGCGCGGGGAGAGCCGCTTGATGATTTTCAGCTGTTCCGGCGGGATCTCTACCGCATCCAGGTCAGAGGGGAAACCACCGACCTCCTGCGGGCGGATAACCAGCGGATTGAGGCTCAGCACGTGCCCGATGACGTCGCTATGCACGCCGCCGAAATCGCGCCGGGCCACCACGCGCTCGCCCACCTGGACGGCATCGGAGCGGAAAATACGTGACATTAGTCGTCGTGGCCGAAGGGATCGGCGTCCTCGCCCGGTACCCAGGAATAACCCGGCTCGGTCCACCCATTGCGTTTGATGGCCTTTTTGGCCTGGCGCTTATAGCGGCCGATGAGGGTATCGGTGTACAGGAAGCCATCGAGGTGGCCGGTCTCGTGCTGCAGGCAGCGGGCGAAGAAGCCATAGCCTTCGACGGAGATGTCGTTGCCGTTTTCGTCCTTGCCGGTCACGCGTGCCCAGTCGGCGCGGCCGGTGGGAAAGCCCTCGCCTGGAACGGAGAGGCAGCCTTCGTCATCGGAGCCGTCGTCAGCCGGCATGGTCTCCGGAATTTCAGAGGTCTCCAACACGGGGTTAATAACGCAGCCCTTGCGCATGCCTGCCTTTTCGGACGGCAGCTCGGTGCCATTGGGTCCGTCCGTATCAGGGCAGTGGTAGACAAAGAGGCGCTTGCCAATTCCTACCTGGTTTGCGGCTAGGCCCACGCCATGGGCGGCATCCATGGTTTCATACATGTCCGCGATGAGTTGCTGCATTTCCGGGGTGGAAATTTCGGATTCTTCCACCGGTTGGGTGGGGTTGTGAAGCACGGGCTCGCCGTGGATAACGATGGGGCGAATAGTCATGCCTTACAGTTTAGGCATGAACCCCTTGTCTGACCTAGACGCCGCCATTTTGGACTTTGAAGAAACCGCGCCGCGCAGCATCGGCCGCAAGGAAGAGGCCATCCGCGCGCAACTGGATATCTCCCCGGTGCGCTACCATCAGCGCCTTAACCTGCTTCTCGACGCCCCCGCAGCCGCCCAATCCCACCCGCTCCTAGTCGCCCGGCTGCGCCGCGTGCGCGAGGAGAGAGAAAACACGCGGCGCGCCGCGCGGGGAAATACCCCTTTTAGTTAATTCTGGGTACTAGTGTTGCGTATGTGACTAATGTGAATCCGGAAAAATCGACCGACAAGGTACCCGACGAAACCCGCGCCGGCTCCGCTGCCGGTGCGTCCGCTTCCCGTGCCGCTAAGCGCCCCGCTGGTGGCGGCGCGCACGCTAAAAAGGGCGGACTCCCGCTGCGCGGCCTGGCGATGGTCCTCATCGCGGTGGCCGTCATGCTCGGCCTCTGGGCTTTGTACTCCATAACCTCGGGCGACGATGATTCCACCGTGGCCTCCGAGAGCAAGCAAGAAAACTCCACCGGTTCCACCATTGGTGCCGCACCCGAAGGCTCCGCTGGTCCCGATGCCGCAGGTTCCCGTGCCCCCGGTGCCCCAGGCGCTTCCGAGGGCGCAAGCGCTCCTTCCCCTGCACCGGCGCCAGGAAAGGGCGATGCCCCACGTGATTCGGCTGCTTCCGGTGCTGCCGACGAGGCTGCTGCGCCTCAGGGCAATGACGCTGCAGGAGAGGAAAACGCCCACTCCGCCGCGCGCGACCGCAAAGATATTAAGGTCAGCGTCCTCAATAACTCCGGTGAGGTAGACAAAGCCAAGAAGGAAGCCGATTCCCTCAAAGGCGGCGGCTTCAAGGTGGGCTACGTGGGCAACCTGCCTGGCGATGTCCTTACCGTCCCGAAGACCACCGTCTTCTACCCGGAAGGCGATACCTCTGCTGAAGCACTGGCCAAAGAGGTAGCCGCTCGCTATCAGGCCGATATCGCGCCCATGAATCGCGACCTGCCTAAGGAAGCAACCGATGACGGCGCCGTCGTTGTCGCCCTAGCGGTGCCGCAGGCCTAAGCTAGCTGCGTACCTGACCTAAAGTCCAAGGGCATCCGGCCACAAAGAAACTTTATTGTTCTGTGGCCGGATGCCCTTGGACTTTTATGATCTGAGATATTGCCTACCCGCACGGCCGCCGCTGAGAATGGGTTAAATAAAATTCACGTCTTAATACCTGTCAGCCGTTAAGCTGAATGGGTGAAGATCCCGGCAGAACAATTCGCCCGCTCTCCCGAACCAACGCTAGGTGTGGAATGGGAGGTAGCGCTCGTGGACCGCGAAACGCGCGACCTCGTCCCGCGCGGTGCGGAACTTATCGATCTGGCCAATGCGACCTATCCCGATATCCATCTGGAAAAGGAATTTCTCCAAAATACGGTGGAGCTAGTTACAGGCATTTGCCACACCGTTCCGGAAGCAATCGCTGACCTGAAAAATTCCCTGAACGCGGTGGAAGAAGCCGCCGATAAGCTGGGGGTAGATGTCTGGGCATCCGGTGGGCACCCATTTACGGATTTCCGCGAGAATCCGCTTTCGGATAAACCCAGCTATCAAGAAATCATCGCGCGCACCCAGTACTGGGGCAAGCAGATGTTGCTTTGGGGCACGCACGTGCACGTGGGCATTAGCCACGAGGACCGCGTGTGGCCCATCATCAATGCGCTAATGACCAAGTACCCCCACTTGCTGGCCTTATCAGCGTGCTCGCCGGGGTGGGAGGGCCTGGATACCGGCTATGCTTCCAACCGCACCATGCTCTACCAGCAGCTGCCTACCGCAGGCATGCCATATCAATTCCGCGATTGGGCCGAGTGGCAGTCCTATATGCGCGACCAAGCGATTTCCGGCGTTATCAACCACACCGGCTCCATGCACTTTGATATTCGGCCGGCCGCCAAGTGGGGCACGGTGGAGGTGCGCGTGAGCGATGCGACGTCGAATCTGCGCGAGCTTTCCGCCATCGTTGCGCTTACTCACTGCTTGGTGGTCTACTACGACCGGCTTATCGACGCCGCGGAACCCCTTCCCACCCTGCAGCCCTGGCACGTGGCAGAAAATAAGTGGCGCGGCGCCCGCTACGGCATGGATGCGCTGGTAATTACCTCCCGCGAGACCGATGAAGCCTGGGTCAAAGACGAGCTAGCGCAGATGGTGGAAGAACTCGCCCCCATCGCCCGCGAGCTGGGATGCTTTAATGAGCTGCAGCTTATCCACGAAATTATTGATGGCGGCGCCGGCTATGAGCGGCAGCGCCGCTTGTTCAAAGAAACTGGCAGCTGGCGCGAGGTGGTTGAGGAGACCTGCCGCGAGCTGCGCACCTTCCGCCCGCTCTAAAGCGGGAGGGCAGGGGGCCGGTAGCCGCCTCGGGCTTAGTCCTCGGAGCGCGAGTGGCGCCCATAAGCCGGGGTATCGGGGATATCGGTGATGTCCTGGGACGCGGGGAAAGCGCGCGTTTCGGGACCCACCGCGGGCATTTCTGCCGTTTCATCGCTGATAGTGCGCGCTGCCCGTGAATGACCACCACGGGTCGTAGACTCGGTGTTCACTGAATGCGCCGGATGGGCCGCGGTCGTGGTGGCAGCAGGTTGCGCGGCAGCGGGCTGCTGGGGGCTACCAGGGGTGGTCGTTTCCTTGGCCGGTTGGGTGCCAGGGATAAATCCCCACACCGCGTAGAAGGCGATATAGATAACGCCGGCGCCGGTAAAGGCCAACATGCCCCAGGGCTGCAGATCCCAGTGGTTGAGCGAGCGGCTAGCAGCAGACAACCACACGGCTGCGGAAATGAACGGCATGGTTACCGCACACATGGCCAGCACCGATACAAAGCCAGCAAGCTGTGCGCCGAGGAAACCGTGCAAGCGCCTGCCCAGCGCCTGGTTAACGGAAACCAGTACGACGACGGCCAAAGGCACCGTCCATACCCAGTGGTGATACCAGGAGAAGGGGGAGACCAAGCAGGAACTGATACCGGCGAGCGCAAGCGCGGCCGAGTTATTACGGTGCTTCATCGCGGTACGCAGCGCCAAGCAGGTCAGAATAAAGACCACGACCACGGCGGCAAGCCATACCCAGCCGCCGTCGATGCCCCATGCGCGGACCATCACGGAGCGGATGGACTGCGCACCTGGGTTAGTGTGCTCGCCCACGCGGGAGGATTTAAAGATGGCATCGGTCCAGAATTCGGCGGCATCCGGGATGGTTACAAAGCCAATGGCAACGGTTACCGCGAACGTCAAGATGGCGATAATCGCCTGCCACCAGCGTTTTTGGAAGAGCAGAACCAGTCCCATATAAGCGGGGGTAAGTTTCATACCCGCAGCCAAACCGATGCCGATGCCCGGCAGGGCCCGCTTGCGCGGGAGGAGGTCCAAGGCAACCAGCAACATCAAAAAGATGTTGATCTGGCCAAAGAATAGGGTGCCGTGCACCGGTTCATTTGCCGGGGTGCAGCACAAAAGCAAGATGCCCAATAACCACATTGCCGGGGAGAGCTTGAGCCCGCGCTCGCGCAGAACCAGCATGATGACCGTAAACAGGGCAAGGGCGGTGCCGCCTTGCCAAAGGAGGATCAAAGGGTCGTCGGCAAGCGAGGAAAGCCACGTGAAAAGAGTGCCGGAAAAGGGCGGATAGGTAAAAGGCAGGTCACCAATATAGGCGTTATCGTACAAGTTTGCGCCCTGCGCTACCTCACCACCGGCGAGCCAATAAATCTTCAGATCTAGCGGAACGCGCCACACAAAGGCGCTATTGCCATCGTAGATGCTGAAGCGATAGACAATGACGCCGATGAGGGCGGCGAGCAAAGTCACCACAGTGGGAAGCCCATAAAGCTTTTTCACGGTGAAAAGCGTCTCCTACTTGCGGCGCAGCGACTTCGCGGCGGGGCGGTCGTTGCGGGACATGGTTTCCTCGGTGCCGTATAGGCCCTCACGGCGTGCAATACGTGAGGTGCGCTGCGCGGTTACCGGGCTAGTGAACATGGCAAACAGTACCAGCAAAATGAGCATTCCTAAATCCCCCCGCTCGGCCACGCTGAAGGATTCCGCGCCCGTGAGGCGGATGATCGCGCCCAGGATGGTGAGGATAAGACCGGTGGTCTGCGGCTTGCTCACCGCGTGTACGCGCGACATTGTGTCTTTGAATCGAGCGATACCGATGGCTGCGGCCAAGGTGAGGAGGCTGCCGCTAATAATGAGGATGAGCGAGAGTACATCAGCGATAAAGGACCAGCTCATTGGTTATCCCTCTTCCTAAACCTTGTAACCGACACGGTAGAGATAAAACCCAAGAGCGCAATGACCAGCATGGCCGAGGCCACCGTGGTGTTGAGCGACCAGCACATGTAGGTAGCAAGCGCGCACTGGAACATCGCGGTAAAGCCATCCATACCCACCAAACGGTCCAGCGAATTAGGCCCGGTGATAATGCGCCAGACGGTAATGAGGAAGGAGACGACCAGCAGCGCGGCGGCCACCAGCAAAATCGCATTGTAGATCTGAGGATCCATTAGGGGTGGCTCCTTTCAAAGATTTCGATGAATGAGACCTCCATACGGGCCACGGCATTGATCTCGCGCTGGATTTGCTCCTCATCGTGGGCATCTAAGATGTGGACGGTGAGCATGCGGTTAGCAATATCAATATCGGTTACCGTGCCACCCGGTTGCAGGTTGTACAGCGTCACCGCCAAAGAGATGGCAAACTCATTATCCAAGCGCATGGGCAGCTCCAAGATGGCGGTCTTGGGCACCGGCTGCGGGCGCACGGCCAGCCATCCCACCTTGAGCGAGGCGTAGAACAACTCCCAGAACCAGCGGAGCATAAAAGCAATGAGCTTGCCCCAGGAGACGTCGATGCCGGTAATCGGCATGGCCGGCAGCGGTAGGGCAAAGACAATAACGACGCCGATGATAAGTCCCGCCACCAAGTTTCCCACGGTGACCTCGCCCATCAGCATGCACCACATGATGATGAGCCAGACGATGAACCACGGACGGAAGCGGTGGTGCAGGCCGGAAAAGCGCGAGTTAGTCATCGCTAATATCCTTCCTCTTGGCGGCGTCCGGGGACTTTACGGTGGTGGAATGCGCATCGCGTCCACCGGCTTCTGGATCGGTGCGGGAATCCAGGCCCGGCGAGGCCGGGGGCTCCGCCTCAGGAGAGTGGCTGCGCCTATTTTCATAGGAATCAGCGCCGCCGGTGTAGCGCTCCTTCTGGTTGAGGTGGCGGGTGGGATCATCCGCGCGGTCGCCCAGCACGGCGTACTGGTAGATGGACGTATCCTGCGCGGATTCGGCCGCGCGCGAGGTTACACCGGAAATCGGTCCGGCCAGGAAAGTAATGGACGTAGACGCGGCAACCAGCAGGGTCGTAGAGGCGATCATGCCAAAGGGCACCCTGCCCACATCCTGGCGGGAGGAAAATTCCACCTCATCGGTGATATCGGAAAGCGGGGCCGGGCGGGCGAGCGCCACGTTGCCTTCAGGGGCATCGGCGCGGTCGCGTTGAAAGCCCTTAGCCCACACCAGCATCATCACGTAGAGGGTAAGCAGGGAGGTAGCCACGGCTCCAACGATAAGTACCCAGGCCATCCAGGATCCTTCATTCGCACCGGCTTGCAGCAAAATGACCTTGCCCAGGAAACCGGAGAACGGCGGGATGCCGCCCAGGTTGATGGCGGGGATGAAATACAAGATTCCGATGAGCGGGGCGGAATACATCAGCGAGCCCAAACGGCGCAGCGAAGATGTTCCGGCTTGGCGCTCAACCAGTCCGACCACCAGAAATAGCGCAGTCTGGACCAGAATGTGGTGTACGGCGTAGAAGATGGCGCCAGAAAGCCCCTGCGCGGTACCCAAAGAGACGCCGAAGATCATATAACCAATGTGGCTGACCAGGGTAAAAGACAAAAGGCGCTTAATATCGGATTGCGCGATGGCGCCCAAAATACCCACCAGCATCGTGGCGAGGGCTACCCACATGAGCACGGTATCGAGCCCACCCGCAGTAAAGACGGAGGTGCGGGCGCGGATGATGGCGTAGACACCCACCTTGGTCAGCAGGCCGGCAAAGACGGCCGTAACCAGCGAAGGTGCCGTGGGATAGGAGTCCGGCAGCCAGGCATCCAGCGGGACCACGGCGGCCTTAATGCCAAAGGCGACGAGCAACGTGGCAAAGATAGCGGTGCGAGTTCCTTCCGGAATGTCCTGCATGCGCTGGCCAATCTGTGCCATGTTCATCGTGCCCACGGAGGAATACACATACCCCAACGCGAGCAAGAAGATCATGGATGAGGCCATCGACACCATCACGTAGCCCACGCCGGCGCGCACTCGACCAGCCGAGGCACCTAAGGTCAACAGCACATAGGACGCCACGAGGAAGACCTCGAAGCCCACGTAGAGGTTGAAGAGATCGCCCGCCAAAAAGGAGATATTAACGCCCATGGTCAGCAGCATGTAGGTGGGCAAGAAGACGGCCACCGGTTCGTCCTTGGTGCCGTCGCGAACGCCCTGAGAAATGGCGTACCAAATGACAGAAAACAGCACCACGGAGGACGTAAAGAGCATGACCGCAGAGAGGCGATCCGCCACGAGCGTGATACCCACCGGGGCGTCCCAGCCTCCTACCTGCAGGGTTTGGATGCCTTCAAAATCTGCGATGAGGATGAGTACGGCATTGACCACGGCGGTAATGAGCAGTGAGAAAAATACGATCTGGCGCTGCACATTGGGAATGCGGCAAAAGATCAAGGCGAGGGCCGCGGCCACTGCTGGGATGATAATGGGCAGCGGAATGAGGTAGCCGATGTAGGGAAAGAGGGCATCGACAAGCGGCTGTACGGTCTCACTCATCGCGGGCCCCCTTTACTGGTTCCTCGAAGGATGCAGGGCCGAAGTTATCGCCTTGCTTGGTGGCGCGGCCGGTAGCCGGATCATTGGACGCATCGTGGTCCGGGCTGGCGGCCGCATTGCCGGGGCGCGCGGCCTTGGCGGCAATAGCGGTATCTTCCGCGTCATCTTCAATGACATCATCCGTGCGGTAGCGGTACTGGCGGTAGGCCAGGGTAAGGATGAAGGCCGTCAGCGCCATGGAAATGACGATGGCAGTCAGAATCATTGCTTGTGCCAGCGGATCTGCAATCTCGGTGCCGAAAGGTTCCGAGTCGCGGCCATCGATAGGCGGAGAACCGGCCGAACCGCCGGACTGCAGCAGGAAGAGGTTTGCGCCATTGCCCAAAAGCAGCAGTCCAAGCAGCATTTTGGTCATGGCGCGGTCCAGGAGCAGGTAGACGCCCGCGGCTACGAGCACACCGGCGGCCAAGAGGAGGAAGAGGTTGGCTTCCATTTATTTCTCCTTCCCTGTGGTGGCGGTTGTGCTTGCTGTAGCGGCTTGTTTCTTTTCCTTGCGTTGGGCCCGTTGCGCTTTTTGCTTGGCGGTGCGTTGGCGCTGCTGCCGGGCCAGCGAGCGGGCGCGATCGCGGGCACGTTGCTTACGCATATCCTCTTCTTCATCCAGCTTGGCGCCCAAGGAATTTAGGATGTAGAGCGTGAGCCCCACGACGATGAGGTAGACACCTGCGTCAAAGACCAACGCTGAAGGTAGCGAAACCTTGCCGATGAGCGGAATCTCCGGTGAGGTGTATCCGCTGGTAAGCGGCGGGTGACCAAAGAACATCGGGGTCACCGTGGCTAGTGCGGACAGCAAGAGACCGGTGCCCATGGTGCGGCCGGCGTCAATAGGCAGGGTTTCTTCCAGCTCCGCGCGCCCACCAGCCAGGTAACGCAGGATGAGTGCTAGCGCTGCCACGAGGCCGCCGGCAAAGCCACCGCCAGGAGCATTGTGGCCGGAGAAGAAGAAATAGAAGGACAGTGCGACCATGGACGGGAAGAGCACGCGGGTGGAGACATCGATCATCAGCGAGCGGTTGAGTGCTTGCTCAGATTCCACCCCGGCGGCCAGCCACCGCCGGCCGGTAACCCGCAGGGTGGGGCGGCGGCTTTCACGGCCGAAAGATTGGGTGCGATAAATCAGCGAGACCACGCCCAGTGCGGCAATGATAATCACCGTGATTTCGCCAAAGGTATCCCAGGCGCGCAGGTCCACCAGCAAGACGTTGACAGTATTGGCACCGTGTCCAATCTCTTTGGCCAGATCCGGCATGAACTCGGAGATGGGCTTGGACTGACGCGCGTTAATAGCAAACATCGCTACTACGGTGACGGTAAGACCCGTGCCCACGGAAAGCCAGGCACGCAGGCGGCCCATCTTGGGGTCCTGCTTCCATTCGGTGGAGGCCGGCATGCGGCGCAGAACCAGCATGAAAAGAACCATCACGATGGTCTCGGTCAACAGCTGCGTCAGCGCCAAGTCCGGCGCACCGTGCAGAGCGAAGATGAAGGCGAGCGTATAGCCAGTCACCCCGACGATGATGACGGCTGATAAACGATTATCGGTGACCGTGGCAGCCACGGCGGCCACCATGATGATGAAGGCGGCGACGATCTGCCAAGGATTTTCCGCCACTATCATGCGGATATCAGTGAGATCGCCTTTGATGATCATAGCCAGTGGCAGCAGCATCAACGTGGCAAAGATAACCGTCAAGTTCAGCTGCAGGGAGCCGCGCTGCGTGGTTGCCGTCGTGCGCAGCGAGAGCTGGCGCAAAAGAGCGATGACCGAATCGTAGGCGTCATCCGCATTGCCCAGTGCGGGGTAGGAGAATTGCCACTTGACCAGGACCTGGCGTTGCCAGTGCATAATAATACCGGCCACAATAATGAGTGCGGAGAGGCCCAGCGCCACCGTCAAGCCATGCCACAGGGCTAGCTCGCTATGCTCCTCCGGGCCGAAGGTGGAATTGAGGTGTTGGTCAAAGGCTGCCGAAAGCGGCTTGGGGAATACACCAAGTACCACTGTCAGGACGGTAAGTAAGACAGGGGAGAGCCATAGCCCCAGGTTGACCGGATGCATCTTGGCGACGGCCTCTGCCAGCTCCGTTCCATTGACCTCCTTCTTGGTGGCAAAGGCACCCCACAAAAAGCGCAGCGTATAGGCCATCGTGAGGATAGAACCGAGGACATAGGCCACAAGCATCATATTGCGCGGCATGCCGGCCAAGAGCTCTTCGTGCATGGTGGCTTCCAGCACGGCCTCTTTAGCCACGAAGCCAAACAGTGGTGGGACGCCGGCCATGGAGAACCCGGAAATGATCGCAATACCGAAAAGGAAGGGCTCCTTGCGCCCCAAGCCGGATAGCTTGGTGATATCCCTCGTGCCCGAGCAGTGATCGATAGCTCCGACGACCATAAAAAGCGCCGCCTTAAATAGCGAGTGCGCAAAGGTCAGCGCGAGGCCGGCCTGCATGGCTTCCCGCGAGCCTACGGCCATGATGGAGGTGATAAAACCCAACTGGGAGACGGTGCCATAGGCCAAAATCAGCTTCAGGTCGCGCTGTTTGAGCGCCATCCAGCCACCGAGCAGCATGGTAAATACGCCTAAGGAGATAACCACCACGTGCCAGGTTGCCACCTCATACATCGAGGGCGCCAAGCGCCCGACGAGGTAGATGCCGGCCTTAACCATCGCGGCGGAGTGGAGATAAGCGGAGACCGGAGTCGGCGCCGCCATCGCGCCGGGGAGCCAAAAGTGTGCCGGTACGATTGCGGACTTTGTCAGCGCGCCCGCCAAGATGAGCACGATGGCCACCGTGACATAGGGTGTTTGCGCAAAGTTCTCATAGGCGGAGATATCACTAAAGGTCCACGCCCCAGTTTGCCGCCCGAGCAAGATAAAGCCCATGAGCATGGTTAGCCCGCCCAGCGCGGTGACCATCAGCGCCTGCTGGGCCGCGCGGCGGGAGGAGGCTCGTTCCGCATAGTAGCTAACCAAGAGATAAGACAGCAGGGAGGTAATCTCCCAGAACACGTACATCAGCAGGAAATTATCCGCGGCCACTAGACCAAACATGGCGGTGGCGAAGCCCACCATTTGCGCCGCGAACATGGCCAAGCGGCGTCGCGTGCCGTCGAAATAGCCCCAGCAGTAGATCAATACCAGCGCGCCCATGCCCAAGATGATGAGGCTAAACAGCGCGCCTAGTCCGTCTAAGCGGAGGTCAAAACTTAGGTTCGCGGAGGGCATCCATTCCACGGTATGCTCAACCGCGCCACCGTCTGCGAAGGTGCCGCGCAGAAAGTGCATGAGCGTCCACACAAAGCCTGCGCCGGGGACTAGGGCCAAAATTCCAAATGCCGGGCGACCCATTCGCATGATGAGCAGCGGTGCCACCACGGTGGCGGCGATGAGAGTACCTAGGAGTATTAGCACGTTGGTTACTGCGCTCCTTTTGGTTGTATCGCGTTCTCTTGCCCCGCTGCCGCGAACACCACGAGCATCACAACTACTGAGAGACGAGAACATTCACGAGCCGCACGCCGCTGAGTACGCCGCGGTGGCATAGTGCAAGCAACATGGCCGAGCGCGGGGCCAACTTTTTGCCACTTTACCGGCTTTTCTACGGCTTTGAAAGAACTATTTTTGGCGCTGTATTATATGCTGCTGTTTTGCGGCATAAAGAAACCCCGCTCCGTGGGGAGCGGGGTACGCCGCAGTGCCGCGGCAATAGCCAGGACCCAGGCTGGGCCAGGGGCGCAAGCCTTAGGAGTAGCGCTGCAGGAAGAGTGCCTCGGCTGCGGCAATATTTTCGATCTCGGTGGGATCCACCGACTCATTGGCGGAGTGAATGGTGCACTTGGGCTCCTCCACACCGTAGAGGGCGATCTCCGCGTTAGGATGCGCCTCTTGCAGCTCGGTGGTTAGCGGAATGGAACCGCCCATGCCCTGAGCGGCGGTCTCTGCGTTATAGGCCTCGGAAAGGCATTCGCCTAGCAGGGCAGCGGCTGGCTTTTCCGGATCGGTGGCAAAGCCGGCATTGGACTCGAGCACCTCGGCCTTGACGTGGGCGCCCCAAGGGGTGTGGCTGCGGAGGTGCGCACAGACGGCGTCGGCAATCGCGGCGGCATCGGCGCCAGCCGGAACGCGCAGGTTGAGCTGGGCGGAAGCGGTAGCGGGCACGGCGTTGACTGCTTCTGCAACCGGGGTAGAGGTAAAGCCGGTCACGGTAATGGCTGGGCGGGACCAGACCATATTCGCCACCGGGGTGGCGCCAGCCGGGTCATCTTCGCCCATGATCTTGGTGCCCTCCAGCAGCTGTGCATCGGCACGGAAGGCCTCGGCCGAGTATTCCTGGCCGGACCACTCGGCGGTGGTATCTACGCCATCGATAACGGTGCGGCCGTACTCATCGGATAGGGAGTCGATGGCGCGCATCAGGGCTTTGGCGGCGTCCGGGGCCGCGCCACCAAATTGGCCGGAGTGAACGCCGGCGGCCAGCGTATCGACCTGCACACCAATCTGCGCGCCGCCGCGTAGGGAAGTGGTCAAGGTCGGCTGGCCTACGGCGGAGTTGCCGGCATCGGCGATGAGGATGGCATCGGCCGCAAAAAGCTCCGGGCGGTCCTTGATGAGCTGGGAAAGGCCCTCGCCGCCGCGTTCCTCAGAACCCTCGATGAGGTACTTCAGGTTGACCTTGGTGCCGCCGTTATTGTCCACCGCGCGCAGGGCCGCTAGGTGCATGGCCACGTTGCCCTTGCAATCGGCGGCGCCGCGGCCGTACCAACGAGTAGAGCCATCGGCGGCCTGGCGCTCAGTAAGGGTAAAAGGATCAGAATCCCACGCTTCGCGGTTGCCCGCCGGTACTACGTCATAGTGGGAGTAAAGCAGGACGGTTTTGGCCCCCTCGTCGCCCTTGCGCTCGCCCAAGATGGCGGTGGAGCCATCGGCCGTGGTGATGGTTTCCACGCTCACTCCGGCTTCTTCGAGTGCGGACTTAACCCACTGGCTCGCGCCCTTGGTCTGGTCCTCCAAGCCTTCCTCATTGTGGACGGAGTTGAAGGCTACGAGCTCGCTGAGCTGGCGGAAAATGGTCTCGCGGTCGTTGCGGATGCTTTCATTAAGTGCAGTCATGTGTACTACCGTACCCGCCCTGCCCAAGCTATAGAGCAACCGGAATAGGAAAACGCTGGGGTGGTGAACTAAAATTTATTCATTCCACCCTGTGCGGATTTTGTCCGTTCGGACCCTATTCCGGCGAGGAATCGGGGCCAAACAGACAGGAACGGACGTGGCAGGCTGCGGTTTGTTACGCGGGGTGAAACGAGAAACTTTCATAGCCGAGAATAGAAAGGACCTGGCATGGCGAACGCATCATCCGCCGCAGGTTCCAAGGCCACCCTGCCCGAGCTGACTCTGCGCGGCATTATCATCGGCGGCCTGATTACCCTCATCTTCACCGCTGCCAACGTGTACCTAGGCCTGAAGGTGGGCTTGACCTTTGCTACCTCCATCCCCGCTGCCGTGATTTCCATGGCAGTCTTGCGCCATTTCAAAGGTCATAACATTAAAGAAAATAATATTGTCCAGACCATCGCCTCTGCTGCGGGCACCTTGTCCGCCATCATCTTCGTCCTCCCGGGCCTAGTGATGGTGGGGTACTGGCAGGGCTTCGGCTTCCTGCAGACGGCCGGTGTGTGCATCATCGGCGGCGTGCTGGGCGTGATGTATTCCATCCCGTTGCGCCGCGCTTTGGTAACAGGCTCCGATCTGCCCTACCCGGAGGGCGTGGCCGCGGCCGAGGTCCTCAAGGTGGGCGATGAAAATGCTTCCGGCGCCAGCCAGGAAGAAAATGCCAAGGGTCTGCGCATCATCGTCGCCGGCGGTATTACCTCGGCCGTCATGGCGCTGCTGACCGCAATGAAGGCGGCCGCCTCTGAGGTCACCGCCTATTTCAAACTCGGCGCCGGCGCGACCACCCTGGGCACGAGCCTTTCTACCGCCCTTATCGGCGTGGGCCACTTGGTGGGCCTGCCGGTGGGCATCGCCATGCTGGTTGGCGTAGTGATTTCCTATTTCATCTTGCTGCCCATTTTCACCACCGGTGATATTTCGGGCGCCACCGCTCTTGCCGACGTCGTCGATACCACCTTCTCCGATGATATCCGCTTCATCGGCGTGGGCACCATGGCCATTGCCGCTATCTGGACCCTGCTGAAGATTGCCGGGCCCATTGCGCTGGGTATCCGCCAGTCGCTAGCCTCCTCGCGCGCCCGTAAGTCCGGTTCCGCCGTGGATGTGACCGAGCGAGATATTCCCTTCCCCTATGTTGCCACCACCATCGTGGCGTTTATGGTGCCCATCGCGCTGCTGCTGTGGGACTTCGTGCAGGGTACCGATATCCATGACCATATGGCCGTGCTCATTACCGTCTCCGTGCTCTTTACGTTGCTGGTAGGCCTCATTATCGCCTCTGTGTGCGGCTACATGGCGGGCCTGATTGGTGCGTCTAACTCGCCGATTTCCTCCATCGGTATCATTGCCGTGCTTGCTGCCTCGCTGCTCATCGCCGCCGTTACCCGCGGCACCAGCGCTGATCCTTTGTCCTTGGTGGCGTATACGCTCTTTACCGCGGCCATTGTCTTTGGTATTGCCACCATTTCCAATGACAACCTGCAGGACCTGAAGACCGGCGCACTCGTTGGCGCTACCCCGTGGAAGCAGCAGGTAGCGCTCATTATCGGCGTGGTCTTCGGCTCCCTAGTCATCCCGCCGATTTTGCAGGTCATGCTCAACGGTTTCGGTTTCCAAGGCATGGAGGGTGCGGGCGAAGACGCCTTGGCCGCCCCACAGGCCGCCTTGATGTCTTCGGTTGCCTCCGGCATCTTCGATAGCTCGCTGGATTGGGACCTTATCTTTATCGGCATGGCCATCGGCGCTGTCCTCATTATTATTGACGAGCTCCTGCGCAAGTTCACCGATAAGTACTCATTGTCCCCGCTGGCAGCTGGCATGGGTATGTACCTGCCGGCCGCGCTGACCATCGTCATCCCCATCGGCGCCATCCTGGGCACTTTCTACGATAAGTGGGCCGCGAAGCAATCCCGCCCCGAGTTTGCCAAGCGCATGGGAACCCTCCTGGCTACCGGCTTGATCGTGGGTGAGTCCCTCTTTGGCGTGGTCAATGCCGGCATCATCGCCGCCGCTGGCGGCGAGAGCCCGCTGGAAATCTTTGAGGGTGGTGCCTCCGCCACCGTGGTAGGCGTGATCCTCTTCATTATCGCGCTAACGTTCATCTACCGCTGGACCAAGCGCACGGTGAAGAGCTCCTAGTTCCTGATCCATTCCTTATATAATGGCGTCCCTTCGCGGGGGCGCCATTTTTTCTTGCAGTCGCGATGGGAGAGTGCCAGAATAGTCGTTAGCACTCGCACAGTATGAGTGCCAGATAAATCTACATCGTTGTGGTTGAGGTTGGTTCACACTCACCAGCCATGCCGTCGCGGGCGTCCGCAGCGAGAAAGACGTGAGTGTCGTCCTCAATAAACCAAGGAGCACAAACACAATGGCAAAGATTATCGCTTTTGATGAAGAGGCCCGCCGCGGCCTTGAGCGCGGCCTGAACACGCTGGCCGACGCCGTCAAGGTCACCCTCGGCCCTAAGGGCCGCAACGTCGTCCTGGAAAAGTCCTGGGGCGCGCCGACCATTACCAACGATGGTGTTTCTATCGCTCGCGAAATCGAGCTCGAGGATGCTTATGAGAAGATCGGCGCCGAGCTGGTCAAGGAAGTAGCTAAGAAGACCGATGACGTCGCTGGCGACGGCACCACCACCGCAACCGTGCTGGCACAGGCTCTGGTACGCGAGGGTCTGCGCAACGTAGCCGCAGGTTCCAACCCTATGGGCATCAAGCGCGGCATCGAGACCGCAACCAAGAAGGTTGTAGATTCCCTGCTGTCTTCCGCCAAGGAAGTAGAAACCCAGGAGCAGATTGCTACCACCGCTGGCATCTCCGCTGCTGACCCGGCCATCGGCGAGAAGATCGCCGAGGCTATGTACACCGTGGGCAACGGCTCCGTAAACAAGGACTCCGTTATCACCGTGGAAGAGTCCAATACCTTCGGTGTTGACCTCGAGGTAACCGAGGGCATGCGCTTTGACAAGGGCTACATCTCCGGCTACTTCGCTACTGATATGGAGCGCCAGGAGGCAGTCCTGGAGGACCCATATATCCTGCTGGTCTCTTCCAAGATCTCCAATATCAAGGACCTCGTTCCGCTGTTGGAGAAGGTCATGCAGTCCGGCAAGCCGCTGCTGATCATCGCCGAGGACGTTGAGGGCGAGGCCCTGTCCACCCTCGTGGTGAACAAGATCCGCGGCACCTTCAAGTCCGTTGCCGTTAAGGCTCCTGGCTTCGGCGATCGCCGCAAGGCCACCCTGCAGGACATGGCCATCCTCACTGGCGGCCAGGTCATCTCCGAAGAGGTCGGCCTCTCCCTCGAGACCGCCGAGCTCGAGTACCTGGGCCAGGCACGCAAGGTCGTTGTCACCAAGGATGAGACCACCATCGTTCAGGGTGCTGGCTCCCAGGAGCAGATCGACGGCCGCATCAAGCAGATTCGCGCTGAGATCGAAAGCTCCGATTCCGATTACGACCGTGAGAAGCTCCAGGAGCGCCTGGCTAAGCTCTCCGGCGGCGTTGCCGTCCTTAAGGTCGGTGCCGCTACCGAGGTTGAGCTCAAGGAGCGCAAGCACCGCATCGAGGACGCGGTCCGCAATGCTAAGGCTGCCGTGGAAGAGGGCATCGTTGCCGGCGGTGGCGTAGCCCTGCTGCAGGCTGCTTCCGTTCTGGATTCCCTGGATGACCTCAAGGGTGACGAAGCTACCGGCGTCAAGATCGTCCGTGAGGCTCTGTCCGCACCGCTGAAGCAGATTGCACACAATGCTGGCCTGGAGCCGGGCGTTGTGGCCGACAAGGTTGCCTCGCTGCCAGCAGGTGAGGGCCTGAACGCTGCTACCGGCGAGTACGTCAACCTCATGGAGGCTGGCATCAATGACCCGGTTAAGGTCACCCGCTCTGCCCTGCAGAATGCTGCATCCATTGCAGCTCTGTTCCTGACCACCGAGGCCGTCGTTGCCGACAAGCCTGAGCCGGCCGGAGCCAACAACGGCATGCCGGACGCTGACGCCATGGGCGGCATGGGCTTCTAACGCCCTATACCCCATAGGCCGCCAATAACAACGGGCCTAGCATCAGCCTGAGCGCCCCGTTTCTGTGCTTTAGAGCGCATGAAACGGGGCGCTTCGGCGTGTCTGCACCATTTTCTTTAAGTGATGCGATATGTGAACGCTGCGTCTTTACGAGATGACTTTCCGAATGTGCTCGTCATAGTCGGTTTCAATTGGGGCTGGAGATCGGAGAGCTTTTGGGAAATTCACCGCGCTATATGGCTCGCGATTCTCCGCCACAGCTTTTAACATGCGAACCATGCACCCCAGTGACCCCGTATAGGGGTAGCCGAAGGGGCGGAATTTAAAATTTAAAAAGGTTTTTCGCTCTCGGAGAGTGGGTTTTGCGCCTACCTATCGTTCGTTACTCCGGAAGCGTTACAGTGTTAAGCCTGAGCTAACCTAGCTATTTAAAGTGTAATGTAAAAGCCCAGTTTAGTAGCCTTTCAGTTAAGGTAGAAAATTTTAATGCCTCCAAAAGCCATAAACTTATCCTTATCAAGTTGCCTGCGTGAAGGGGCATCTATGCAAATTTGACTTGATTTCGTTCAAACTTGTGTCAAAATATCTTTTGTGACGCCCGCTGAGGGTGTCTGCAAACTGCAAACCCCTCCGCGGCAGTAGCTTCGGATCTATTTTAGGAGTTCAAACATGGATCTCTCCACCATTCAGATGCACTTGGATAACTTCGTAACTACCTGGGAAGGCTGGAGCAAGATTGTTCAGGGCATCCAGGACTGGAAAGGCGTCGCTGAAGGATTTGAGGCCCTGAAGGGAGCTTTCGAGACTTTCGGTGACGGCTTGGAAGAACTGAGCTCCAAGTAGGCAAGACCTTTCCATCAACCAACCTTCAATAAGGAGACACTAAAATGCAGGAACTTTCCTCCAACTTCGGCAGCTTCGTAGAATTGAGCAGCAATTTGTTCAACTCTATCCACGAGGTTCTTTCTCCGCTGCTGTCCATTGCTGAAGGCGCTTCCAAGCTGATCGGCATGTTCGTATAAGAACATCCTCCAGTTCTAAGCTTTAAAGCTCACTGAAGCAAGAAGGTCTACCGTCTCGGTAGGCCTTCTTTTCGTTTTGGTGGCTGTTTAGGGAAGGGATAACTTCTTAGGGAAGGGATAACTTCGAAAGTTTAACGCGCTTGCTGTCTATATTCGGGTTACACTTAATGCATGGCTGATATTAAAGACGACGATCTTCCCGAGATTGACCTGGCAAAAACAGACGGCTACGTCGTCGACGGAACCGATGAGGATGACCCTTCGCTGATCATGCCGGATGGTTCCCCGGTTCAGACTTGGCGTGAAAATTACCCCTACGATGAACGCATGACTCGCGATGAGTACGAGTCCGTTAAGCGTGCGCTGCAGATTGAATTGCTGAAGTGGCAGAACTGGACCAAGGAAACTGGTCAGCGTCATATTATTATCTTTGAGGGGCGCGACGCAGCCGGTAAAGGCGGCACTATCAAGCGCTTTAACGAACACCTGAACCCGCGCGGTGCCCGCACAGTGGCATTGGAAAAGCCGTCGCCGCGTGAGTCCACCTCGTGGTACTTCCAGCGTTACATCGAGCATTTCCCGGCCGGTGGTGAAATCGTCTTCTTTGACCGCTCTTGGTATAACCGTTCCGGGGTGGAGCGGGTTATGGGCTTTTGTACCGAAAGTCAGCACGCGGAATTCCTTCGCGAGGTTCCGATGCTGGAGAATATGATTCTGGGCTCGGGTATCTCCCTGACCAAGCTGTGGTTCTCGGTTACTCGTAAGGAGCAGCGCACTCGCTTCGCTATTCGCCAGATTGACCCAGTGCGCCAGTGGAAATTGTCCCCGATGGACTTGGCCTCGCTGGATAAGTGGGACGACTACACCCGTGCTAAGGAAGAGCAGTTCCGTTATACGGATACGGAAGAGTCGCCGTGGATTACCATTAAGTCCAACGACAAGAAGCGTGCCCGCATTAACGCTATGCGCTATGTACTGTCCAAGTTCGAGTATACGAACAAGGATCACGAGCTGGTGGGCGAGGTTGATGAGAATATTGTTAAGCGTGGTCGCGACCAGATTGGTGACTAAGCTTTAGCTGGATTAGCCATCACGACGGCGGGAAACTCGGAAACTTCGAGTTTCCCGCTTTTTGTATTAAGGGGGTAACGGGGGTGGATTTGGGCAATAGTTTTGGCAAAATTTGTTCTTCCTAAAAGTCCGTTTCCGTGCGGTTATTTTACGGAACCGTAGGTTACATAATTGGAAGTTATTTGTGCTTTATATCGTCGCGTATTTAGCATCACTGTTATCTCAATCTCATCCAGGAAAGCACTATGAGCTACAACACTAAAGAGGAGACGGTGATGATGAAGAAGCATGTAACCGCTTGCTTGACGGCGGCTGCTGTCATGGCGGCACCAGTGGCGGTATCTGGAACGTTTACAGTTGGCGCAGCTGCTCAAGAGGCACCGGCCCCAACGGCAGACCAGAAGCCAGATGTATTGGGACGCCCGACCGTCTCTGACAAGCAGGTTTCTGACGAGGATGGCTACTTCGATAGCCAGCGCGGTCAGGGTGTAAAGATTTACTACCGGAAGCAGAAGGTGGCAAACCCACGCGGTGCGGTGGTTTTGGCGCACGGTGTATCTGAGCACTCGGGGCGTTACGATTACGTCGCCAAGCGCTTGCTCGATGCAGGCTACAACGTCTACCGCGTAGATCACCGCGGCCACGGCAAATCCGCCGGCGGCAGCGTACCGATGGGGCATATCGATAATTTCCAGTACATCCTCGATGATTTCGACCGTGTCGTGGACATGGCGAAGGAAGAAAATCAGGGAGTAAAGACCTTCCTGCTGGGCCACTCGATGGGCTCGCTGACCGTGGAGGCCTATGGCATTCGTGAGCCGGGCAAGGTCGATGGCATCATCACTAACGGTGGCGGCGCGCCGCTGAACCTTTCGGGCAAGAATGTTGCGGGAAAGAACATCACGCCGGATGATATTTCTGAGACCCAGAAGAAGCTGGATCCCACCATCTTTGAACGCTTGCCGCTAGCCCAACTCACCAGCTTTAATGCGAACTATGCGCAGAACCTGATTCCGCACCGCACCGAAATCGGCGCACAATCGCCGGAGTGGAGCAAGGACATTCAGCTGTCTAATCCATTTACGGATGGTATCTCCACTAACCAAGCGGTGAAGGACGAGTATGCCTCTAGCCCGCTCATTGCGCAGAAGACCAGTGCCGGCACGGCCTTGCAGCTGGCGGCAATTGCGAATTACGACGCCGTCAATGCGGACCTCTTCACCGCACCGACGCTCATCATGCACGGCACCAAAGACGGCATCGTTCCGCCGTACTTCTCCCAGGATTGGTATAACTCCATCTCCTCCAAGGACGTGGAGTACGTGACCTGGGAGGGGCAGAAGCACGAGGTCTTTAATGAGCCGGCTGCCGATCAGGCTCTCGATACCGTCGTGGACTGGCTCGACCGCCACGCCTAAATTCACGCGGACCTCAAAGTGAGGACTCTTGGCAGGCATGTAGTGCTTGCCAAGAGTTTACGTATATGTAACCGCGTCGTTGCCCAGGACGGATAGAAATTGAATTATGAAAAATAAACTCTGTGCTTTCTCATCTATCCTGGCGCTCACCGGAATGGTGGGCGCACCTGTTGCGGCGGCCCAGTCCTCGCTTCCGGGTTCCTCCTTTGGTTCTTCTTTGGGGTCATCGTTAGGCTCTTCTTGGGGGTCTTCCCAGAGCTCGTCCGAGGGGTCCTCGGCGGGAGACGATGTGCAGCCGGGGGAAGGCACAGAATCGCGGGTGCTGTGGCTGGAAAGCTTCGACGGGGTGGATACCCCGGCATGGTTTACTCACCGCGCGCCGGAGGGGTGGAAGACCGACGTGCACGGCGTGGACTCGGGCGAGGCCCGCTGGAAGGGCTGGACTTTTGGCGATATGCGCCATTGGACCTGGGCATCTGGTACCGATATGCGCCACTATTTCACCCAGGCGCATGACACCTTCGCCATCATCGACAACAAGCAGCAGCGCTTGGCCGAAGGCGATTCCATGACCGCGGGTCTAAAGAGCCCGGCCATCCCGGTGGCGGGGCAGGAGCGGGTGAATGTGGAATTCGACCACCATTACCGCCAGGGCAAGGACGGGCAAAATGCCAAGGTGACTGTCTCCTTCGATGGCGGGGAAGCCCAGGAAATCGCCGTCTTTGATAAGGATGTCTTCTCCAAGCACGAGTCCATTGGCGTGGACGTGCCAGCCGGCGCGAAGAATATGCAGGTTAGCTTCAGCTACAACAACGGCAATGATGACTGGTGGTGGGCGGTGGATAACGTGGGCGTCGTCAAGCCGCTCGGTGAGCTTCAGGGCTCGCCGCAGGCTACCGTGGACGTGCTTTCCGACGTCCAGGGCGACCCCCAAGACTACAAAGAAGCGGTCCGCCAGTTGAACGGTATGGAGGACAAGGCCGGGGCGCTGGTGCTCAACGGCGACCTCGTGGACGATGGCTCGCAGCAGCAGTGGGATGATTTCTTGGCCGCGCACAGCGAGGTGCCGCACGATTCGGGCAAGGAATTGTGGACCATCGGCAACCACGAAATGTATGGCAAGGAAGGCTCTAAGACTTACCTGGATCGCTTTCTCAAATACTCCGGCCAGGATAAACCGTGGAAGGAAGAAGTGGTGGATGGGGTGCCGCTCATTTCGGTAAATACCGAGTTTTATTCCGATATTCTGCGCCACGGCAAGGAGCCGTTCCAGCGCATCAGCAAGGAGCAGCTCGATTGGCTAGATGAGCGCCTGGCTTATTGGGATGCTAAGGGCACTCCGGCGTTGGTCTTTAGCCATCCGCTGCTGCCGCAGACGGTATCGATGTCTCATTCGGCGTGGTACCAGAATGACTTTGAGGACCTCGAGGCGCTATCCAACGTGGTCAATAAGTACAACAACATCGTGTGGTTTAGCAGCCACAGCCACTCTTCGCTGCGTCAGAATAACTGGTGGGGAACCCGCCGCTATGACGGCACTGGTGAGGCTGGCCGTACCGGCTTCCCCGTGGTCAACACCGGCGCCATTCTCAATGAGTACCTACCGGATGGCGATAACGACGAAAAAATTGTTAAGGAAAAGGAAGAGGCCTCCACCGGACTGCGGGTCAAGGTGTTTGCTGACCGTGTCCGGGTGGAGGCCTGGGACTTCAAGTCCGGCGAGATGATTAAATACCAGGACTTCGCGCGGTAGGGCGCAGATTATGGCCGGCGACCTATCGCTCCCACGGCTCGATGGGGTTGCCCTGCCATACGGCGTTGGTGGGCACGCGGTCACCGCGCATAACCAGCGAGCCGGGACCCACGGTGGATGCAGTGCCGATGAGCGAGGCAGGCAGCGCCACCGAGTGGGCGGCCAGGGTGGAGCCGTCCTGGATGGTGACGGTATCTAGGCTCATCACGCGGTCCTGGAAAAGGTGGGTTTGCACCACCGTGCCAGGGCCCACGGTGGCGGCCTCACCGACGCGGATGAGGTCCGTTTCCGGGAACCAGTAGGAATCGATCCACGCACCGCGGCCGATTTCCACGCCGAGGGCGCGCAGCCCCAGGTTGATCTCGCCGGAGCCGTAGGTGTGCTGGAAGAACCACGGCGCGGCGACGACCTCCACGAAGGTATCCTGCAGCTCATTGAGCCAGACAAAAGCGGACCACAGCGGGTGGTCAGCCGCGCGGTGCTTGCCCACGCAGATCCACTTCACCGCGACGGTGACGGCCATGGCCACCGCACCCATGCCCATGAGCACGAGGCCGGAGAGGAGCCAGGTCAGGGGGAAGCCGAGGGCGTCGAGAAGCAAGTCGTAGACGCTAAGGGTTGCCGCGAGCAACATGGCAGAAAACATCGGTGCCAAAAGGCGCATGGTTTCCACCACGCCGCGGGCGGCCTTGACGGCAAAGCCCGGGTTATAGGTCAGCGCCTCACCCGAGTTGGCGGGGGAGTCCACCTCTACGGTCACGCGGCGCATGCGCTCTGGCGGCGCACCCCACCAGTTAGCGCCGGCCTTCGTCTTCTTCGGGGTAGAAGAAAGAACGGCAACCAGCGAGTTCTTGGATAGTTTGCGGCCGGGTGCGGTGATGCCGGAGTTGCCCACGAAGGAGCGCTTACCCACCTTGGTCTCGCCGGTGCGCATCCAGCCGCCGCCGAGCTCGTAGCCGCCGATCATGGTGTCATCGGCCAGGAAGGCGCCCTCTTTGACCTCGGTGAGCTTGGGGATCATCACCGCGGTGGAAATTTCCACGTTAGTGCCGATCTGCGCGCCGAGCGCGCGCAGCCACGTCGGGGTGAGCTGCGAGGCATAGAGCGGGAAAAGCTTGGTGCGCGCCTCGTCCATGAGGCGTTCGATGGCCCACAGGCGCCAGCCCTTGACCGAACGCACAGGCGTTACGCCCGGGCTAATGCCGAGGGAGAGAATGCGCACGCCCAACCAAGTCTGCAGCATATAGGTGGCAAAGGCCGCCAGCGCACCTACAGGTGCGAAGAAGATCGCGCCGATAAAGCCATCGCCGCCGGTGGACTGCACGAGGGTGAGAACAAGGGCCGCGCCAACCGCCAGCGCCACGACCGGCTGGATGGCCAGCAGGACGGAGGTGGCGTCATAGATGGCCACCCACCACGGCCGACGCTTTGGCGTATGGGACGGGAAGCGGTGCTTGGAGCGGCCCACCTTTTGGGCAGGGGAGCCGGACCAGCGCTGGCCGTCCTTGATCTTCTTTCGGCCAGTGACGGTGGAACCGGCCTCCACGTGGGCGTACTTGCCCACCACGGTGCCAGGCAGCAGCGTGGAGCGCGCGCCCACGCGGGCGCCTTCCTTCACGTCGATGGCGCCCACGTGCAAGATATCGCCGTCTAGCCAGTAGCCGGAAAGATCCACCTCGGGCTCGATGGCGGCGTGCTTGCCCAGGGTGAGCAGGCCGGTAACTGGCGGCAGGGAGTGCAGGTCCACGCCGCGCTTGACCTTGACTCCGAGCGCACGGGCGTAGTTATTCACGCGCGTGGCACCGGCCAGGGAGCTCGCGCCAGCGGCATTAGCCCAGCGCTCAGCCGCCCAGATGCGTAGGTGCGTAGAACCGCCGCGCGGGTAGTCTCCAGGCTTAATGCCGGCCGTAATGAGCCGCGCACCGTAGCCGCCGAGGGGGATGCGCCCCACCGGGGTGACAAAGACAATGAGCATGGCGATGACCAGCCACCACGGGAAAGCAGTGGCCCACTCGAAGCCCAGTGATGCCGCCACGGTGGAGCCCAACATAAGCCAAGCCAGCCAGCTGGATGCGGCCAGGGTCATGACCGGAATCTGAATCAAGGTCTGGGCGAGGCGGGTGCCGAAGCCGACCTTGGTGACCTCGCGCATGGGGACGTCAGCAGCAGCGGGGCGCGGTTCGGCTCCCGCAATGAGCTCGGCCAGCGAGCCCAAGCGTGGGTGGTCGTAGAGGTCGCGCACGGCCACGGTGGGGTAGCGCTCCCTGATATGACCCACGAGGGTCGCGGCCGCGAGCGAGGTGCCGCCGAGAGAGAAGAAATCGGCGTTCTCGTCCTCCACGGATACGCCGAGCGTTTCTACCCACAGCTCCGCGAGCCACTTCTCGGTCTCGGTCAGCGTGGTCGATTCCACGCCCACTCCAGGCAGCGGCCACGGCAGGGCCTTCTTATCCACCTTGCCGGAGGTACGCACCGGCAGCTCTTCCATCACGCAGATGCGCGGGACGAGCGCGGCCGGCATGGTATCGGCCAGGCGAGCGTGCGCGGCCTCGTGATCGAAGCCCTTGGCCTCATCCTCGAGGGAGACATAGCCCACCAGAACGGACTCGCCGCCGGGAGTCTTTTGCACGGCCACGGCCGAGTTGTAGACGTTATCTAGCGCCGCAACATTAGCTTCGACCTCGCCGAGCTCGATGCGGCGCCCGCCAATCTTTACTTGGTCATCCACGCGGCCGACGAAGTACAGCCCGTCTTCTTCCAGGCGAACGTGGTCACCGGTGCGATAGGCGCGCTGCCAGCCCATGGACTCCAGCGGTGCGTATTTTTCCGCGTCCTTGGCCGGATCCAGATAGGACGCCAGTCCCACGCCGCCGATTACCAGCTCGCCGACGCCGCCCATTTCCACGGGCATGCCCTGCTTATCGACGACCACCAGGTCCCAACCGTTAAGCGGCAATCCAATGGACACCGGCCGGCCCGGCAGCATCTGCTGCGCACAGGCGACGACGGTGGCCTCGGTGGGGCCGTAGGTATTCCACATCTCGCGGTCCTCGGTGGCCAAACGGTCCACCAATTCTTGCGAGCAGGCCTCGCCGCCGACGATGAGTAGGCGGATATTGTCGAGAGCCTCGGCCGGCCAGAGGCCCGCCAGGGTGGGCACGGTGGACACGACGGTGATGTCGCGGCGGATGAGCCATGGGCCCAAATCCATGCCGGAACGCACCAGAGACCGCGGTGCTGGGACCAGGCAGCCGCCGTGGCCCCAGGCCAGCCACATTTCCTCGCAGGAGGCATCGAAGGCGACGGACAAGCCGGCGAGCACGCGATCCTCAGGACCTAAGGGCCCGTGCGGGTGGTTGACCAAAAAGAGGCTCGCTTCCGCGTCCACGAAGGCGGCCGCGGAACGATGGCTGACGGCCACGCCTTTAGGCTTGCCGGTCGAACCTGAGGTGAAGATGATCCACGCGGTGTCCTCCGGGCGCGGAGCATTCGTCTTCTCGGCAGGGGCGTCCGGGCGCGCGGAGTCCCGCAGGAAGCGGAATCCGTCGTCCGTGAAAACGCCATCGATATCGGCTTCGCCGAAAACCATCTCGGCGCGCTCGTCAGGGTCATCGGCGTCGACAGGCACATAGGCTGCGCCTGCCGCCAAGGTCGCCAAAATGGCGAGGTAGAGCTCGCGTTTGCCGGAGGTCATCCTAATGCCGATGCGATCGCCGCGGCGCACGCCATTGGCGTGCAGCTCGGCAGCCCATGCCTCGACCTCGTGGATGAGCTCGGAATAGGTGATGATTTCGCCGTCATCAAGCGCGGCGGCATCGGGGTTCATTTCCGCGGTGGTGGTAATGATGTCCCACAGCGTGCGCGGCCGCGGTGCCGCGCTTCCTAGAAGGTACTGCTGTGGGACGAGCGATTCGGGACCCGCCATTTATGCCTCTTCTTCGTCCGCGGCAATGATGGACTTAGCCAACTTTCGCAGATGCTTGAGCTGCTTATTGGTGGACTCATCCAATGCCTCGTCCTCGGCGGTAGCGACCAGCACCGCCAGGTCCTTGTGGGCCTTTGTGCCCTTTTTGGTGGAAGCGACGATCTGGCGGCGGCGATCCTTTGGGTCGCGTTCGCGCTTTGCCCAGCCGCGGTCCTCGAGGGCGTCGATAAGACGCACCATGTCAGAGGCGTCAATGGCCAGGGTTTCGGACAGATAAGACTGCGACGCGGCATCCGCGGCGACCAGACAGGTAAGGACCCAGTACTCGCGCAGCGTTGTCTGCTTGGTCTGCAAAGCAGCCTCTACGCCATCGCGGGTGCGGCGGCGGAGGCGCTCCAATTGGAACGACGGGGACTCGAGCAGGGTCGTTGGGATTACAGAATTATTCGTGGAAGCCATACCATCATCATAATCCCAAAAGATTGGTTAAGGCCAATTAATCCGTTTCGATGGGGAGCCCAGAAGCCTTCCACTGATCCGTGCCGCCATCCACATTGATGGTGTCCCAGCCCAGTGCATGTTCTAGATACTGGCAGACCTGCATGCTGCGACCGCCTGCGTGGCAGATTACGTAGATATCCTTATCTGGGTCGATTTCCTGGATGCGACCCGTAATCTCGCTCATCGGGATATGGGTTGCGCCTTTCGCACGTTCCACTGCCCACTCGTCATTTTCGCGGACGTCAATAAGCTGTGCGCCTTCTGGTACTTCATGTGGTTGAACGTTTTTCATGCCATTTACCTTAGTTACTCGTGTGCTTGTGGATCAGCCGCGCGGTGTCGTTGCGCTAGTGCTGGAACCGCCAGTAGTGGTGCCACTGCCAGGGTGGGTTTATGAACTCGCCCTTCCCCCGCACAATGGCGAGTACCTGGTTGACGGCCACATCGAGGTGGTGCTCAATCGTGGCGGCGGTGAAGTGGAGGGGCTTGTAACCTCTTTGGACGGCGTCGTTAAGCTTCTGGCGGTCAATCTCGAACCGTTGCCGGTTCTCGCCGTGGTGGTAGGCGTAGCCGTCAACCTCTATGGCCAGCTTGTGCTCCTCTAAGAGTAAGTCCCAGCGGTAAGGGCCGATGTAGCTGTTATTGCGGACGGTGACATGCCGCCGGAGCGCGCGGGTGAGGCTGCGCTCCGGAACGCTATCGGCGCCAAGGATGGTGTTTTCCACTACGCACCGGGTGTGTCGCGGGAAGCGCTGGAAGTCGAGCATGTGGCCCTCCATTTGTGCAGCCCCGTACTGGCCGGAAAAGTAGGCCTCCAGGAAGGCGACAGCGTCTTCTTCGGCCATGATTTCTGTGGCTTGTAGTGGATTGCACACATTAATTCCATTTAGCTGGCCGAGCGCTTTCGGCCGGGCGCGGCGGCTGCGAAAATACGGACTGGAGGCCATGGTTCCCGCGCGCAGGAAATAGAGCGGGAAGCGTAGGGCTTTGCCTAGGTGATGGTGGGCGCACGAGTAGCCGTCGAGTGCCGAGTCCGGCCAGTGCTGAGAGACGATTTCCGCGAGTTCGCGCGGCGAAGGCTCCCTTTCGGTGTAGAGGCCGTGGCAGATTTTCAAGGCTTGGTTATTGGTAGCACGGCGCGCGGCCGTGCGCGTGGTGAAGATTTTCATGCGCCCACCCCTAGGCGTTTAATTCGATCATTTAGGTCCCCGAGGCCGATGGTTTCGGCCTGCTATGTGATCGAATTGTACTGCCGGGGCGGGTCGGTGTCGCGGGGAGAGCGTACGGAGGAGGGGAAGCAGGAAAAAGGGCGTTTCGATCAAATTCGGTCTGGGAAACCGCCGCTTTCGCGGTGCTAATTGATCGAAACGCCCGAGAAACTCCCTGGGGCCGGCCCTGGCCCCGCGCCAGGGCTCAAAAGCTTACTTGAAGCGAGCCTTTGCCTCTTCGAGAATCTTCTCTGCCTCGGCCTTGTCGCCCCAGCCGGAGCCGGAAACTTCCTTATTCGGCTCCAGGTCCTTGTAGTGGACGAAGAAGTGCTCGATTTCGTCCTTGATGTGCTGCTCCACATCGTTGATGTCCTGGTAGCGCTCCCAGCGTGGGTCATCGATGACGGCGAGCAGCTTGTCGTCGCCGCCGGCCTCGTCGGTCATCTTGAACACGCCGACGATGCGGGCCTCGACGACAACGCCCGGGAAGACCGGCTCCGGCAGGATGACTAGGGCGTCGAGAGGATCGCCGTCTTCGCCCAGGGTGTGGTCGATGAAGCCGTAGTCAGCCGGGTAGGCCATCGGGGTGAACAGGTAACGGTCGAGGTAGACCTTGCCGGACTCGTGGTCAACCTCGTACTTGTTGCGGGAGCCCTTCGGGATTTCAATGGTTACTTCAACGCTCACAGCGATGTCCTCCATGGGGGATTGGGTATCAATTACTGCCCATAGTCTAGCGCGTTGCGGATTCGCGCTAGGGTTAAAGGCAATGAAAGCAAAGCATGTTTGGTGGTCAGCGACCGCGCTCGTGGTAGCGGCAGCGGTCGGAGGTACGGCTGCGCTGGGCGTTACCCTCCAGCGCGAATACGGCGATCTCTCACACGGAGAAGCACAGGCGGTGCAGGCTCCTGAGGAGCCTTTGCGCACCGCCGAGCCGGGGGAAGCGGACCTGGATGCGCTAAGCGCGAAGCTGGACGAGCTCTCTAAGAATAAGGACCTTGCCACGTTCGGCGGCGAGGTAATTGATACCGAGACCGGGGACGTGGTGTGGCAGCGGGACGCGGATAAGCGGCTGACCCCGGCCTCGTCCACGAAGGTGCTCACTACCGCGGCGGCGACGTTGGCGCTGGATGAGAACGAGAAAATCACCACTAAGGTCTACCGCGGTGCGAATGAGAAGAACGTGGTCATCAAGGCTGCGGGTGATGTATGGATGACCCACGAGCAGCTCGATGACTTAGCTGAGCAGATTTCTCAGAACATCGATCAGGTCGATGGCGTGTTCATTGATACCTCTGCGTGGAAAGGCGAGCCGCAGGCTCCGGGCTGGGACCCGGAAAACGTGGACGGCGGTTTCGTCGCGCCGATGGAACCGGCCATGCTCTACGGCGGACGTTTGGGGGCGACGACGGGGGATGTGCCGCGCAGCCATACGCCGGCTTTGGACGTCGCTAAGCAGCTGGGCAAACGCCTCGGCGCAAGCGAGGCAGGCATGGGCTCCGTGGCCGAGAATGCGCAGGAAGTAGCGAGTGTGGACTCGGCGCCGCTGTCGGACCGCGCCCGGGAGATGGTGCGTCATTCCGATAATGTCATGGCCGAGGCCATTGCCCGCGAGTTGGCTGTGTCCCGCGGTAAAGAGGCCAGCTTTGAAGGCGATACGCAGGCCACGCTTGAGGTCCTGCGGGAGCAGGGATTCGACGTTGAGGGCGTGGATATTAAGGACAATTCCGGGTTATCGGAAGACAATCGGCTCACGGCCGGGCTTTTGACGCAACTTATTAATGGGGCGGTGAAGGATCCGCACCTACGCCCGTTGGTGTCCTACCTGCCGGTGGCAGGTGGCGATGGCACCTTGTATGAGCGTTACGGCGATTCCGCGGCCAAGGGCTATGTGCGTGCCAAGACCGGCACGCTGACGGGTGTTTCGGCCCTGGCCGGTACCGCGCAGGGCAATTCGGGGCGTGTGTATGCTTTTGCCTTCCTCGTCAATGGCGGCGATATCCAGGCCGCTCGCCAGGCCCAAGACGCGTTGGCTTCTGCGCTGCATGAGTTCTAAAAAGCCCTTTTGGCCGCGGGTCTCACCGCACTTTTTAGCTTGTCGACGCGGCGTGCGCGCCGCCTCCCTCAACCGCACCGTGGCGGTGGGACTTTCCGGAGGCGCGGATTCTTTGGCGCTGCTGGCGGCGCTGGTGGCTGAGGGGCACGACGTGCTCGCATTATGCGTGGACCACCGCTTGCAAGAGGGGTCGCGGGCGCAAGCCGAGCGCGCTGCTGAGCAAGCCCGAGAACTGGGCGCGCGGGCGCGGGTGCTCAGCGTTGAGGCCGGCGGGGCGGGTCCAGAGTCGATGGAGGCGGCCGCGCGGGTGGCGCGGTACCGGGCCCTAGCCGCCGCCAGTGCGGCCGAAGAGCTAGAAGTAGCCGTGGCGCACACGGCCGATGACCAGGCGGAAACGCTGCTGCTGGGGGCGCTGCGCGGGCGAGTGACCGGCATGAGCGAGCGCAGCGAGGTGCAAGGCGCCCGCGTGGTGCGCCCACTATTAGGCGTGCGCCGCGTCGATACCGAGGGCACCTGCGCGGAATTGGGGCTTTCGGTGTGGCAGGATCCGCAGAATGCGGACACGAATTTCCGCCGCGTGGCGCTGCGCCGCGAGGTAATCCCGCAGCTGAGCCGCATCATTGGCGGGGATGCGGTGCCAGCGCTGGCGCAAGCGGCCACCGACGCCGCGCTTGACGACGCCGCCCTCTACACCCCACCCACCACGGACTGCGCGGAGCTGGCGGCAATGGCAGAACCGCGGCGTCGGCGAGCGATCGCGGCGTGGCTAGTCAGCGAAGGGGTAGAGGTGACGCGGAGGGGAGTGGGGGACGTCGCTAAGCTGTGTACCCACTGGCATGGGCAAGGGCCGGTGGCTGTGCGATCGGCGCGGCAGGTGGGGCAGAGGTTGGAAGTAGCCCGTATAGGTGGCAAACTGGCACTGTTGTCTGGTCATTAAAGGAGCCCACTCGTGCACGACAAGAAAGACTTCGCCGTTCCCGCAAACCGCTACGGTGACGATGTAGAAGCAATCCTCATTGGAGAAGAGGAACTGCAAAACCGCGTCCAAGAACTCGCGGATATGGTCTCTGAAAAGTATACCGACGCTGAGCAAGACCTGCTTTTGGTCTGCGTGCTCAAGGGTGCGGCTTTCTTCCTTACGGACTTCGCGCGCAAGCTATCCATCCCTTCCGAGTTGGAGTTTATGGCCGTGTCCTCGTATGGCGCCTCCACTTCTTCTTCCGGTGTGGTGCGCATTTTGAAGGACCTGGACCGCGATATTGCGGGGCGCAACGTGCTCATCGTGGAAGACATCATCGATTCCGGCCTTACCCTGTCATGGCTTATCCGGAACCTGAAGGGGCGAAACCCAGCCTCGCTTGATGTGGTCACGCTGCTGCGCAAGCCGGAGGTAGTAAAGGCCGATATTGACCTTTTGGATGTGGGCTTTGATATCCCTAATGAATTCGTCATCGGCTACGGGCTAGATTATGCGGAACGCTACCGCGATCTGCCCTACGTGGGCACCCTTCACCCTGATGTCTACACCACCGACTAAAATCGCGCAGTAATGAAAAACAACAAGATTATTCGCTACGGCGGGATAGCGGCACTTATCCTTATCGCGCTGTACGCCTTTACCTTCTTTAGCAACGATGCCCGCGGCTACGTGCAAGCGGATACCTCCGTTGCACTGACCCAGCTTAAAGACAAAAACGTCGATGAGGTGGAAATTGATGACCGCGAGCAGCGCTTGCGCATCAAGCTCAAGGACGAAATCACGGTAGATGAGCGCGAAGGCGTGAAGGAGATTGTGGCCAAGTACCCGGCCCGCGCCTCCGAGCAGGTCTTTAACTCTGTTAAGGATTCTGGTGCCCAGAAGTACCAGACCAATGTCACGCAGGAATCCTTCCTCGGCTCCATGCTCAGCATGCTGCTGCCTATGCTCATCCTCTTCGGCGTGCTCTTCTGGCTCATGTCCCGCATGCAGCAGGGTGCAGGCGGCATGTTTGGCATCGGCGGTTCCAAGGCTAAGGAACTGACCAAGGATATGCCGACCAATACTTTTGAGGACGTGGCCGGCGCGGACGAGGCCGTAGACGAGTTGCAGGAAATCAAGGACTTCCTGGAAGACCCCACCCGCTACCACGATCTAGGCGCCAAGATCCCGCGCGGCGTGCTGCTCTACGGCCCTCCCGGCACCGGTAAAACCTTGCTTGCCCGCGCCGTGGCCGGCGAGGCCGGCGTACCGTTCTACTCCATCTCCGGCTCTGACTTTGTGGAGATGTTCGTTGGTGTGGGTGCCTCCCGCGTGCGCGACCTGTTCAAGCAGGCGAAGGAAAACAGCCCCTGCATTATCTTCGTTGATGAGATCGACGCCGTTGGCCGCCAGCGCGGTTCCGGCACCGGCGGCGGGCACGATGAGCGCGAGCAGACCCTCAACCAGCTCTTGGTAGAAATGGACGGCTTTGGTGACCGCGAGGGCGTTATCCTCATCGCCGCTACCAACCGCCCAGACATCCTCGATCCGGCGCTGCTGCGCCCAGGCCGCTTCGACCGCCAGATCCCGGTTACCAACCCCGACCTAGCCGGCCGCGAGCAGATCTTGCGCGTGCATGCGAAGAATAAGCCGCTGGCAGAAGAGGTCGACGTAGCGCAGCTAGCTAAGCGCACCGCCGGCATGTCCGGCGCGGACCTGGCCAATGTGCTCAACGAGGCCGCCCTGCTTACCGCTCGCATCGGCGGCAACGTCATTACTTATGACGCTTTGGAAGAGGCCACTGACCGCGTGGTGGGTGGCCCGCGCCGCCAAGGCAAGATCATCTCCGAGCACGAGAAGAAGGTCACTGCTTATCACGAGGGCGGGCATACCCTTTCCGCGTGGGCCCTTAAGGATATTGAGCGCGTCTACAAGGTCACCATCTTGGCCCGCGGTCGCACCGGCGGCCACGCCATGACTTCGCAGGAAGATGACAAGGGCATGTACACCCGCGATGAGCTTTTCTCCCGCCTGGTCTTTGCCATGGGCGGTCGCGCGGCCGAGGAACTGGTCTTCGGTGCGCCGACGACCGGTGCGTCCTCCGATATCGAAAACGCCACCAAGATCGCTCGTTCCATGCTCACCGAGTACGGTTTCTCGCCGGAGCTCGGCACCGTGAAGTACGGCAAGGAGCAGGGCGATCCCTTTAGCCAGATGGGTGGCGGCGGCTCCATCGAGTACTCCGATGAGGTTGCTTCCAAGATCGATGAGCAGATGCGCTACTTGCTCGAGCGCGCGCACGAGCAGGCCTATGACATCCTGCGCAATAACCGCTACTACCTGGATAAGCTGGCAGAGGCCTTGCTGGAGAAGGAAACCCTGCGCCGCCCCGACCTGGAGCGAATCTTCGATGGCATCGAGCCACGCGAAGCCTTCGACGTTTTCCCAGGCGAGGATGATCGCTTCCCCCGCCAGATTGGTTATGCGCCGGTCAAGACCCCGGTCGAGCTGGCTAAGGAGCGCGGCGAGGAGCTGCCTAAGCGCATGACGCTTCTCGATGCCTCCCGGGCCGCCCGTGAGCGCCGCCTCGCCGGTGAAGAACCGAAGGGTGAAGTGGGCTTCAACTTTGGCCAGCACGCTGGCGATTACGTCGATCCGGACACCGCCCGCGAGTTGGGAAGCACCCCAACAAACCAGGGCAAGGAGTCCACAGACACCAAACGAGCTGGCGCACAGCCTGAGCAGCCGGCTCAGCCTTCCGAACCCGCTGAACGTCCGACGGCACGCCCTGCCGCACGCCCCGCTACGGGCGGCGGTAAGCACCACAAGCCGGATGCCGGCGCGGATGCTGAGGCTGAGACCAGCCAGTGGTTTAGCCCTGGCTGGGACGAGAAGGATCGCCGCAAGAATCCCTATGCGCGCGAGGACGACAAGCAAGAAGATAACTAATGCCTGATAATCACATTCCCGCCCGTGCCCCCTTCGACCAGGACCGGGCGGAGGCGGCGGTACGCGAGTTGCTCCTTGCAGTGGGGGAGGACCCCGACCGCGAGGGTTTGCGCGAAACCCCGGCCCGTGTGGCCCGCGCCTACCGCGAGGTCTTTGCCGGCCTGCACGAAGACCCAACCGAGGTCTTGCACAAGACCTTCGCCGAGGACCACCAAGAACTGGTCCTGGTGCGCGATATCCCTATCTATTCCACCTGCGAGCACCACTTGGTGCCGTTCTACGGCGTGGCGCACATTGGTTATATCCCAGGTAAAGACGGCCACGTCACCGGCTTGAGCAAGCTTGCCCGCCTAGCGGATATGTACGCCAAGCGCCCCCAGGTCCAAGAGCGCCTGACCCAGCAGGTCGCGGATGCCCTGGTGGAGGTCCTTGGCGCGCAGTCCGTCATCGTGGTCATCGAGTGCGAGCATTTGTGCATGGCCATGCGCGGCATCCGCAAGCCCGGTGCGACGACAACCACCTCCGCGGTGCGCGGAGGCTTCAAAAATAATGCCGCCTCTCGTGCAGAGGTACTCAGCCTGATTCGTAGCTAAATTCGGTTCACCATTAAAAGCCTTAAGGAGCACGCCATGCAGCAGGCAACCTCGGTTTCGGATCTCACCAGGAGCAATCGCACTCTAGTGATGGGCATCGTCAACGTTACGGAGGATTCCTTTTCCGATGGCGGCCGGTGGTTGGACTTTGATGCCGCCATTAATCACGCCCGCGAGCTCGTGGCACAGGGTGCTGACATGATTGACGTCGGCGGCGAATCCACCCGCCCGGGCGCGGTCCGCGTGGAGGCGGACGTCGAGGAGCGCCGCGTGGTGCCCGTCATTCAGGCCTTGAGCAAGCTCGGCATCCGCACCTCCGTGGATACGATGCGCGCCTCGGTGGCACGTGCGGCGGCAGCAGCCGGCGTGGACATGATTAATGATGTCTCTGGTGGCCTGGCGGATCCTGAGATGTATCGCGCGATGGCCGAGGCCGGCGTGCCCGTGTGCCTCATGCACTGGCGTACGCTGCAGGAGGGCGCATTCGGCTCCGCGGCCGGCAGCGCGGATCACGGCGGCGATGTGGTGCGCGATGTGCGAGAAACCCTAGAACGCCTGGCGAATAACGCGCTAGACGCCGGCGTGCGCCGCGATAATATCGTGCTCGATCCGGGCTTGGGCTTTGCCAAAACCCCGCAGGATAATTGGGCGTTGCTCAAGGCCCTGCCGGAGTTCCTCGGCGGCGAATTCCCCCTCCTGGTAGGAGCATCCCGTAAACGCTTCCTGGCCGCCATTCGGGAGGATCGCGGCGTGGAGTCCAGCCCGCTGCTGGCCGATCCCGCTACCGCGGCCGTAACCGCCATTTCCGCCCAGATGGGGGCGTGGGGTGTGCGCGTGCATGAGGTTGCCGTCTCCCGCGACGCCGTGGATGTGGCGGCCGCTTGGAACGCCGGCAATGACTACACAGGCGGGGTCAACGCCAGCGGCAGCTATAGCAATGGCGCTGATGGCAATGGAATTATGAAGTCCACGGCTCTATCACGTAAACTTGAGGAGTAAATCATGGCAGACCGCATTGAACTCACCGGCCTGGAATGCTTTGGCTACCACGGCGTCTTTGAGGAAGAAAAGCGTACCGGCCAGCCTTTCATCGTGGATATCACCTGTTGGTCCGATTTCGCCGAGGCCGCCGCTACCGATGATCTGACCAAGACCATCAATTACGCCGAGCTTGCCGACGTCGCTGCAAACATCATCGAAGGCCCCGCCCGCGACCTCATCGAGACCGTCGCTAGCGAGGTGGCCGATACCATCATGGCCATCTTCGAGGGCCTGCACGCCGTCGAGGTCACGCTTCATAAGCCGAAGGCACCGATTCCGCGCACTTTTGCCGATGTCGCCGTGGTCGCCCGCCGCTCCCGCAAGCACGCGAGGACGCTCTAATGCGCGCGGTGCTATCCATCGGATCCAATATGGATGACCGCGTGAAGCTATTGCGCACGGTATTCGACGAATTCGCCGGCGACATTGTTGCCGCCTCGCCGGTCTATGCCACCCCGCCGTGGGGAGTAACGGACCAGGATGAATTCCTCAATGCCGTGCTCATTGTGGATGTGGACGAGTCACCCAAGGAACTGCTGCGCCGCGGGCAGAAGCTCGAGGAGGCCGCGGAGCGGGTGCGGGTGCGTCATTGGGGCCCGCGCACGTTAGACGTAGACATCGTGGACATCGAGGGATACACCTCCGATGACCCGGAGCTCACCGTCCCGCATCCTTATGCCCACGAGCGCGCCTTCGTGCTGATTCCCTGGTTGGCGGCCGATGGTGGTGCTAGGTTGAGTGGGGAGGGCGTCGCCAAGCGGGTGGCAGCACTCGACCCGAAGGAGCGCGCCGATATTCGCCGGTTGGGCATGATGGAGGAGCTATGAAACGGACCTCGTTGGGTGCCCTCATTGGCACCGGGGTCTTCTTTGCCGCCGCCGCGGCCATCCTCACTACGCGCTTTTATGGCTCCATGCTGCACATCCCAGTGACGGTTTCGGCCACGCTGTGGCTCATGGCGGTCATCTGCTTAGTGCTGACCTGGAAGGTGGACCAAGCCACCGAGGACGAGCATGGCATCGGCCTAGATAGTTCGCAGCTTAATCCCATGACCATCACGCAGTTCATGCTGGTGGGCAAGGCCTCGGCGTGGACCGGAGCCATCGTGGGGGGAATCTATGCAGGCGTGGCCGTCTACGTTATCCCCAACGCCGGCACGCTTGCGGCCGCCTCCGATGACCTGGTGGGGGTCATTGCCTCGGCGCTCGGTGGCCTTGCCATGTGCGCTGCTGGCCTGCGGCTGGAGCGACACTGTGAGACCCCGCCCCCACCAGATGGGGTACAAACGGTACATTAGTGAGCATGACTGAGCCGCGCTCTTCTTCTCACACTACTTCCGCCAAGACGTCCAAGCCGGATCTGGGCCAGATCGGGCTCATCGTCCTCGTGGTGCTGGCCGTCCTAGCCAGCATCGTCATGCTGATTTCCGGCTCTGCCGCAGCGCTAAAGATTGCGCTCATCGCCGCCCTATGGGCCGCTGTGCTCGGCTTCTTCCTAGTGATGCGCTACCGCCGCCAGGCCGAAGAATCCGTGACCAAGCTGGAACTGCAGGAGCGCGCCCACCGCGCCGAGCTGAAGCAAGCCCGCGCGGCCGATGGCCAGCCCCTACCGGACCAGGAACTGCTCGATGAGATCCGCACCGAGCTGGCGTCCATCCGCAAGCAGATTGAGGATCTTTCCGGCCACGAATTCACCTATGAGCCGGCCGCCCTACACGCAGAAGCCCGCCGCATCATGCAGCTGGAGGCCCAGACCGCGGCCGCCGCGCGCCCGGATGCGGAGGAAGGCAACGTGGACTTCACCCAGTCTTCTTCCGGCGCCCCGTCCGCCGATGCTATCGCCGGCCGCCTGGGGAACCAGCCGTCCGCGGCGCACGCTGAGTCCAACCCACTCAATGACATCATTAGTGAAAAGACGCGCGCGCAGCGTACCTCCGGCAAGTCTTCTGGCGCCTCTACCTTTAATACCGGCGGTTTCCAGGCCGTGCGCTGGGATACCGGTGGCGATGACTCCCTGAAGACCACCCACGCTTCCGCCTCCAGCGAGCACCACGGCAGCCACCGTAAGCCGGAGGCTGCGACCACGGCCAATGACGAGACCCAGGACATCCCGCAGCAGCCGGCATCGCAGCGCGATGAGCGCGCGGAGTACCCGGGCTCCGGCCAGCACGTGGCCCCAGAAAAGTCCGAGCCAGTACGCCAGAAGGCGGCCCGCTCGCATCATCGCGCGGCTGCTGAGGAGCCGGAGTCGCGTGGCCGCCGCCGCAGCGACGATAAGCGCGAGGGCGCGGTCTCCGTGGCCGAGCTGCTGGCCCAGGCAAAGAATAAGAAGGATAAATAAATGCGCCCGCCACGCATGCGGGTAGCTCTCTTTGGCCGTAGCTTGGCCGGTTTTACCTTGGCCAATGCCATGGAACGCGCCGGCCATGAGGTGCAGATGCTCTCGGATCCAGCCGAGCTTTCTTCCTTCGAGACTCTCATTATCGCCGTGGGCGATGCCCGTCTGGAAGCTACCGTGGAGTTACTCGAGCCACACGTCCATCGCGGACTAATCGTCTTCCACACCTGCCTTTCGCGCGGAGTGCAGGTATTGGATCCCCTGGAAACCCACGGCTGCGTTGTCGCGGCGCTCGCCCCATTTACACTTAAGCGCTGGGCGGTGACCACCCTGGATGAGTTGGGCGAGACCGTGGTGGAACTTAATATCGCCGAGTTTTACGCAGAGACCGTAGCGCTTTCCGACGCCGAACGTGCCCCCTTTGCCGCCCGCGCCTACTACGCCGAAATGCTGCGGCGCTTGCATATCTCTGCGGCGGTTGATGCTCATTTCCTCTCGCCCTCAGAAGAGCCACCCCTGGTGGGTGAGGACATGGACACCGAAGAAATTATCGCCGCCTACCGCGGCGCCACTGACCCCGGCTTGCGGCGCAGCTACGTGGAAGTTGCCCGCCGCCTAGGAGAGGTGGACGGCCGCGAAGAGCTAGAAATGTGGGCCCTACAAGAGGAGAGCCGATGAGCCTGGAGCTGGGAAACGCTACCGTCATCAACGATATTGAGCGCATCCGCATGGTCGGTAGTGCTTTTCACAAGACTGGCCGGCCGGTCGCCTTCGTGCCGCTGACTACCGGTGTGCACGCCGGTCATATCGCGCTGGTGCGCGCGGCGAAGCGCATCCGGGGCGCCGTTACCGTCGTGGCCCTGCAGTCCCCGCAGAAGGAGGACCTTGAGCTTCTGCGGGCCGAAGGAGTGGACATCGTGTGGGAGTACTCGCCCGAGTCCTTGTGGCCACACGGACGCCGCATCGCCGTAGCACCGGCCGACGCCGCCACCGCTCTCGAGCCGGATCTCAGCGGGGATCTCACGCTTTACCTCGCGCTCATTTTGACGCTTGCGCCAACCGACGTCCTTTTAGGCGAGAAGGACTACGAGCTTCTCCTTGCCATCCACCATGCGGTCCAGGACTTCCACCTAGGAGTCCGTGTGCAAGGCGTACCCGCTGTGCGCATGCCCGACGGCGTGGTAATGAGCCTGCGCAATACCCACGTGCCGGCCGAATCCCGCGAGCAGGCCGCGGCACTATCTGCCGCGCTCACCGCTGGCGCGCACGCCGCCGAGGCCGGTGCGCAGAAGGTACGTGAGGTTGCCGCGGAGGTGCTTCGCGCCGCGGGGGTTGAACCCGAGTATCTCGAGGTGCGCGGTCGAGATTTAGGGGCCCCTCCCGTAGAAGGTGATGCCCGCCTGCTTGTTGCCGCGACAATCGGTGGCGTCCGGCTCATCGATAATGTGGGCCTGCCGCTGGGCATCGGTTTTAATAATATTGAAGAACACGAAGCCAAGGCCGAGCTCGAACGCGAACAGCAACGCGAGCAACAGCGCGCACAAGATGCCGCTTCCCAACAGCTATCGGAGGACTAATGACCGATATCCAGATCCGCAACCTAGACCCGCGCGATGAACCCCAGGCCATTTCCTTTGCCATTGAAGGCATGCACCTGCACTGGTTTGTGAAAAATCCCCGCTTCGAGCGCGCCTATGGCCGCTATTTTTGGGATTTAGAGCGCGCCAAAGCCACCGATATTCTGGCCGCCTATGATGGTGACCGCTTTCTCGGCGTGCTTTTGGCCTCCATGAAAGGCAAGCCGGCGCTGCCCTATCCGTGGTGGCGCAAGGCCTATGTCCACGCGGTGGAAATCTTCAATAACCTACGTCTCGGCGGACACCGCGATGACTATGACGCCGCCAATAAGGACATGCTGCTCAAGTACCTAGGCGAGCATTCCATTGACGGCGAGATTGGTTTCCTCGTCGCCGACCCCAACTCCGGCGTAAGCGGCGTGGGAACGGCATTGCTTGAGGCCTTCGAATCCCGCCATTCCGGGAAGAATATCTACCTGTTTACCGATGACGGCTGTACGTACCAGTTTTATGACAGCCGCGGCTTTAACCAGGTAGGCGAGCGCACCATCGCGGTCAACGAGGACCGCGACTTGGTGTGCATGCTCTATGTGCGGCGCTTGGGCGCACCGCAGACCTAGCGCGCCAAGGCCCCCATCGGGTCCCAGGCCGGCAGGGTAGTCACGGACTCGGACTGCAAAGCCGCTTGGTATTGTTCCGGCAGTCGGGAAGGGTGTACGGCAATTTCGAAGACGAACTCGTCGAACCAGTCATCGGCCATGGTCCAAAAGCCCTTATCGGCCTTCTTTGGACCCCAGGAATTCTCCACGCGCCAGCTTTGTACTGCGCCGCCTTCGGCGATATCGGCGCCGGTAAACACCATCGCGTGGGTCATCATGGACTCGTGCAGGCGCAAACGCTGTGCCTTGTCCAGATCCATCTCCACGCCGTAGAAGGCCTCATAATCGTGCAGGTGCTTGGCCCACACGCCGTGCTCATCATCGGATTGCTGGTCAGTATCGCAGCCGAACCACACTGGCTGGCCATCGTTGATGGAGTCACGCGCGGCATCGCGCAGCACCTCCACCGGCGCGTTCAGATAGGTTACGCGCTCGCCGGCCACATTGCCCAGGTATTCCACGGTGTAGAGCTTGCCGTAGGCATTGCGGGGATCATTGACCACGCACACGTACTCACTGAGGTCTGCGGGCAGGTATTCCTTGGCAAACTCCTGCGGGGTAAAGGTGCCCGCGCGGTGGAACTCATCATCCTTATCGCGATATTGCCAGACAAAGTCCTCCGGCGGCAGGCCCAGGTTGGCGGTGAGGATACGGTAGACGTCGGCAAGCGCCTGCTTGTGCGCGCCCTCTTCGCCGCTGCGGATCCGGTGCGCGGCGCGGCGCAGCACGGTCTGCAGGTTACGGTTCAACATCGCCGTGGCCTCCGAAGAAGCGGTTTCCGGCATGGCGTACTGCGGTACTACACCGTATTTTTCCACCAGTGCGACAAACATGGACCACTGTCCGCCGTCATCGATCGGATCATCCATGAGCTTGGTTACGGTGCGGTCCGTAATATCGCGGTCCTTCAGCTCAGCCATGGCGCTAAGGAACCAATTGGCCTTCTCGAGCTTGTCAAAGAAGTAAATATAGGTCTGGGAAAGCTCAAAATCTTTAAGCTTGGCCTTGTCCATCAGCCCACCGCGCAGGGAATTCAGGCCGGCAAAAATCCAGCAGCGGCCCGAAGCCTTCTGGTCGGCCACGCCCCAGGAATCTAGCTTATGGCTGGTCACCCGGTTAAGGGTGTGCAGTACCTCGCGGTCGAGGCTGAGCTTATCGACGCCTTCCTGAGCCACCCCATTGCGTACCAAGCGCAGCGTGGCATCACTGGCGAGCTCAGCATTGGCGGCATGAACCTCGTTCGGGTTAATCTCGGTCATTTCTCGATTCTCCTTAGTTCATCCGGTCCCAGAGGGGAAGCTCAATCGGTTCGGTATCTAGCGCCTGAGAAAGCTCATCGCTCAGGTGCTCCTTGCGCACGGCGATGTGGAAGACGTTCTGGTCAAACCAGGCATCGGACATGGTGGCAAAGCCCTTGCCGGGCACATCCTCGCCGTCTTCCTTGCGTGGTGGCTTGGAACCCCAAGAGTTCTCCACGCGCCAAGCTCGGTCCCCATCCACACCGGTGAGCGCCATCGCGTGGGTAGGCGCGGTCTCGCCGGAGGTAAAACGCTCCTCCTTAGTCATGGTGGAATCGATGCCGTAGAGGCCATCGGTATCCACCAGTCCCTCGTCCCATACGCCGTTGAGGAAAGAGAATTGACGGTTGACGTCGCAGCTAAACCACACCGGCTCGCCGGCGGCTAGGCTGCGCTTGGCGGTCTCCTTGAGCTCTTCCACGGTGACGTTTAAGTACTCTTGTGGCGCGCCACCCAGCACATTGCTTTCATCAGCGCTGCTAAATACGCGATGCTTGGGGTTGGTGGAACGGGGGTCATCAGCCAGCACCACGAACTCGTCGAGGTGGGGTAGGTATTTCTTGGCAAACTCGCGCGGGGTGGAGTGCAGGCGCACGAATTGCTCGTCCTTGGTGCGATACGCCCAGGTAAAATCCTCGGGCGGGGTGCCCAGGTGGATGGCCAGGATGCGGTGGAAATCTTTGCGTGCCTGAGCAAGGATGTCCTCGCGCGGGCCATCTAGCGCGGCGGCGCGACGCACCACCGTGGCGAGATCGCGGTTCATTTCCGCGGTATGTCCAGACGAGCGGACCTCCGGCATGACCTCGGCAGGTACCACGCCGTACTTGGCCACCAGGTTGCTAAAGAAGGACCACCAGCCGCCGTCGGCTCCAGCGTGGTCGAGCACTGCGGCCACGGTGCGCTCATCCCAACCAGCGTCCTTTTTATCCAGCAGCTGATTGAGAACCAGGTTGGCCCGCTCCAGCTTGTCAAAATACTGCAGGTAGGTGAAGGAAAACTCGAAATTATCTACGTTGAGTTCCTGCGCAGCGCGGTGGCGGAAGACGTTTAACGCAGCGAACATCCAGCAGCGGCCGGAACGCTTTTGATCCGTTACATCCAAGCTATCCAGCTTGGTTTCCGTGGTGGGGTATAAGGCGGTAATGCGGTCGCGGTCAAGCGCCGCCTTGGCCGCGCCAACGTTGGTGATGGCGTTGCGGGCCAGCCGCTGTCGTGAATCGGCCGCAGCCTCCTTGCGCAACTGGGACAGGTATTCCTTGGTGAGCAAAGTCATATTTCGGTTTTAGCAGACTAGAAATCCTGATGGGGCTGGTTGGGGGAAGAGCTAGAGAAATTCCGCCAGCTTTTCGACGGCCCCCGGAGTCCCCACTTCCTCCGGCAGCCACGGAACCTCGCGCACTGGGGTCTGCGGGAGCTTGGCGCGGAGAAGTGCGAGCGCCTCATCTTCGGCCGCGCGACGGGCGGCGAGGAATTCTCCCTGGTTGGCAGGGGTACGGCGGTTAACCAGCATGGACCCCACGCGCACGCCATTTCCGGTGAGGTCCGCGTGGAACTCGGCTGACTCGAGTACGGGCAGGCGCTCGGCGGTAAGGACAATATGGAAGACCGTGCGCGGTGAAGTCAGCGCCGCGCGCAGCTGGGAAAAGCGCTCGCGCCGCTGGAAAAGAGTGGCGCGAATTTCCTGATTGCGCCGGTCCACGGGGTCATTATTCGCGCTGTTGCCGGGCGACATTCCGCGTACTAGCGAGCCGAATTTATCGGATTTCTCGCGCCGGGAAAGTAAGCCATCGGTATAGGCGGCCATGATTTCTGGCAAAGCCATCAGCCGCGAGGTATGCCCAGACGGGGCGGTATCGAAGATGAGGAAATCGACGTCGGACTCTTCGCCGACGAGCGCCGCGATACGCTCCAATAGTGCTGCCTCCTGCGTGCCGGGCGATTGCCGGGCCAAGTCCAGGTGCTTTGTGACCTCGCCATGCAGATGCTCGGGCATGAAACGGCGCATCGCAGAACCTACCTGCGCAAGATGTTGTTCCGTGGCGCGCGCCGGGTCGATCTCGATGGCGGAGAGGGAAGGGGTGAGGGCCACGGGGGCATCGCCAAGCGCGGTGCCAAAGATGTGCCCCAAGTTGTGCGCTGGGTCCGTAGAGACCAAGCAGACGCGGTGATCGCGGGACAGGCGCAGCGCGGTGGCGGTAGCCAGGGTGGTCTTTCCCACCCCGCCCTTGCCCCCAAAGAACATGATGGGTGCAGTCTCTAACAACATTGAATATTCTCCAGCGGGGATCTTTCCATTCCCATGCGCGTATGCCAGGCGTGGAAATCCTCATAGACCAACGGCAAAAGCTCCAGGGTGTAGTAACTGGCCGGGTTGGGAATGCCCAGGGCCTCCGAGACCACCAGCATCATGAAGAGATCGTCTTCCTGCTGCTGGGCTTTGGCAAAACTGGCGCGGTACGGGGCCTGGTAGAACTCATTGAGACCAGCCCCGAACGCCCTAAGCTTGTCGAGCATGCTCGGGCAGCGGGGCGTCAAGATCATCATCGGACCACTCCAGTGGGGCCTCCTTGCGGGCACGAGAGATGGCACCGACGGCCTCCACAATGACCCAGATGGTGGCGACCACGATGATGGCGTCCATGCAGAACAGCAGCCAGTTCTGGCTAGTAAATAGCGACTTTAGCTGCAGGAGCGCGGCCCACAGGGACATGGCGGTAACGAAGATGAGCGGGATGACCACTGGCCACGTCGGCCGACGTAGGTGGGTGAGGATGACTACCACGATGGCCAAGGAGAGTCCTGCCATGAGCTGGTTGGTGGTACCGAATAGCGGCCAGATGGTCATGCCGCCCGAGCCATCCACGCCGGCGGAGAAGGTCAGCCCAAAGGCCAAGCCCACCGCAATGACGGTGGCGGCCAAAGCCTTGATGCGTACGCCTATGATTTCGCCGATTTCTTGGACCACCAAACGCTGCAGGCGCACACCCGAGTCCATCGTGGTAGCCGCAAAAAGCACGGCCATGGTGGCCAAGATGGTGCCGGAAAGGGAGGTAGGAATACCCAAGCCCTCATTCATGAGCGCGCCGCCGCCTTGCACAAAGGCGTCCACGCCGCCGGCGTTCCACTCGGAGTAGATTTCTTCCCACTGCGCGGCGGTCTTGAAGCCAGCGGTAGTAGCGATGATGGTGCCCAGTGCGAGCAAGCCCTCGCCCACCGCGCCGAAGTAGCCCACAAAGCGCACGTCGGTTTCTTTATCCACCTGCTTGGAAGAGGTACCGGAGGCCACCACGCCGTGAAATCCGGAGACAGCGCCGCAGGCGATGGTGACAAAGAGCAGTGGAAAGATGCCCGGGGTGCCGTCTGGTACGTTATCGCGCAACGCTGGCGCCATAATCGAGGGCCGAGTGATAAGGAAAGACCCGTACAAGATGGCCAAACCTACGAAAAGCTGCAGGCCGTTGATGTAATCGCGTGGCTGCAGCAGCACCCATACCGGCAGCATCGAAGCGATGAAGGCGTAGATGAATAACAAGATGATCCACACGCCGTTGGCGGGAATCCCCAGGACGGTATCCGGCAAGACCACGGGAACGCGGTCACCGATGATCATCAGCGCGTAGAGCGCGATCACACCCACGATAGATACCAGCGGTAGGTTCCACTTCAGGCGGTAGATGGCTTGGCCGATAAGTAGCGCGACGGCGATGGCGCCCCACGTGGGAATGACGGCCGTGGGAGTGGATACCAACAGGTTGGAGATGACCACTGCGAAGGCAGTATTCACCATCAAAAGCAACAGGAAAATGACGATGAGGAAGAGGTTGCGCCCGCGCTTGCCGATATAGCGCCCAGACAAGGTACCAATGGATTGGCCCTTGTGGCGTTGGGAGGCCCACAGAGCGCCGAGATCGTGCAAACCTGCGAAGAAGATGGTGCCGATGGTCACCCAGAGAAAGGCCGGTACCCAGCCCCAGATAACGGCTACGGCAGGACCGATGATCGGTGCTGCACCCGCTACGGAAGTGAAGTGGTGCCCCCACAGGACGTATTTATTGGTCGGGACATAATCCACGCCGTCTTCCATGGTGTGGGCCGGGGTGGAGTAATTCGGGGATAGCCGGAAAATTCTTCGCCCTAGGAATTTGGAGTAGAGCAGATAGCCGGCGACCATCATCGCGATACCGATGACGGCGAGGACAAGAGAGTTCATAGTGTGTGTCTCCTCATAGACGGGCAGGTGGCGTGCATCACACGTGCGAATAGTATGCCATAACTCACATATGTGTTTGCCTGTGGGGGAGACCGATGGGTGGATTTATATTTGAAGGGTACCCGGAGACTTTTGGTTCAGTCGCCGTGGATAGACGAAAGCGCGGCCCTTGCTCGAGCAGGAACAAGGGCCGCGCGGTGGGTACTTAAACCAGGTGGTGGTTACTTCTTATCGACGCCGATATTGCCGTCCTTCTTCCACACCACAACCACTGCCGGGCGTGGGGTGGACTTGCCACCGTCAGGCCAGTGAGAGGTCTGCTTTTCAAAGGTGGCATCATCGGTTTCACCTGGGTGCTGGACGTTGACCATCACGCGCTCATCGGTGACGATGGGGCCACAGGTCTCGGCACCTGCCGGAACGGTAAGGAAGCACTTCAGCTCACCGCGGGTATCGCCCTCGGTGGTCACCGCGTAGAGGCCATCGTTGGACTCCAACGCGTTACCGTCGGTGGAGATCCACAGATTGCCGTGGCTATCGAAGGCCAGGTTATCCGGGCAGGAAATCGGGGAGACCTTCTCCTTGTCAAAACCACCGAAGTAGGTATTAGCCTCCTTCGGATCGCCACAGACCAAGAAGAGGTTCCAGGTGAACTTCTCGCCAGCGTGGTCATCTTCAATCTCCATGACCAGGCCGTTCTTGTTCTCCTTGATAGGAGCCCATTCCATAGGCTCTTCCTTGTTCTTCTTGGCGTTCTCGCCGGTAGCGCCACGGTACTTATTGTTGGTCAGGGCAACGTAGACCTTCTCCGAGTCTGGGTGGACCTGCATATCCTCAGGGCGGTCCATCTTGGTCGCGCCCACCTTATCGGCGGCCTCACGGGTGTAGACCGCAACCTCTTCTGCAGACATGCCGTCGACGTGGGACTCGAACTTATTGTTTTCCGTATCGGAGGTCAGCAGCTTAATCCACTTGCCCTCGCCGTCGAAGGCACCGTCTTCGGGCAGTACGCCGGAGCCGTCAATCTCGTCGGCTGGGGAGTTGCCCTCTACCTTGGCTACGTACAAGGTGCCGTGGTCCAAGATGGTGAGGTTGTGCTCGATGTCGCCCTCTTTGTACTTCTTGGTGGAGATGAACTTGTAGATGTACTCGAAGCGGGAGTCATCGCCGGCGTAGCACACCACGGTGCCATCGGAGGCGATGTGGATGTTGGCGGCCTCGTGCTTGAATCGGCCCAGAGCGGTGTGCTTGACCGGGGTGGACTTAGGATCTAGTGGGTTAATCTCGACGATCCAGCCGAAGCGGTTCGGCTCGTTCGGCTCCTTGGAGACGTCGAAACGCTTATCAAAGCGCTCCCACTTGCGCTGGGACTCGCCATCTTCCATGCCGAAGCGCTCTAGGGACTCCTGCGCCTTCTTGTCATCCAGCTTGGCGTGTGCAAAGTACTGGTCAAAGTTCTCTTCGCCGGAGAGCATGGTGTTCCACGGGGTGATGCCACCGGAGCAGTTACTCAGAGTGCCCTTGACCTTCTTGCCCGTCTTATCGGCGGAGGTCTTTACAAAATCGGAACCGGCAGCCGGGCCGACCAAGGTGAATTCGGTGGTGGCGGTAATGCGGCGGTTGAGCGGGCCAAACTCGCGCTTGAGCTCACCGGTGTTTCCTACCTTGGATACTTCCACGATGGAGTGACCGTGGCCAGCCCAGCCAATCTTGGCCTGCTCTTCGGTGGGGTTGTCCGCATCGTAGTTGGGGAACATCTGCGGCTCGGTGGTGTACTCGTGGGAGCAAACGTAGATAAGGCGGTTGTCATCGTCCGGGTGCTCGATGAGGCCGGCGAAGTCATTGTTGAATCCGAACTGCTTCTCTGCTGCCTCGGCGGTCTGATTCTTGTCATCGAATTCCGGCGCGTCCTTAAACAGCGGATCGCCCCACGCGATGAGCACGGACTGCTCGTAGCCATCCGGGATGACTACTTCGTCCTTTTCATTCGGCTGTACTGGGTCAAACTTCATGCCCTCTGCGGAGGTTAGCTCGACGTTCGCCTCAGAGGTCTTGCCGCCCTTGCCCTCGGAAGAAGACGCCTCAGTAGAAGCATCGTCTGGGCTAGAGCAGGCAGCCAGCGCGGCGCCGCCGCCGACGGTTACGACGGACAGGCTGCCCGCGCGCAGGGCGGTACGACGGGAGAACTGGTCACCGAAGTACGGGTTATCGGACTTGTTCTCGCACTCTCCAAAGCAGGCATTACCGCACTTGTAGGTGCAAGTCAGGCTGGAACGAGAGGATGTGAAGAGACTAGAGAGAAGATTGCGGCCCTTAAGCGCCATGGGTAGTGCTCCAAAAATGTCGAAAAATATTGATTACATATGGGGACAGTCATATATAAAAGGTCATCTTCGTAACTGTGTGTTGACCCCGAGGTGACAGTGAAGTGAATTATGCGTAAATCCTTTCCCGGGAGAGGGTGGCGTGGGCTAAATCGCGTGCTGCGGTGGGGATCGACTACCCTTGGCTAACGTGAGCGAGCAGAAGAATAATGAAGTAAACGATGTCCCTGAGCAGCTGCGCATCCGCCGCGAAAAGCGCGATCGCCTGCTGGAATCCGGCGTAGAGGCCTACCCGGTAACCGTTGAGCGCACCATCTCTTTAAAGGATTTGCGCCATGATTTCCGCGTCGTGGCTGAAGGCGAAGAGCCTGGCAACGAAGAGGGCGTAACCTACCTGGCCCCTGGTGAGGAAACCGAGGTCACCCATGCCATTGCCGGTCGCCTTATTTTTATGCGCAATACCGGCAAGCTGTGCTTCGCCACCTTGCAAGATGGCGATGGCACCCAGGTGCAGGCCATGCTTTCCCTCGCAGAGGTAGGCAAAGAGCGTCTCGACGCCTGGAAGTCCGACGTCGACTTGGGCGATTTCATCTCCGTGCGCGGCCGCGTGATTTCTTCGCGCCGCGGCGAGCTGTCCATCATGGTCTCCGAATGGACCATGGCCGCTAAGTCCTTGCGCCCGTTGCCGGTGTCCTTCGCCGATATGGCTGAAGATACCCGCGTGCGCCAGCGCTATAACGACCTCATTATCCGCGAAGATGCCCGCAAGAACGCCATGATTCGCGTCAAGGTCATGCGCGCGCTGCGCAATTACCTGGAAAGCCAGGACTTTGTAGAAATCGAGACCCCGATGCTGCAGACCCTGCACGGTGGCGCAGCCGCTCGCCCGTTTATCACCCACTCCAATGCGCTGGATATTGACCTCTACCTGCGCATCGCTCCAGAGTTGTACTTGAAGCGCGCGGTCGTGGGCGGCATTGACCGCGTCTTTGAAATCAACCGCAACTTCCGCAATGAGGGCGTTGACCGCTCCCACTCGCCAGAGTTCGCTATGCTGGAGACCTACGCTGCGTGGGGCGATTACAACGATTGTGCCCGCATGACGCGTGAGTCCATCCAGGCTGTTGCCCGCGATGTCTTCGGCTCGACCACCGTCACCCTTGCCGATGGCACCGAGTTCGATTTCGGTGGCGAAGAATGGCCGGAAATCGAGATGTACCCCTCCCTGAATGAGGCCCTGCAGCGTAAGTTCCCGGGCCAGCCGGAGGTCACCATCGATACTGACGTCGAGACGCTCAAGGGCATTGCAGACGTCATTGGTCTCGACGTCCCTAAGGACGGCGGCTGGGGCCACGGCAAGTTGGTCGAGGAAATCTGGGAGGTCCTGTGCGAGGACCAGCTCGAAGGCCCTATCTTTGTCAAGAATTTCCCGGTTGAGACCTCCCCGTTGACCCGCCAGCACCGTTCCGAGCCGGGCGTGACCGAAAAGTGGGACCTCTACGTGCGCGGTTTCGAGCTGGCAACCGGCTACTCCGAGCTCGTGGACCCGGTTATCCAGCGCGAGCGCTTTGAGGATCAGGCCCGCCTGGCCGCCGGTGGCGATGATGAGGCCATGGTGCTGGATGAGGACTTCCTCGCGGCTATGGAGCAGGGCATGCCGCCTACAGCCGGTACGGGCATGGGCATGGACCGTCTACTCATGGCCTTGACTGGCCTGGGCATCCGCGAAACCGTGCTCTTCCCGCTGGTCAAACCCGAGCAGAAGTAGCACCTAGCGTCCTATCGCTTGGCCGTCAGCCCGCGCGGGCTGACGGCTTTGCTATTTCCTGCTCATGTTCGTTCCTGCACCCCTGCTGCAAAAGACCAGCGCAGTTTCTCACCGCATGGAAAAATGCGAGGCATGAAAAGAATTCTCCCTATCCTTGCCCTACCTGTATTGGCCGTTGGGCTTGCGTCATGTTCCTCTGCTGACAGTAACGAGGAAGCGCCCCAATTCCGTCCACGGATGACCGAAAGCACCGCAACTAGCTCGGCGGAAGCTTCCTCCCCAGAGAGCACAGCGGAAGAAACTACCGAATCAGAAAAGAAGGTGGATTCCTCGGGGCTGACCATGCGTTCGGCCGAGGACTTTTTGGCGAAGGGCCCCGAATACGCGCAGTCGAAGGCGTGGGGAGTTAAAAGTCCCGATGGAAAAGTTTCGTGCTCCTTTAAAGAGCTCTCCGCAGGCCCGTGGTGCACCGTGCAGTTCGCAGATCCACCCCTAATGCCAGACCCAAACCAGCCGCAGTGGGAGGCTAATATGGTCAGCTTCAAAAAGAGGGAGGGATTCTTCCCATCTGGCGCGGTGGATCCAGGTGATATGACTCCGTCGAAACAGCTCAAGGCAGGGGAGAAGGTAGAAATTGAAGGCGTTACCTTCGAGGCACCAAACTCGGATGAGTTCACGGTCACAGCGAAGGGACATCATTTCACCGTAAAAGACAACGGTCAGTACTACTCCGATACCTTCCCACCTAAGCCCGATTCCAATGGCAACGCCAAAATGGGCACTATCTGTGGGCAGATGGATACAAAATGGGGACGAAAGAACGTCTACGTGCAAGTCGATGGCACGAACTGCACCAAAGCTATGCAGGTCGTAGATAGCTACGTGAACCACGACTTTAAGCCGGAGGAAGTAAATACCCGCGGCTTCCTCAGGCTCGAAGGTTGGGCGTGCGATGTATCCGCGCCAAAGTTCTTAGATGACGCAAAGCCGGAAAACCGCTTGCCCAAATGCGTGGATTCGAGTGGCAGCGGGCGAGTAGTTCTCCTGGATATCTAAGTTTTTAGCGCACGAGTGGGCCGGTGGATTTATCGCCCCGCAGGCGCTTAATGATGTTCTCGGCCGAAATCAGGCACATTGGCACACCGACGCCTGGCACGGTGGTAGCCCCCGCATAGTAGAGGCCGTTTACTTTGCGTGAGGCATTGCGTCCGCGCAAAAACGCCGACTGCCGTAGCGTGTGCGCCGGTCCGATGGAGCCGGCCGACCAGGCATGGTAGCGCTCGGCAAAATCGGCGGGGCCGAGCGTGCGTTTGACGACGACCCTGTCTACCAAATCCGGCACCCCGGCCGTGGCCGCGATGCGGTTGAGGGCGGCGTCGGCAATCGCAGCAACGCGCTCGGACTCCTCAGCGTGATAGGCATTGCCAAACCCGGGCGCCTCCGCGGCCGGCACCGGCACCAGAATGAAGAGATTTTCGTGGCCCTCGGGGGCGACACTTGGGTCGGTGGCGGAGGTCTTGGACACGTAGATGGACTCGGAGGCCCCCAACGGCCGGGAGGGCTCTGGGCCGGAATAGACGGCGCGGAAATCCGGATCCCAGTCCTTGCTAAAGAGCAACGTATGGTGTGCCAGCTCGGGCAGCTTGCCCTTCACCCCGGCCAAGATGAGCACGGTACCCAGGCCCGGATTGCGCCGGCCCCAGTAACGCTCCGGGTAGGTGCGCAGCTGCGGCGGCAAAAGCTGGGTCTCGGTGTGGTGCAAGTCCGCTGCGGAGACCACGATATCGGCGTGGATGGCGCCCTTGTTCGTGCGCACGCCCGTTACCTGCCGATTAGATACCTTGATGGAGGTAACCTCCTCGCCCAAACGGAAGGTGGCGCCAAACTTCTTCGCTTGTCGGTAGACGGCCTGGACCACGGCGGCGAAACCACCTTGTGGGTAGCGCACCCCCTCCACCAGGTCGGTGTGGCTCATCAGGGAATATAGGGCTGGGGCGGCGGCCGGCTCGGAGGATAAAAAGACCGCCGGATAACTCAGAATCTGGCGCAGGCGGGCATCAGCAAAGCTACGGCCCACGTGCTGCTGCAGGTTTGCCGAAAGCAGAGCCACGAGGCGAGAAAGCCGAGCGCGAATATCGCGGTGCACCAAATTGAGCGGCGCGGAGAAGGTGGTGTAGAGGAAGTGCTCGAGTGCCATGTCATAGGTATCGCTGGCCTGCGCCAAGTACTGCCGGACCTTGTCTCCCGCGCCGGGTTCCAAGGACTCGAACAGCGCGGTGACTTCCTCGATGCCGGAGTGCACGTCTACGGGCGCATCCCCATGAAAAACACGGTAGGCGGGGGAGAGGTCCACCAGAGCTAGCTCCGCCTCGGTAGAGGTGCCGCACAGCGCAAAGAAATGATCGAAAGCCTCGGGCATGAGATACCAGGACGGGCCCGTATCCCAGCGAAAGCCGTCTTCTGCAAAGCTGCCGGCGCGGCCTCCCACCTCATCCAGCGAGTCCACCACGGTGACCTCGTATCCTTCGCGGCCGAGCAAGGCGGCGGTGGCGAGTCCAGCGATGCCGGCTCCGATGACGACGGCGTGCATGACGTTCTCCTTAATCTTCGGCTGGGTGTGGGGCGTGCTTGCTGTGGCCGCGGCGGCGCACTGCGCGGGCCGCTAACCAAGCCTTGGTGTGGTTGGGCACGGATACGCGCGTGGTGGCGAGGTCCGTAGCAGGGGTTGCGGCGAGGCGATTGGTCAGCTCGGCAAAGATATCCGCCGCCGCGCTCACACCAACCCGTGCGGAGGCAGGTAGCAAGTCGATGGTGAGCGCGGCGGTAGCAAGCTCCTGGCGGATCTCTGCGATGAGCGCGGACTTGGTGGCCTCATCAATCCGGCCGGATGGGGCCTGCTGAAAATAGGTGCGCCCCAAAGTAGAGCTATCCTCGCCCAAATCACGCAGGAAGTTTATCTTCTGGAATGCCGAACCTAGCGCGCGGGCGCCGCGTTCCATGGCAGTGCGGTCGGCGGGTGAAACGCTTTCCTCGGCTAGGAAAATCTGTAGGCACAAAAGCCCAATGACTTCCGCCGAGCCGTAGATATAGTCTTGCAGCTCGGCCGAAGAATACTCGCGTTGTTTAAGATCCGCGCGCATGGAGTGAAAGAAGGCAGCAAGGTACTCGCGGGGGAAGCCACAGCGACGCGCGGTCAAGGCATAAGCGTGGACCACGAGATCCGTGTGCAGTCGCTGCTGCGGTGCGGCCAGGATGGTTTTCTCGTAGGCATCCAATGCGGCGGCGGGGTCGGTGTGGGCTTGGGCAGCGGCGCCGTCGACAAGCTCATCGGCAATGCGCACCACCGCGTATAAGTGGCGGATATCGGCGCGCACCCGCCCGCGCAAGAGCCGCGTGGCCAGCGAGAAGCTGGTGGAGTAGCGCCCCATAACCTGTGCGGCCGCGCGGGAGGCCGCTTGGTCATAGCGAGTTAGCATATCTGTCAACGTAGCATGCAGCCTATTAACGGTTCGTGGCGCGCGGCTGCCCCTCCGCGAACCCGGCGGCGGACTGCACGCCCACAGTGGCGCGTTCGTGGAAGCTAGCCAAGGAATTGGCGCCGGCGTAAGTGCACGAGGAACGGACGCCAGAAATGATTCGGTCCACTAGATGCTCCACGCCGCCGTGCTCGGGGTCGAGGTAGATACGAGAGGTAGAAATCCCCTCTTCAAACATCTCGCGGCGGGCGCGCTCGAAGGCCTCCGTATCGGAGTTGCGGCCGCGCACTGCCCGGCGCGAAGCCATGCCAAAGGATTCCTTGTAGAAGGCGCCATCGGCGTCCTTGTGCAGGTCACCTGGGGATTCAAAGGTTCCGGCGAACCAGGAGCCGATCATGACATTGGAGGCACCGGCGGCCAGAGCAAGAGCGACATCGCGCGGGTCGCGCACGCCGCCATCGGCCCAGACGTGGGCGCCAACCTCGCGGGCTGCCGCAGCGCACTCCAGGACGGCCGAGAATTGCGGGCGGCCCACACCCGTTTGCATGCGGGTGGTGCACATCGCGCCTGGGCCCACGCCGACCTTGATGATGTCCGCGCCGGCGGCCACCAGTTCGCGCACGCCCTCCGCTGTGACGATATTGCCGGCAGCAATGGGAAGCCCCAAGTCCAGCGCTTTTACCTTGCGCAGCGCGCTGAGCATGCTGTCTTGGTGCCCGTGTGCGGTATCAATGACTAGGACGTCGGCTCCCGCCTGCGCTAGGGCACGGGCGCGGCCTTCCACATCGCCGTTGATGCCCACGGCCGCACCAATGTGTAACCGGCCCTGCTTGTCGACGCCCGGCTTATACATCTTCGCCCTCACCGCCCCCTTCCTGGTGAGGATTCCGGCCAGGGTGCCATCCGGGTTGACCACCGGTGCCAACTTCCGCGAGGTTTTGCGCAGCTTGGTGAAGGCCTCCTGTGGGTCAATGCCCACCGGCAGCGTTACCAGATCCGTGGTCATCAATTGGCCGACGGCGGTGAAATTATCCTGCCCGCGCAGATCCTTCGGTGTGATAATGCCGATGGGCATGTCCCCGTCGACCACGATGGCCGCGCCATGAGCGCGCTTGTGCAAAAGGTTGCTGGTATAGCCCACGGTATGGTGCGGCTTCACGATAATGGGGGTGTCATAGACCAAGTCAGCCGCTTTCACGGAGGCGATGGTCTCTGCGGCCGCATCCAGGGATAGGTCCTGTGGCAGGATAGCGAGCCCGCCGCGGCGCGCGATGGTCTCGGCCATGCGGCGACCGGCCACGGCGGTCATATTGGCCACGATGAGCGGGATGGTATTGCCAGTGCCGTCCTCAGTGGTGAGATCCACCGACTGGCGCGAGCCCACCTCGGAGTGGCTGGGCACCATGAACACATCGGAATAGGTCAATTCGTACGGCGGGCGGGAATCCTGGAGAAAACGCACTGGGATGGCCTCTCTATATATTCGGGTGGCGCGGTCTGACCGCGCGGAGGAAGACATTAAAATTATACTCCCCGACTTTCCCCATATCGGCGGCCTCAGTATCCTATCTGGGTGTCTCAGAAACCAGATCCGCACATTTCCGCAGAGGTAAAAATCAACCTCACCATCCTCGTCCTTGGTGCGATGGTGATGATCCTGAACGAGACCGCCCTTTCGGTGGCATTGCCTGCCATCATGGCGGACTTTGACATCCCGGCTACCTCCGCCCAGTGGTTGCTTACCGGTTTCCTGCTCACCATGGGCGTGGTCATCCCGACCACCGGCTTTCTCATGGATAAATTCACCACCCGCCAGATCTTTCTCGCCTCCGCGGGTGTATTCCTTGCCGGTACAGTCTTTGCGGCACTCGCCCCAGCCTTCGGCATCTTGCTGGTGGGGCGCGTTTTCCAAGCGGCGGGTACTGCGTTGATGATCCCCACCTTGATGACGGTGGCGATGACCCTCGTCCCGCCGCAGCGTCGCGGCAGCGTCATGGGCATTATCTCCGTGGTCATTTCCGTGGCCCCAGCGCTCGGACCTACGGTGGGCGGTCTGGTTCTTAGCATGTTCACCTGGCACGTTATCTTCTGGACCATGGTTCCGCTGCTCGGCCTCATCGGCGTCGCCGGCTACCTCCGCCTAGTCAACGTGGGCGATAAACGCGATACCCCGCTGGATTTCCCCTCAGTTATTTTGTCCGTCCTTGCCTTTGGCGGGTTGGTATATGCCGTATCGTCCCTAGAAAATATTCTGGAGGGCGAAGGCCTCATAGACATCCTCGTCCTCGCCATAGGACTTGTGGCCTTGGCGCTTTTTACCCTCCGGCAAGTGCGCCTGGCTAAAGACAATCGCGCCCTGCTGGATATGCGACCATTTAAGGTTCCGAACTTCACCGTGGCGGTACTCGGCATGCTTTTGATGTTCGGGCTATTGCTTGGCGTGGTCAATGTCCTGCCCATCTACCTGCAGACCTCTTTGGCGGTAAGTTCCCTGGTCACCGGGCTCGTCGTCATGCCCGGCGGCTTGCTGCAAGGCGGCATCTCCCCGATGGTAGGCCGCCTCTATGATGTCCACGGGCCCCGTCCGCTGATGATTCCAGGTGCCCTTCTCCTTGCCGCGGGTACGTGGCTGATGACCCTGCTCACTGAGGACAGCGCTGTGTGGATGGTCATTGCTATGCACGTCCTATTCGCCCTCGGCATTGCGCTCATGATGACGCCACTGATGACGACGTCCCTGGCCTCCCTGCCGGATGAGCTCTACTCACACGGCTCCGCCATCCTTAATACTTTGCAGCAGCTGGCGGGCGCGGCCGGCACTGCCTTTTTGATGACGTTCCTTAGCCGTGGCACCAAGGCTGGCCTGGCACAAGGCATGAATGATGCTGCTGCCACCGCTCACGGTGCGCACTGGGCATTCCTTTTTGCAGGCGTGCTCTCGCTGGTGGTTATTGTGCTGGCCCCCTTCCTCAAGCGCGTGCCGTCGACGGAGTAGCCACTAGGACAGGCATAAGGCCCGCACACGCTATGCGCGGCGGGCCGGAAACTCTGAGAGTGCGATTTAAGAGGCGCACAGCGGCAGGTTCAGCCGCTCGTTTTCAGCCTTATCGCCCCACACGAGGAACGCGGATTGGGTGCCTTCAACGGCCATGACGTAAGTAGGAACATCCGCGGTGGTCTCATAGCTTTGGATGGTGCACTGGTCATTGGAAAGCTCCACCGGCTCGGCGTCGGGAAGCATGGCATCGCGCTCTTCTATGCTGGGGTAGTAGGTCACGATATAGCTAAACCCATCGCCCACGCAGGAAATCTTGGCCTCCTGGCCAGACTCCGGCTCACGCGAGGAACACTTTGCCCCATCGAAGCCCTCCTGGCCACTACGGGAGCTCACCAGGTTCGGGTACGCATCCGCCAGGTTTTGTTCTTTGTCATTCCAGCTGGGGTAGGACAAGAAGAACCACAGCGCCGCCGCGGCAGCAATCGCGGCCACCGCCAACACGCTAATCAACGCAATGAGACCGCCCTTGCCCTTCTTCTGCGGCGCTGGCGCCATGGGCTGTTGCCCCATGGGCTGGGCCATCGCCTGCTGCTGCGGCTGCGGCGGGGCGAATTGCTGCTGGGGGCGCGGTTCGGGGGCTTGCACGCGAGGGATCTGCGCGGTATCGAACTCTCGCTGCGGGCGCAGATGCGCCACCACATCCTTGGCGCTATCCGCCGTGCCGGTGGCCTTATAGTCCGGGCACTTGCGCGCGACGAGTTGCTCGAATGCTTCTACCGCATCGCCGTGCTCCTCACCCGACGGGCCGACCGCGGCCAGAACCGAAATCTGCCGCTGCTTGTCGACGCCTACCCGGGCCTCCCTTAGCCCATGGACCGCAAAGCCTGCCTGTTTGCGAGAGATTAAAAAGTCCACCGCACCGGCCAGGGGGCCAAAGATCTCCGCCGCGTCCGTGCGGCTGAGATTATTGGGAACTTGCGAAAGCTGGGTGCCGACAAACCCCTCGCGGACAATGAACTCTTGCCCGTCGGCGGTAGTGCCCGTGCCTACCAGCGGTGCGATAGCCGGGTGATGCAATCCATGTAGCGCGGTGGACTTTTCCACCATGCCGGTGATTCCTGGGGCGAAAATCTCCACGCTCAACGGCTGATGCGTGGCCCCGTCTTCCACGGCGAAGAGCGTGGAGGAAGGAGCTTCATCCACTACTGCCAATTCGTGCAGGTTGTGTTGGGTGGCGAAGAACTCAGGAAGTTGCGGCACGGTGGAGATTTCCTTAAACAGTGCGGAAGAGGGGCGGGGAACAATAAAACGATTCCAGATTACATGCCCGTGCCCCTGTTCGCTACCGGCGTACACCCGTGTGAGCTGCGAAGATGGGGAATTATCGCGGTATTGCGGGCATCTGGGAGTAAAACCGGAAATGATCGGCGGATTGCCGCGTTAGAGTGGGTGACACATTAGAAGCGAAAGTATAGGGGAATCATGTTCGAGAGGTTTACCGATCGTGCTCGCCGCGTCATCGTTTTGGCGCAGGAAGAAGCACGCATGCTTAACCACAATTACATCGGCACCGAGCACATCTTGCTCGGCCTTATCCATGAAGGCGAAGGCGTCGCTGCCAAGGCACTGGAATCCATGGGTATTTCCCTGGAGGATGTCCGCCGTGAGGTCGAGGAAATCATCGGCCAGGGTAGCCAGCCACACACCGGCCACATCCCCTTTACTCCACGTGCCAAAAAGGTTCTTGAGCTCTCCCTGCGTGAGGGCCTGCAGATGGGACACAAGTACATCGGTACTGAGTTCTTGCTGCTGGGTCTCATTCGCGAGGGCGATGGCGTCGCCGCGCAGGTGCTGACCAAGCTCGGCGCCGACCTGCCACGCGTGCGCCAGCAGGTTATCCAGTTGCTGTCCGGCTACGAAGGTGGACAGCAGGAGGGCGGCTCCTCCAATGGCCAAGGCTCCGGTCCAGTCGGTGCAGGTGCTGGCGCCGGCGCTCGTGGCGGCTCCGGCGGTTCCGGCGAGCGTTCCAATTCCCTGGTGCTTGATCAATTCGGCCGCAACCTCACCCAGGCTGCCAAGGACGGCAAGCTGGATCCTGTCGTTGGCCGCGAGTCCGAGGTAGAGCGCATCATGCAAGTGCTCTCTCGCCGCACGAAGAATAATCCGGTGCTCATCGGTGAGCCGGGCGTTGGTAAGACCGCCGTGGTCGAGGGCTTGGCGCTCGACATCGTCAACGGCAAGGTCCCAGAAACCCTCAAGGACAAGCAGCTCTACTCGCTTGACCTAGGCTCCCTGGTGGCCGGCTCTCGTTACCGCGGTGACTTCGAGGAACGCTTGAAGAAGGTCCTCAAGGAGATTAACCAGCGCGGCGATATCATCTTGTTCATCGATGAGATCCACACCTTGGTCGGTGCCGGTGCTGCTGAAGGTGCTATCGATGCAGCTTCCTTGCTCAAGCCAAAGCTGGCCCGTGGCGAGCTGCAGACCATCGGTGCTACCACCTTGGATGAGTACCGCAAACACATCGAAAAGGACGCCGCCCTCGAGCGCCGTTTCCAGCCAGTTAAGGTAGACGAGCCTTCCCTGGATGACACCTTCTTGATTTTGAAGGGCCTGCGCGATAAATACGAGGCTCACCACCGCGTGTCTTATACCGATGAGGCGCTGCACGCTGCAGCTTCCCTCTCGGATCGCTACATCAATGACCGCTTCTTGCCGGATAAGGCCGTTGACCTTCTCGATGAGGCTGGCGCGCGCATGCGCATCAAGCGCATGACCGCGCCAAAGGGCTTGCGCGAGGTCGATGACCGCATCGCTGAGGTCCGCAAGGAAAAGGAAGCGGCCATCGATGCCCAAGACTTCGAAAAGGCAGCTGGCCTGCGCGATAAGGAGCGCAAGCTGGGCGAGGAGCGCGCTGAGAAGGAAAAGCAGTGGCGCTCCGGCGACCTTGAGGAGATCGCCGAGGTTGGCGAGGACCAGATTGCAGAGGTGCTGGCACACTGGACCGGCATCCCTGTACTGAAGCTGACGGAGAAGGAATCCAACCGTCTGCTCAACATGGAAGAAGAGCTGCACAAGCGCATCATTGGCCAGGACGAGGCGGTCAAGTCCGTCTCCCGCGCCATCCGCCGTACCCGTGCAGGCCTCAAGGACCCGCGCCGTCCATCCGGCTCCTTCATCTTTGCTGGCCCGTCTGGTGTGGGTAAGACCGAGCTATCGAAGTCCCTGGCTAACTTCCTCTTCGGTTCGGATGATGACCTCATCCAGATCGATATGGGCGAATTCCACGACCGCTTCACCGCTTCTCGTCTTTTCGGTGCCCCTCCGGGATACGTCGGCTACGAAGAAGGTGGCCAGCTGACCGAGAAGGTTCGCCGCAAGCCGTTCTCCGTTGTGCTTTTTGATGAGATTGAGAAGGCCCACAAGGAGATCTACAACACCTTGTTGCAGGTGCTGGAAGACGGCCGGCTTACCGACGGCCAGGGTCGCGTCGTTGACTTCAAGAACACCGTTCTCATCTTCACGTCGAACTTGGGTACCCAGGACATCTCGAAGCCGGTGGGCTTGGGCTTTACTGGCTCTTCCGAAAATGATGCGGATGCCCAGTACGATCGGATGAAGCAGAAGGTCAACGACGAGCTGAAGAAGCACTTCCGCCCGGAGTTCTTGAACCGTATCGATGACATCGTTGTCTTCCACCAGCTCACCCAGGAGCAGATTGTGGAGATGGTCGAGCTGCTCATCGGCCGCGTGGCCAAGCAGCTGGAGGAGCGCGATATGGGCATCGAGCTTACGGACAAGGCCAAGAACCTCCTGGCCAAGCGTGGCTTCGACCCAGTATTGGGTGCTCGTCCGCTGCGCCGCACCATCCAGCGCGAGATTGAGGATCAGCTCTCCGAGAAGATCCTCTTCGGCGAAATCGGCGCCGGTGAGATCATCACCGTCGACGTCGAGGGCTGGGACGGCGAGTCCAAGGACAACACTGGCGCGAAGTTCACCTTCAGCCCACGCCCGAAGCCTCTGCCGGAGGACACCGAGGAGCCGCAGCTTGACGACGCCGACTCCACCGATGCCGGCGAGCCCGACACCATCACCCCGGACGTTCCGGGCGATGGCGGCTCCACCGCCGCCGGAACCGACCTAGAGTCCGGCTCCGGTTCCGACTCCGATGACGATGGCCATAACCCGCCGCCAGCAGGCGCCGGCCAGCCGATGTAGTGGCGCTATAGCGCCTTAAAGCCGCCCAGCCCTCGCTTTCCCTGCGAGAACTGGGCGGCTTTATTTGCGCCCAGGAATCTATTTATGCTGTGCAGTTAGTGGGGGCCGGTTTGCCCTCAAAGCGGTCAAAGAGATACTGCAACCCGACCGGCATCTCTAGGTACAAGGGCACGGCGTGGTCGATTCCAGTGCGTGGAATCGTTGCGGTGCCGGGTGCGGCTACGAAATCGATGGTTCCGCCCATAGAGCAGTACGCTCCAGCAGTCCTGCGTACCTGGTCATGAGAGATTAAATCATCACTAGGTGAGCTAGCCATCATTACCGGTGCATTTGGCACCGCTTTGCCCAGGTTTTGGCGCTCTAAAGTTTCCTTAACGACAGGTTTGCGTTCCACAATCCCGGACAAGGATTCCCCGGTGCGGGTAAGCATTCGGGTATTTGTAAAGCCCCACATGAGAACAGAATCGCCCGTGCAGCTGGTGGCCGCGGAACGTAAGAAGTCCTTGCCTCGTGGGTTGAGTTCCGCCAACACTGCATCGCGGAATTCTGGGCTACGCTCAGAAAAGCCATTAATGGCATAGCCCAGCACGTGGGCGATAGCTGAACCGTCAATGCTGCGCATAGTCTCCGGCAGGTCCGTTGGCGGCGCGCCAGCGTATGTGCCGGCTACGTTGAGGTCAGGAGCGTAGCGTTCGGCATACTCGGCTGCGGAGAGCGAGGCGCCGCCGCCCTGCGAATAGCCCGCAAAGCCAATAGGGGCGTCCTTCGGGGCGTGCGCGAGTTCTAGGCCGGAGCGGGCGGCGTCGAGAAGCGCGTGTGCTTCTTCAATGTGGTTTACATACGTGTGGTGTCCTGGCATGCCCAACCCAATAAGGTCGGCAACGATAACGCGTGCCCCGTGGCGCAGGGCCATCATATAAAATGAGTACTCGTAGCTGGCATTAATGGTGGGAGAGCCCACTTTGCTCAGGCCCACCGACCCCAGCTGCATGCCCGCGCGCGACGGCGCGCATTGGTCGCCCTGCCCACGCGTGCTTGGTCCGAAGACGATGGTCGGGCGCTCGCCCTTGCCACGCCACGGTGCAGTGGGCTCGTACAAGGTAGCCGAGGCTTGCACCGGCTTGCCGGCATCGGTGGTGGTGTCATATGTAAACACCTGCGCCTGGCCCGCCGATTCTGCCAGGTGCGGCGCCGGGTGAGCTGAAGTCACCGCCGCGTTGGCAGCTGGCGGCAGAAAGAGCGACCCGAGGATTAGTGAACAGACTGTGAGGAGTCTCATACAAATCTTTTCCATGACCAAAACCTACTGCGCAGTAGGAACGGTGGAAGTGGAATTGCTAAAATAAATGCTTATGGGACTTCAGTATCGTTCAAGAAAAAAGACCGGCAAGAATAGCTGGATCAACGTCTCTGGATCCGGCGCGTCGATGTCTACCAAGGTAGGGCCGGTCACCTTTAATTCCCGCGGCGGCATGTGGGTGAACCTGCCGGGCGGATTCAATTTCCGTGGCCGCTGGCGTTAACCAGATCACACGCCCTGGATCGCGACCTGCGATTATAGCTGGCCATTATTAACCCCCTAAATAGGGAGGTGGAACAGGCCAGCGTCGTTTTGCTCGGCGAGGCCGTCGGCAAGCACCGAAGCCAACGCGCGGGAGCGCTGTGCCGCATCGGGCCAGACCACGTCAATCTCGGACTGTGGTACCGGCCGCTCCGCCGCGCGCAGCACGTCCAGAATCTTGCCGCGCACCTGTCGGTCCGTGCCGACGAATTTCTGCACGCGCTTTTTCGCCTGTGCCTGCTCCTCTGCACTGGGCTGCGGCCGGCCAGCGAGCTGCCACGCACAGCTCGCGCGCAGCGGGCACTGCTCGCAGGAAGGATTCTTCGCCGTGCACACCAGCGCTCCCAATTCCATGAGCGCGGCCGAAAAACGCGGCCCATTCTCGGCCGGCAAAAGCTCTGCCACGGCCGCCAGCTCCCGCTTCGATGGCTGCGGCGCAAGGAACCGGCCCTCTTCTGCGCGGGTATACACCCGCCGCACATTGGTATCGACCACCGGTACGTTTACCCCGAAGTGAAAACAGGCCACAGCGCGCGCGGTGTAATCCCCAATGCCAGGCAGGCACAGCAATTCATCGACGTCCGCCGGTACCTCGCCCTCGCCAATAGCCGCCGCGCACTCCCACAGGCGCAGCGCGCGCCGCGGGTAGCCCAGCTTGCCCCAGGCGCGCAAGACCTCCGCTCGAGTAGCCTGGGCAAAATCTGCCGGGGTGGGCCAGCGCCGCATCCAGTCCTCCCACACCGGAGCCACGCGCGCGACTGGGGTCTGCTGGCTCATGACCTCACTGAGCAGCACACCCCACGCGCTCGTGCCAGGCCGGCGCCACGGCAGGTCTCGTTCATTGGCATCGAACCAGGAAAGAAGAGCTTGCGAATCCATCGTGGGAGATAGTCTAGGGCATTAGAATGTGGCCTATGCCTTTACGTAATATTGCCCACGAACCGCAGGCCGTATGGGAGGCCCTCAAGGCGGGAAATCAGCGTGTTTTGGACGGCGAGACCGTCGACGTGCGCGAGATTTATAACCGCGAGGGCCTAACTCACGGCCAGGACCCTCGCGTGGTGGTTATTTCCTGTTCCGACTCCCGCGCCCCTATCGAGCACGTCTTCAATATCGGTTTCGGCGATGCCTTTGTCATCCGCACTGCCGGCCACATTCTTGACGACGCCGTCCTAGCCTCCCTCGACTACGCCCTTGCTGCCCTCAAACCCAACCTGCTGGTAGTCCTCGGCCATCAATCTTGCGGCGCGGTGGGCGCGGCTACCGGTTTCGTATCCGGCGGTGAGCTGCCCACCGGCCTGCAGCGCCCCATCATCGAGAAGGTTGCCGCCTCCGCACTGGTGGCGGGCCCAAATTCCACGACTGACGACGTCGAGCGGGAGCACACCCGCCAGACCGTCGCCCAGCTGGTGGCCAGCGTGCCCAACGTCCGCCGTCTGCTCGACGAGGGTGCCCTGGGCGTTATCGGCGCGCGCTACCTGCTGGAAGATTCCAGCGTGGAAACCCTGCAGACCTTCGGGGTGGACTAGCCCGCCTGACACGCGGCGCGGGCTTAGCGCACCGGCCCGTGCCCACCGCTTAAAATTGACAGCGTGACGCAGAAAAAGCCCCTACCAGAAGAGATTTACAAGCGCCGACGAGTAGCGGCGCTCATCATCGTACTCGTGCTGGTCGTGGTGCTGATCTGGGCGGCTGTGGCTGCTTTCGGGGGCAGCAGCGATGAGCCGGCCGATACCGCCGCACCCGCGCCTACGCCGGAGCAGACCTCATCTTCTGCTGCCCCAGAAACCTCCGCAACCTCCGCGGAGACGTCGGCCGAGGGGGCGTCGGAAAGCGAGTTTGCCGAAAGCGAGCCCTCCAGCTCCGCGGCCGCGAGCTCCGAGGCAGCAAAGAAAACCTGTGACCTGGCAGACCTCCAGGTGCGCACTTCCATGTTGAACTACTCTGTGCCGGAGGGTGAACTGCCGAAGTTCTTCATGACAGTCACCAACCCCACGGCCGCAGATTGCAAGATCGACCTAGACAAGAACCTGCTGCGCTTCGAGGTCTACAAGATGGCCAATAACGAGCGCGTGTGGTCCGATACGGATTGCTATGCTTCCGTGCAGACCGGCTCGCAGACTTTCCCGGCCGGCAAGGACGTAAAATTCGAGGCCGAATGGTCCCGCCAAGCCTCCAAGCCGGGCGAATGCACCAATCGCCCAACGGCTGAACCAGGCGCCTACTTCGCCCACACCATCATCGGCGATAACTCCTCCCCGCCGCAGGACTTCACGCTGCGCTAGGCGCTAGCCCGCCACCGCAGCGATGGCCTGCCCTAGCGTCCCAGCTTGGTGGACGCGAATGCCGTCTACTGGCTCGATTTCCCCGCGTGGGACAATCGCGTTCTTATAACCCAGCCGCGCGGCCTCCATTAAGCGCCGCTCCACATTGGGCACTGGACGCAACTCGCCGGCCAGGCCCACCTCGCCAATGACAACCGTCTTGGCCGGCAGCGGTTGCTCGTGCAACGAGGACCACGTCGCCAACGCCACCGCCAAATCCGTCGCGGTTTCCGTAATGCGCATGCCGCCGACCGTGGCGACGTAGGCATCTTTATCATTGGTGCGCTGGCCGGCGCGGGCCTGGAGCACCGCGAGCACCATCGGCACGCGGTTGGAATCTAACCCGGTAACCACCCGCCGCGGGTTTTTCGCCACCGGGTCCACCGTCAGCGCCTGCACCTCCGCCAGAATCGGCCGCACCCCGTCCATCGCGACCGTCACGGCCGAGCCATCCGGCGTAGCACCGCGGTGCGAGAGGAAGAGCCCGGAGGGATCCGCTACCTCCCGAATTCCGCCGGAGGTCTGCTCGAAGCAGCCCACCTCGTCGGTGGCGCCAAAGCGATTTTTGATGCCGCGCAGCATGCGCAGGCTGGATTGGCGGTCACCCTCGAAGTTTAAGACGACGTCGACAAGGTGCTCCAGCACGCGTGGCCCGGCCACGTTGCCGTCCTTCGTGACGTGGCCGACCAGCAGCACCGGTATGCCGGTGGACTTCGCCAGCGAGGTCAGCGCGGCCGTCACCGCGCGTGATTGCGCCACGCCGCCCGATACACCTTCCACGCCCACAGCGTGCATGGTCTGTACCGAATCGACGATAATGAGGCTAGGCTGCAGCTTATCGACGTGCCCGAAGACCCCATCCAAGTTGGACTCGGCCGCCAAATACAAAGTTTCCTGCAAGGCGCCGGTGCGCTCGGCGCGGGAGCGGACCTGGCCGGCGGATTCCTCGGCCGTCGCGTAGAGCACGGTGCGGCCGAGCTGTGCCCACCGCGAGGCTACTTCCAGCAGTAGCGTGGATTTGCCCACGCCGGGCTCGCCGGCCATAAGCACCACCGAGCCCGGCACGATGCCGCTTCCCAGCACGCGATCCAACTCGCCGATACCGGTGCGCACCGTCTTTGTTGCCTGCGCCCCAATCTTGGTAATCGGCTGTGCCGGACTCGACGGGGCTACGCCCTTGCTTGCCGACGCCCCTGGCACCGCCACCACCGGTGCCTTTTCCTCCAGCGTGCCCCACGCACCGCAGTCCGGGCATCGCCCGAGCCATTTGGGCGAGACGTAGCCGCATTCGGAACAGGTATGGATGGGGCGGGTTTTCTTGGCCATGGCTTCTAGCCTAAAACACACAGACGCTCCCAGCCCGAAGCGGGCTGGGAGCGGGGCAGGAAAGTGGTATGGCTTAGTTCTCCGGAGCCTCGGAGGAGTAGCCCTCGGAGGACTCGACGTCGCGGTCGAACTCGCCGGACTGCATCTGGGTGGCAGCGATGGTGGCGTTTACGTCGATGGAGCCATTGGAGAACTCGAAGGTAACCGGGCGGTCACCGGCGTAGCCGAAGTCATCATTCTTCAACTTGGTGGCGATGTACTGGACGGTTTCGGAATCCTGCTGGGGGTTAGCTTCCAGGTTCTTCTGAGAATCAGCGATGATGGACTCATCGCGGTGCAGCGGCTGTGGCTGCTTCATCTCAACGCGCTGGCCATCGACCTTCACGGACTCCAAGGAAATGACATCGGTGTCGTAGCCCTGGTTAATGGCGCTGAACTTCAGTGCAGCAGTGCCGTCCGGCTCTACCAGGATGGTGACATCGCGAACTGCAGCCTTATTATCTTCCGTGCTTGCAGAAGCGCCATCGACCGCAGCCACTTTTTCAGCGGTCTGGGTGACATGACCCGCCGAGCAAGAAGCCAACGCCAGAGCGGAGACGGCGGTAACGGAAATAATGGCACCGCGGCGGGCGGCGGACTTCAGGGACTGCACGTTGAGCATCCTCCATCAATTGCGATCACAGGGCTTGTCAACGCTTTAGCCTAGTCCCTTTCGCGATAAAGTACACAGTTGTCCCAAATCGGGCGGGTAGACCGTGGGGGTATACGGGGGTATCCGCAGTCGGGGCGGCCGTGCGTGATAAAATAGCGGCCTTAGTCAACCGGGATAAATCGGGAACACAAGGAGTGGCAATGGAGTATAAGGTCGGCGAGGTCGTCGTCTACCCGCACCACGGTGCGGCCGTCATCGAGGATATCGAGACCCGCGAAATGGGTGGCGAGACGCTCGAATACCTGGTGCTGCACATCAACCAGTCCGACCTGGTCGTCCGCGTGCCCATCAAGAACGCCGATAACGTCGGCGTGCGCGACGTCGTGGGCAAGGAAGGCCTAGAAAAGGTCTTTTCCGTGCTGCGTGACGAGGACGTCGAAGAGGCCGGCAACTGGTCCCGCCGTTATAAGGCTAACCAGGAGCGCCTGGCTTCCGGCGATATTAATAAGGTCGCCGAGGTCGTGCGTGACCTGTGGCGCCGCGACCAGGATCGCGGCCTTTCGGCCGGCGAGAAGCGCATGCTTGGCAAGGCCCGCACCATCCTGGTAGGTGAGCTCGCACTGGCCAAGCCGGTCGATGAGAAGAAGGCCGACACCATGATGGAAGAAATCGATGCCACCATCGAGCGCCACCGCGCCGCCGGATTGGTAGATGATAAGTCCATCACCACCGATATCGACAACGACATCGATCTCGATGACCTCTCCTTCGACGACGAAGACTAAACCGCGCGTCATCGCGCTCATCGCGGCCGCAGGCCAGGGAACTCGCCTCGGCGCCGAGGTGGCCAAAGCTTATGTCGAGCTGCGCGGCCGCACCCTCCTGGAACGCTCCGTGCGAGCATTGCTGGCCTCCGGGGTAGTCGATGAAATTATCGTCCTGGTCAGCCCGGACATGGAGGCTGAGGCCGCGCGCATTATCGGCCGCATCGACGCCGTTGGTGCTACTGACGCTGCAAGCGCCGCCCCGATTCGCCTCGTTCACGGTGGCAGCGAGCGCGCCGATTCCGTGTGGGCCGGCCTGCAAGCAATCCCGGACGAGGATGCCGTGGTGCTCATCCACGATGCGGCCCGTGCGTTGACGCCGCCGGCGATGGTGCGGGGCGTCGCCAAGCGGGTGCTGGAAGGCGCTCCCGCGGCCGTGCCCGTGGTTCCGGTGGCCGATACCATCAAGGAAGTCGCGGATGAGGCCGTGTTGAGCACCCCCGATCGCTCCCGCCTGCGCGCAGTGCAAACCCCGCAGGCCTTCCGCCTGTCCGCGCTGCGCCAGGCCAACCTCGATTATTGGGCCCAGCAGCCCGAATTTACCGCCACGGATGACGCCAGCCTCATGGAATGGCACGGCGAGCGCGTGGCAACCGTGCCGGGCGATACCCTGGCTTTCAAGATCACCACGCCCATCGATCTCACCCTGGCCCACGCCCTGACCGAGGAGACCCATGACTAATCCGATTATCCCGCGCGTTGGAATCGCGACCGACGCCCACCAAATCGAGGCCGGCAAGGATTGCTGGATCGCCGGCCTGCTCTTCGAAGGCGTTGACGGGTGCGAGGGCCACTCCGATGGGGATGTTGTAGCGCACGCGCTTGTCGACGCCCTTTTATCCGCCTCCCACCTCGGTGACCTCGGCTCCTTCGTGGGCGTCGGCCGCCCCGAATACGATGGCGTTTCTGGCGCGAAGCTACTGCGCGAATGTCGGGAATTGCTCGAATCCGAGGGCTTTATCATCGGCAACGCCGCCGCCCAGCTCATCGGCCAGACCCCCAAGATGGGTCCGCGCCGCGAAGAGGCCGAGGCCGTACTGAGCGAAATCCTCGGTGCCCCCGTGTCCGTTTCTGCTACCACCACGGACCACCTGGGGTTCACCGGCCGTAAGGAGGGGCGTGCGGCGGTTGCTACGGCCGTCGTCTGGCGCGCCTAGCCCACCGCACTAACCCCGCGCACGCGTCAATTAGACTAAGTGGCGTGAGTACTTTGCGCATTTATGACACAGCCACCCGCAGCCAACGCGATTTCGAGCCGATTCGCCCCGGCCATGCCTCGATTTACCTGTGCGGCGCCACCCCGCAGGCCCAGCCGCACATCGGGCACCTGCGCTCCGGCGTCGCTTTCGACATCCTGCGCCGCTGGCTGCTCGCCCAAGGCTATGACGTAGCCTTGGTGCGCAACGTCACCGATATCGATGACAAGATCCTCACCAAGGCGGCCGAGAATAATCGCCCCTGGTGGGAGTGGGTATCCACGTATGAGCGCGAGTTCACCAAGGCCTATAACACCCTGGGCGTGCTTCCGCCTTCGGTAGAGCCGCGCGCGACCGGCTTTGTCACCCAGATGGTCGACTATATGCAGCGGCTTATCGACGCCGGCTTTGCCTACCCCGCCGAAGGCTCCGTCTACTTTGACGTTGCCGCATGGACCAAGGCCGAAGGCTCGGATTATGGTTCGCTGTCCGGCAACAAGGTAGAAGAAATGGAACAGGGTGAGGGCGAAGATTCCGCCAAGCGCGGCGCCAAAGACTTTGCCCTGTGGAAGGCCGCGAAACCGGGCGAACCCAGCTGGCCCACCCCCTGGGGCGACGGCCGACCGGGCTGGCACCTGGAGTGCTCGGCCATGTCTACCTATTACCTGGGCTCCAATTTCGATATCCACTGCGGCGGGCTGGACCTGCAGTTCCCGCACCACGAGAACGAGATTGCTCAGTCGCACGCGGCCGGCGATAAGTTTGCCAACTACTGGATGCACAACCACTGGGTGACGATGTCGGGCGAGAAGATGTCGAAATCGCTGGGCAACGTGCTCTCTATTCCGAATATGCTCGAGCTGGTGCGTCCGGTGGAGCTGCGCTACTACCTGGGCTCGGCGCATTACCGCTCCGTGCTGGAGTATTCCGAGGCCGCGCTGACCGAGGCCGCCGCAGGCTACCGCCGCATCGAGGACTTCCTCGCTCACTTCGATGACCTGGAGCTGGGCGAGTGGACGCAGGGCTTTGAAGACGCGATGAATGATGATATCGCGGTGCCCAAGGCGCTGGCGGAAATCCACACCACCGTTCGCGCCGGCAATAAGGCCCTTGCCGCCGGCGATGAGGCCGGGGCGCGCACGCTGGCCGGCCAGGTACGGGCGATGGCACACGTACTTGGCTTTGACCCGCTGGAGTGGGAAGATGGAGCGCAAGCTAGCGGGGCGGATGCCGCGTTGGATGCGCTGGTGCAGGCTGAACTGGAGCGGCGCACCCAGGCGCGTGCGGACAAGGACTTCGCTACTGCCGACGCCGTCCGTGACCGCCTCGCGGCCGCCGGCATCACCATCACCGATACCCCAGACGGCCCGACCTGGTCGCTGGCGCAGCGTTAAGCACTCCGAAAGGACAATAAACTATGGCACGTACCCACGGCCGCGGTGGCGCGGGAATCCGCAAGACCAATAAGAAGGGCGCAACCAAGGGCTCCGGCGGCCAGCGCCGCAAGGGCTTGGCCGGCAAGGGCCCGACACCCAAGGCAGAGGACCGCATTTACCACGCCAAGCACAAGGCCAAGCTGGAGCGCGACCGCCGCAACTCCGGCCGTCACCAGAAGGAGACCGCCGAGATGGTCGTGGGCCGCAACCCGGTCATCGAGTGTCTGCATGCCAAGGTTCCGGCCACCACGCTCTATATCGTGGCCGGTACCCGCAACGATAAGCGCCTGTCTGAGGCCGTGGCCATGTGCAATACCCGCAATATCCCCATCATCGAGGTGCAGCGCCACGAGATGGACCGCATGACCGGCAACGGCATGCACCAGGGCATCGGGCTGCAGATCCCGCCGTATAAATACGCCGATGTCGATGAGCTCATCTCCCGTGCGGCCGAAAGTGCCCGTCCGGGCATGTTCGTCATCTTGGATAACATCACCGACCCGCGCAACCTCGGCGCGGTGATTCGCTCTGTGGCAGCTTTTGGTGGCGACGGCGTCATCATCCCAGAGCGCCGCTCCGCATCCGTGACTGCCGTGGCGTGGCGTACCTCGGCCGGCACGGCGGCGCGCCTGCCGGTCGCCCGCGCGACGAATATCACCCGCACCGTACAGCAATTCCAAAAGAGCGGCTACCAGGTCGTCGGCCTAGATGCCGGCGGCGAGCACACGCTGGATACATATAACGGCGCGACGGACCCCGTGGTCATCGTCATCGGTTCCGAGGGCAAGGGGATTTCTCGCCTCGTGCGGGAAAACTGCGACGTCATCATGTCCATCCCTATGACGGATTGGGTCGAGTCCCTCAATGCTTCCGTCGCGGCCGGTTCTGTGCTTTCCGAATTCGCACGCCAGCGCCGCGCGGCCCAGTAGTCTCTAGCGAGAGTTTCTAGCCGCCTTCTGCCCAGGGCGGCAGCCACCTAATGGTGCCATTCACCCGGGCCAGGCGGCCGCGAACTGGCGGGCCGTTGGGGTCATCGTCGTTGACGCCGTTGTGGTACGGGCAGGCGATGGTGAGGTTTTCGGGGTTTGTCTCGCCGCCGTGGCGCCAGGCGGTGAGATGGTGGACTTGGCATTCGTCGGCGGGATAATTGCACTGGGGCCAAGGACAAGTGGGATTTTCCGCGGCCGCCATGGTGCGCTGCTTGGGTGAGGCGAGCCGCTCCGTGCGATACAGATTCACCGGGCCTTTAACGGGATGGATGAGGGTGACATAGCCATGCTCGGTAAATGCGCGGCGCACGAGGTCTGCGCCGGTCATCCGGGCGCCATTGGTGAGCTGCAGTGTCACGTCATCGCCCGCGCAGTCGACGACGCGGTCGAGCTCGTCCAAGCGCAGCACCACATTGGTGGTCACGGACGCACCGGAGGCGGCGGTCTTGCCCTGGAAAATCTTGCGCACCGAATCTAGCGGGGCATCTTTATCCAGCGCGGCATGCATATCCGCAATATCGGCGGATTTGCCGGTAATCGTCATAGTCCAGGGGCCCTCGGCGCGGCGGTAGAGCTTGACACCGGGTGTGCGCTGCGGCGGGCCTTTAATCTCGCGCACGCGTTTACGCCCCCGCTTTTCGACGTCCGAGGCATCCCCCTTCATTTCACACAACTCCCGACGCAGCGCCCAGGCCTGACGCTTATTTCTCAGCCGAGTGGCGTAGCGCTCGATGGCCAGCAGCGCGGTAAGGCTGTGCCCATTGGTGCGAGCGGCGGCGATGGATTCGCGCTGGAGGCGGCTAAACGCGGTCGGGCCGAAGTAGGTATCGGCGAGGGCGAGCAGGCGGGTGGCGGTGGTGTCGGGGCAGCCGGCCTCGATTAGCGCGCGCTGAGTTAGGCCGTGGCAGTCGGCGATGATGTCCATGCCGGCGGCTAGGCCTGTCAAGAAAGTGTGCAGCGCGTTCATGGCTCCACACATTAGGTGCGGGACGCGACCAGAGGCGAGGGATAAGGCGCGCCGCTGTGGATAACTAGGACTGCGCGGTGCCGAGTCCGAAAAAGTCGCGGACCTTATCCACAGCGCGGAAGGAATCTGTATTGGGGCCTATGCGCGGGTCGGTTCTCATGCTAGAGGGAATCACGTGGCCAAGGCCCTCCATGGTCCATAGTTCGACGGGAAAATCGCCGGCGTATTCGGTGGCGGTGACATCCGGGGCGGGGTGGTAGTCGCGCGGTGGCTGGCAGCCATTGGCCAACGCAAAGTATTCCGCGGTGGCAGGCGCGGAGAGCACGCGGCCGCGGGTGCGCTCGGCGTCCAGCCCGGCCACACCGCCTTCATAAGGCGCATATGGGTCCGCGGTGCCGTGGAAAAACAGCAGCGGCGTGGGCCGGTAGCCATCCGGGTTGCTGGGCGCGTGGTTATCGCCCTCGCCCAAGGTGGAGGCGAAGATGCAGGCGCGGGTGAGGGTAAAGGGAGCGTCGAAAAGCAGGCGGAGCACCATCTGACCGCCATTGGAATAGCCGCAAGCAAAGGTGCGCGCGGTGCCGAACTCGCGCTGCATAGCTTCAACGAGATACGTGGCGAAGGCGATGTCATCAACGTTCTCCGTGCGGGCGGTGACCGGTAGGATGCTGCGGCAATCATTGAAATGGCGATCCACGCCGTCGGGGTAGACGAGGATGGTGTTGGTGGCATCGGCAAGCTCGTCGAAGGTGCCATTGGTAAAGCGGCGCATCACGTTGCCGGATTGCAACGAGCCGTGGAAGAAGAGCAGCAGGTCCGGATGCGGGCCGGGATTATCCGGCGTGATGACGAGGAAGCGGCGGGTGCGGCAATCCACATCCGCGGTGCGGCGGTGTACGTGCATAGCCGCCCAGTTTAGTCGGCGTGGTGCTCCTCGGCCGTGGTGTGGCAGTCGGCGTGGAAGCGTTTGGCAGCGACCTCGTCGCGCACTGCGCTTTTATTGCGCCGCCAGCCGATGAGCCGGCACACCAGATAGATGACAAAGGAAATGGTGGTGACGAAGACCGAGACCGGAAGACCAGGCGCGAGCGATAAGATGAAGCCGCCTACGGCCGACACCTCGGCGAAAATGGTGGCCCACATGACCGCGCGCAGGGGCGAGGAAGTAATCTGCACGGCCGCTGCGCCGGGGGTGATAAGCAGCGCCATGACGAGCAGTGAACCAACGATTTGTACCGACTGCGCGGCCGCTAGGCCCACGAGTACGGCGAAGGCGACCGAGATGAAGCGGGTCGGCACGCCGGCCGCCTGGGCCATAACTGGGTCGGCCGAAGCGAAGAGCATGGGGCGCCACAGGATGGCTACGGCGGCGAGGATAACCACGGTGGTTGCGGCCAAAAGCCATACCGAGGCCGAGGATACGCCGACGATCTGGCCGGTCAGCAGCGTCATCGCGGTATTCGCGTTGCCCGGATAGAGGTGCAGAAATAGCACCGACAGTCCTAGGCCAAAGCTCATGACCACGCCGATGGCGCTGTCTTGCTGGCCCTTAAAGCCCAGTACGGCGAGGATGATGGCGGCCACGATGGCCCCGGCGACCGCGCCAAAGCCTAAGTTGAGACCGAAAAGTAGTGCGGCGGAGGCACCCATGAGCGCGAGCTCGGAAGTCGCGTGGACGGAAAAGGACATCTGGCGCAGCACGATGAGCGAGGTCATCACGCCAGAAAGAATGCCCAGCAGCGCGGAGGCGATGAGCGAGGACTGTACAAAATCAACGCTCAGCAGGTACTGGGTGTCTTCTATGAAGCTAGACAACGATAAGCCTCCCATCGACGTTTAAGACGTTGACTTTGGAACCGTAGAGCTCGGAAAGGACATCGGAGCGCATGACCTCATCTACCGCGCCGAAGGTATGACCGCCGGGAGCAAGGTAGAGCACCTTATCGGTCACTCCGAGTACCGGATTGATGCCATGGGTGACAAAGATGATGGAGGTGCCGCGCTCGCGGCGTAGCGCATCTAGCTTCTCCACGGTGTCTTGCTGGCGCGCCGGGTCGAGCGAGAGCAGCGGCTCATCGGCAAGGATGAGCTCTGGGTCATTGGCCAGCGCTTGGGCCTGGCGGATAAGTTGCTGCTGGCCGCCGGATAGCTGTCCTACGCGGCGGTCGCGCAGGCCGGTGGCACCTACCTCGGCGAGGAGCTCGTCGACGCGGTGGCGGGGAGGGCGGCGGCGTCGGAAAGCGCCGTGCGCAAGGGAGAGCGATACTAAGTCGCGGGCGCGCAGGGGCAGGTCGGCCGGGAACATGCGCTGCTGCGGGATGAATCCGACGCGGCAGTCTACGTCGACGCTGCCGGCCGTGAGTTTGCGGGTGCCCAAGATAGTGCCGAGCAGGGTGGATTTGCCCACGCCATTGGGGCCCAAAACGGCGATAAACTCGCCGCGGTCAACGGCGAGGTTAAGGCTGGACCACAGCGGGGCAACCGCTGCGTCATGAAATTGGATGAGCACTAGAGCTTCCCCAGGGAGTCGGTGACCTCGTCATAGTAGGTCCAGAACTCCTTGCCATCCGGCGGGGTCTCGCCGATTTCGACGATATTGACATCCGCATCCTCCGCGGCGGACTTGATACGGCCGGCGGTATCGGTTTCGGTCTGCGGGTTAAAGATGAGAAGGTCCACCTTGTGGTCCTTGATGGCCTTGGTGAAGGCGGCAAGGTCGGCCGCGGTGGGCTCGCCCTCAGAAATGGTGGCCTTGCGGTAGCCCTCTGGGGTGACGTCCTTGCCGGAGGTGTACTTCATGATGTAGTCCGCAATCGGCTCGGTCTGGGCGTAGGAGAGATCGCCCGGTAGCTCCTTGAGCTTGTCGCGCAGGCGGTTGACGTGGGAGTCCACGCGCTCGGTGCTGGCGTGCGCATCGGTATTGAGCTCATTGATCTGGTCCGCGATATTACCGGCGACCTCGTCGAGCGCAGCTGGGTCGTACCAGATGTGCTCGTTGCCTTCGATATTGGTGACCTTCTTTGGGTCCTTCTTGGCGGTGGCCTTGGCGGCGTCGATGGTCATGACATTGGGGTCATCGGCCAGCTTGCCGTGGTCGGTCAGCGGCAGGGCGGAGATGATGTTGTCTTGCTCGGAGACGGCCTGGTAAATCCAAGAATCGTAGCCGCCGCCGTTGACTACGAGCAGGTCCGCGTCTTCGGCCTTGGCGATATCGGCCGCGGAAGGCTCGAAGTGGTGGGGGTCGACGCCATTGCCCTCCACGATGGGCTTGACCTCAATGTCCACGCCGGAGGCGGTATCGGCCACGGCTTGGGCAACATCGGCCCAGATAGAAGTGGAAGCGACGATAGAGATTTTCTTCTGAGCGCCGGGCTCGGCGGCCGAGTCTTGAGAGTCAGAGGAGGAGCAAGCGGTGGCGGTGAGGAGGAGGCCGCCGGCCGCGAGGAGGGCGGCGGTTGCGCGAAGTGAGTTATGCATAGCTCCCAGTGTGCTGTTGATGGTAATTGTTGTCAATTGAATATGTATTGAAAACGCGGCCGCGGGGTAAGCTTACGGCTATGGTGAAACGCAGCCCCACCCGCAAGACGCTGGCCTCGCTGGCCGCCGAACTGGGTGTTTCGCGCACGACGGTGTCCAATGCCTATAGCCGGCCGGACCAGCTCTCGGCCGCGACGCGCGAGCGCATTCTGGCAGCGGCGAAAGCGCGAGGGTACCCCGGGCCGGACCCCACGGCTCGCAGCCTGCGCACCCGCCGTGCGGGTGCGGTGGGCGTGCTGCTGACTGAGCACCTGTCCTATGCCTTCGAAGACATGGCCTCGGTGGATTTCTTGGCCGGCATGGCGGAGGCCTCGGCCGGCGCGCAAAGCATGCTTACCCTCATCCCGGCCGGCCCGGAGGGGGAAGCGGAAGCGACCAGCCTGGTCGGCTCGGCTGCCGTGGATGGCTTTGTGGTTTATTCCGTGGCGGCCGGGGATGCCTACCTGGAGGCGGCGCGCGGGCGCGGGCTGCCGGTGGTGGTCTGCGATCAGCCGACGGATTCGGGCCTGCCTTTTGTAGGGATCGATGACCGAGCCGCGATTGCGCCGGCTGCCCGCGCGCTGGTGGAGGCCGGCCACCGCAAGATTGGCGTGCTGGCCATTCGCCTCAAACGCGAGCGCCACGATGGCCCCATTTCCTGGGAGGAGTTGCAAGAGGCCGATATGCACGTGCAGCACGCCCGCGTCATGGGCGCTATGGACGTCTTTGCGCAGGCGGGGATCGCGCCGGAAACCGTGCCCGTGGTCACCCAGCACATCAATGATGCGCAAACCACGCGGGCGGCCGCGCAGTTGCTTCTCGACGCCCACCCTGACCTCACCGCAGTCCTGTGCACCACCGACTCCATGGCGCTGGGCGTGATGACCTATGCGCGCGAACGGGGCATCGATATTCCCAGTGAGCTTTCCGTCACCGGCTTTGACGGCATCGATGCGGCGCAGCGCCTTGGCTTGACGACCATCATCCAGCCCAATAAGGCCAAAGGCGCCGCCGCCGGCCACATGCTCTCTAACCTCATCGCCGCCGCGGATAATGCGGCGGCGGCCGTGCCGGCGGTGTCGCGGCGGGTACTGCGGACGAATTTCGCGGCGGGGCGGACCGTGGCACCACCGCGTTAAGTCGGGGCAGGCCGGGGTTTACCGGCTAGGCGTCGTCGCCGCCGGAGTGACCTATATGGGCCGCGCGGGCGGTGGCAAGCTCAGTGAGGAAGTGGGCGACGGCGTCGACGTCGGCAAGCTGCACTACGGCCGCCGTATCGCCCTCGCCTACCTTGACACCGACGTCCGGCGGCTGATGGAGGGCGCGGAAACCGTCCTCGTCGGTGACATCATCGCCCAAAAAGACCATGGCGGTGGCGCCGGTACGCTCGCGTAGCTCGTCTAACCACGTGCCCTTGGTGGCCTGAGTGGCAGAAAACTCCACGACGGACTTACCGGCCGTGCGTGGGAAGCCGCCCGGGTCGAGTGCGAGACCGGCTTCATAAGCCTGGGCGGCAGCTTCTGGGTCGGTATCCTCGAGCGCCCGCAGGTGCAGTACGCGCTGGAAGGGCTTGACCTCGATATCCGCGCCTGGGAAGCGCTCCATAATTGCGCGGATCTCGGTTTCCTTGGCGGTCAGATGCTCGCGCATCGCGGGAGTTAGATCCGTTTCTTCCCAAGAGGATTCGGCGCCATGGGATCCGCCGAATAGCACGGGCTCGCGCAGTGGACACACGCGCTGCAGGCCTGCGAGGTGGCGGCCGGACAGCACGGCCGCGGTGGTATGCGGCAGGTGAGCAAGTTTATCCAAGGCGCGTAGGGAGTCTTGGTTCATCTCGACGTCGTAGATGGCCGTGGCAAAGGGGGAGAGCGTGCCGTCAAAATCCGAGACCACCGCGAGGTGCTCGGCGGCGGCAAGGGCCTTGATTGTGGTGGAAAGCGTCATGGCTTCCAGCCTACGTATTTAATTGCCGAGGGAAACCAATTTGATAGACGGCGAGTCCACCTCATCTGTAACCAGCTCTAAGACCAGCTGGTTATTGCTATTGACGGTGTAGTGGAAATCGCGGCCAGTGGAAATCAAGTTGCGCAGCAGGTTATCGGCCCACACGGACGCGCCATGGCAATCCTGGGCGGTCTCGTCATAATCCACCTCATCAAAGTGCAGGCGGTTGCCATCCTGGATATTTTGGCGCTCCTCATCGGCGGAATAGGTCACCTTTCCCACCATTTGGGTGCAGCCGGTGGTGCCTACCAGCGTAGATTCACCAAAGCTCAACGTGGGGGCCTGCGGGATGGATTCCGGGATGGTAGAGGCAGCATCCGGGGTGGTGTTGATGGAGACTACCTGCCACTGCTTATCCAGGATCTGCTCATCACCAGGGGCCTGGGGCTCTTCTTCGCCGGAGCCGCAGGCAACGAGCAGCGTGGCGGCGCACGCAGCGGCGAGCGGAGTAATGAGGCGGTTACAGCGAGGCATCATGCGCCAGCCTCCTCGGCGTCGGCATGGCGCAGGCAGCTCAGGAAGGACTGGGACCATAGCTGTACGTCGTGCTCAGTGACCTGCTGGTGCATGGTAAGCATGCGCTGGGACATGGCAGAGGGGGCATCGTCAAGTGCGGTGAGCGCATTGAGCAAGGCGGCCTTGACGGACTCGATATCGAAGGGATTGCACAGGTAGGCCTGGCTGAGCTCATCGGCAGCGCCGGCAAACTCAGAGAGCACTAGCGCGCCCGAACCATCGTCGTGGCAGGCCACGTATTCCTTGGCCACCAGATTCATGCCATCCTTGAAGGGGGTGACCAGCATGACATCGGCCATGCGGTAGTAGCAGCGCAGGAGGCTCTTGGCTACGCCCCGGTGCTGATAGTGCACCACTGGGTGGCCCACGCGGGCAAAGCGCCCGTTGATGCGGCCTACGGCTTCTTCGACTTTGGAGCGGGTGGCCTTGTAATGATCAAGTCGCTCGCGCGACGGCGTGGCCAGCTGCACCATTGCTACTTCTTCCGGGTCGAGTGCTCCGGACTCCAGCAGCTCCTCAAAAGCAGTCAGCCGCTGCAGGATGCCCTTGGTGTAATCGAGGCGATCCACTCCCAGGATAATGCGCTGGGGCGAGCCCAGCTCTTCGCGCAGCTTGGCGACGTCCCGCTCATCCTCCGCAGTGAACCTGGCAAAGTCCTTCGCGGCGATAGAGATGGGAAAAGCCCCCACGCCGATGGTGCGTCCTTGCGGTAGGTGAATATGTGCGGTGACCTCGCGGGTACTGGCCTCGCCTTCCACGTCGAGGCCGTGGCGGCGGGCGAGTTCCAGGAAGTTGCGGGCATTGGCCTCCAAGTGGAAGCCAATGAGATCCGCGCCGAGCAGCCCGCGCACGAGTTCCTCTCGCCAGGGCAGCTGACGGAAGAGATCGGCAGAAGGGAAGGGGATGTGCAAGAAGAACCCGATGGTGAGATCGGGGCGCTTTTGGCGCAGGATGCCGGGCAAAAGTTGTAGCTGGTAGTCCTGGACCCACACGGTGGCACCCTCGGCGGCGACCTCGGCTACCTCATCTGCAAAGCGCAGGTTGACCTCGCGATAGGCGTGCCACCAATCGCGGTCGTAGGTAGGGGTGACGATGAGATCGTGGTAGAGCGGCCACAGGGTGGCATTGGAAAAGCCCTCATAAAAGCCCTCGAAATCGGACTCGGTGAGCTTGACCGGATGCAGCAGCACGCCGGCATCGGTGCGGAAGGGCTCAGGTGCGGTGTCAGTCACGCCGGGCCACCCTACCCAGCAGCCCTGATGGGACTCCAGGACCGGGGACAAGGCGGTGACCAGTCCGCCTGGCGAGGGTGTCCACGTATGGCTGCCATCGGGCCGGGTTTCTAGATCAACCGGCAGGCGGTTGGCCACCACCACGAAGTCATTGCCATGCTCACTCATGGTGCAAGAATAACTTAAGACTTCTTAGCAGACTTCTTTGTTGCCTTCTTAGAGGCCTTCTTCGTCGCTTTCTTCGTGGCCTTCTTGGTCGACTTCTTTGTCGATTTCTTGGTGGACTTTTTGGTCGACTTCTTCGTGGACTTCTTGCTGGATTTCTTGGTCGACTTCTTCGGGGCGGCATCGGCCTGCTCCGCCAGAACCTTCTTGTGTACCAAGCCCTTGGGCTCCACGCCCAGCATGGACATCAGGGTCACGCCGTCGAGGAAGTCTTGGGCGTAGGTGGCCACGATGCGGCGGGCTGCGCGGGAGGTCTCCTCCTCAAGGGCGTGATTCTGGTCAGCCTGTGGGTGGGTGTCTTGGACCTTGGGTGGCACGACGTGTCCTCCTGAACGTTGTGGAAACTACTTAAGCGCTTGCAAGAAAAGCTATCAGAGCAAATATTGTACGCTACCGGCGGCGTTTAAGACCGCTCGGGTCCGGATTCGGTGCCCGGCTGCTCCGGTTTTTGGGCACGAAACGTTTCGGTGCCCGGCACGGTATAGGTGGTCTTCTCGTGCTGCTGCGGCTGCGCCGGCCACTGAGAATCCTCCGGCCACAGGTCCGCGGCGGAGCGGGTACGCGGCCCGTGGTTTTGGGCCTCGTGGCGCGGGTGCTGCTGCGGCTGCTTCGGCCCGAGCTTGGGTGGTAACTCCGGGCGATTGACGCGCGGGGCAAACGGGGACATGGGCACGCGCGGGATTCGCGGGGCCTTGCGGGCCAAGTGCGTGGCCTTATGGAAGGAGAAGCGGCCGATGCGCTTGAACGTGGAGTAGGGGCGGAAGTACTGCGGGCGACGCAGGCGACGGGCCACGCGCTCGCCTAACACCACTCCGGCGGCCAGGGCGCCGGAAATGGCTAGCGCCATTGCCATGTTGGTAAAGCCGGTAATCATCTGCTCATTAAGCGAGGCGTACATGCCGCGGTAGAGCATGAGGCCGGGGAGCATCGGCGTATAGCCCACGATCATGGTGATAAGCGGTGGGATACCCCAGCGGCGCGACATCAAGCCGCCGGCCAGGCCGACGACGACGGCAGACAGACCCGAGGCAATCACTGGGCCGACGCCGAAGGGCACCACCACAAAGTAATAGAAAATCATGCCGGCCGCGGCCGTAAGCCCCGACATGGTGATCTCAATCCAGGCGGCCCCGCAGGCTAGCGCAAAGGCGGCGGAGCCGGTGCCACCGAGCACCACCAGCAGCGGAATCTCGTGGTAGACCGGCGGAGCCAGCGTGGCCAGCGGCGGAAGATTAAAGCCCAGCGAATCAGCCAGCTGGATGCCCACGCCTACGCCGGCGATGATGGCGCCGGTAGATAGCAGCGCCTCAAAGAAGCGGGCCGAGGAGGTTACGGGGGCGCGCGTGATGCCGTCGACCAGCGATTGCACCAGGGTCAGCCCCGCCACCAGCACGATGATGCCGGAGGCGATGATTTGTGCCGGCGAGAAATTAATGCCGAACGAGGCCGCCACGTTGTACAAAATGGCGGCCGGGAAGACAGCGAAGAAGCCGCCGACCACATTCTGATAGAAGGGCGGCAAGCGATAGTTGGCCAACCAAGCGTTCAATCCCATGATGAAGGTGGAAACCACAAAGGCCACCACGCCGACGAGCAGGTCTCCGCCGAGCATCATGGAAATCAGGCCACCCATCGCGCCCCAGCCGAGCATTACCGTGGACGGCTTATAAGGCGCGGGCATGCGGTCAATCTCGTCGAGGCGCTGCTCCGCCATGGCCGGTGGCATCTGGCCGGAGTGGATAGAGCGAATGAGTTTATCGACGGCCGAGAGCTTGGAAAAATCCACGCCAATGCTCGGCACCACACGGAAGACGTGCAGGTTTTGGCGCTGCTCGCCGGTGCCGATGGTGGTGTGGATGGTGATGGTATTCATCAAGATATCCACGTGGCAGTAGTGCAAGCCATAGGAAGATGCTGCCAGGTGTACCTGGGCGCGGGCATCCGAGTTAGCCGTACCGGCGCCGATGAGGATTTCACCAATGCGGGCGGCGATCTCCATGACGCCGGTGACTTGAGCGGCATCATGGAGATCGACCGGGGCGAGTGGCGATGGCGGCGGTGCGGCTTTAGCCGCGTCGATGATGGCTACTTGGCCCGAGGAAGCGCGCAGGCGCTCCCGCATAGCGGACAAAAATGACACGGAAATAACCCTCGAAAAAGCGCTGAGAAAGTGGGATAGATTCTGCCTGAACTTTAGCCCCTGTACCCTGTCAATGCATAGATGGGGGACCGGCTTTCCCTTTAGCGTTGGTGCTCGGGTACTATGCAACGAGCGGGATATCTCCCTCGGTGCTGGAGTGGCGCAATTGGTAGCGCAACGCACTTGTAATGCGTAGGTTGCGAGTTCAAGTCTCGTCTCCAGCTCAAAAGGAGGCTGGGTCCAGCGTGGGCCTAGCCTTCGTGGTGTTTTGTGGGGGCATCAATGAGCCCAAAAAGCCGGTCAACCATGCGTTGGCGGTTAGCGGGGGAGAGCTTGCGCTGGTTGAGGTGATCGTGCACCCACAGCCCCGTACTAAGCAACATGACGAGCAGGTCATCCTCGTCGGTCTCGGCGGCGGAGGGATCCACCATCCACCGTGCATCCACATCTGCCCATTGGGCAGAAAAATCTGGGTGAGTCTGGGAGTGCACACACATCAGCAGCTTGACGAGCGGATCCTTTTTGCCCATGGAGAGTACCAAGGCGCGGGAGCGCTCGGCCAAGCTGAGCTCGCTGGCAGGGTGGCCGCCGGCTAGTTGCTCGAGCTCTTCTTCCCAGCGCTCAGCGCAAAAGCGGTGACAATCTACCAGCAGGTTGTGGCGGGTAGGAAAGTGGTAGATGAGACCGGACTTGGACATGCCGGTCGCCTGCGCCAGGGAGTCATAGGTAAGGCCGGAGACATCCTCGGCGGCGATGATGTCGAGCGCAGCTTCAAGGGCTGCGGTCTTTTTGTTGATTCGCGGCATGGGGATCTCCTGATTTGGGGTTATCGCGGAAGCACCAGGCGGTTATCGCGGCTAGGAGTAAGGCGAAGCAAGCCAGGCCGCCGATGGTGGAAAGATACCCGGCATTGTAGGCGCTGGCGGCGGTCGCGTGGGAAGCGGGGTGATGCAGCGCGTCGGTTCCTAGTTCTGCGAGGTGAGGTGGGAGTTCGCGGGCCATGAGTAAAGGCACGAGGGTGCCGGTCAGGGCAATGGAAATCAGGGTGCCAAATTCATAGGAGACCGCCTCTACGCCAGCGGCCATGCCGGTGCGGTGGAGGGGCGCGGCATTGATGATGGCGGTTGAGGATACGGACATGGCAAGGCCCGCGCCTAGGCCGGTGAGGACGAGCGCGACAACGAGTAGGGCAAGCGCCTCGCCTCGGGTTGCGAGCAGCAGGATCATGCCGGTGGCCATAAGGAGGAATCCGCCGCTTATGAGCGGGAGGAATCCCAGGCGATGCAATGTGGCGCCGCCCAAGATGGAGGTAGGGATGGCAGATAGCGCCATGGCGGAGATGATAAGGCCGGCGTGGAGGGGGGAGAGGGCGTCGACAAGCTGCAGCTTTTGGGTGCTGAGCAGCTCCAGGCCGGACATTCCGAACATGGCGCCGCCGGCCGCTAAGGCCCCGCCGCTGAAGACGCGGGAACCAAAGATGTCGAAGGTCAGAAGGGGATCTGCCAAGCGGGTCTGGCGGTGGGCAAAGGCGAGCGCGCCGCAGACGAAGACAGCAGCCGCAGCGACGCTCACCGGCCACGCGTGTGGCAGGGATTTAATGGCCAGTACCAGGCTGGTAAGAGTGATAAGGGAATACAGGGACGAAGGAAAGTCCCAGTGTTTAAGGGGATTTGGGGCGTTTGGCGGAGCTAGGAGCAAGGTCAACGCGAGGGCAAGGGCCACGACCGGGACATTGAGTAGGAATACTGAGCCCCACCAGAAGTGCTCCAAAAAGAAGCCGCCCACGGTGGGGCCGGCCGCCGCGCCGATGACGGCGACGGAACCCCAAATGCCAATGGCCGTGTTGCGCTCCACCTCATCGGGAAAGGTAAGGCGGATAAGCGCAAGGCTCGATGGCATCATGATGGCGGCGCCGCAGCCAAGGAAGGCCCGGCTTAGGACCAGCGCCCAGGCGCTGGGGGAATAGGCGGCGAGTAGGGAGGCGCCGCCGAAAATGGCCAGACCGATGAGGAACATCCGCCGGTGACCGGTGCGATCACCTAGCGTGCCGGTGCCGAGAAGGAGGCCGGAGAGTACCAACGCGTAGGCGTTGATAATCCAGAGCTGCTGGGTATCAGTGGTGTGCAATTGCTGCGATAGCTGCGGCAATGCGGTGTAGAGGATGGAATTATCCAGCCCAACCATGAGTAACCCCAGAGAGATGACGGCGCAGAAAGACCACCGCTGCGCGGCCGTGGAGGCCGGAGCGGTAAGGCTTCGTGCGCGGGGCGGGTGGATACTCATAGCAGAGTAAACAGTACCGAACGGTCGTTATAGTTTACAGTCAAAGATAGGTTAGTATTACCTTCCTCACAGCTGGACGCAGTGTGTGAGTGTATAGGAGAATAGTGGACTTTCCTGCAGTGTAAGTAGCACAGTGGTATTAGCACCAATTAAGAGTTAAGGATGATAATTAATGGCACGTAACTATGCAGAACAGCTAGTTGACACCCTAGAAAAGCAGGGTGTCGAGCGCATTTATGGCCTGGTCGGTGACTCTCTGAATCCGATTGTGGATGCAGTTCGTCGCTCCTCCATCGAGTGGATTCACGTCCGCAATGAGGAGGCTGCAGCCTTCGCCGCTGAGGCAGATTCCCTGACCACCGGCAAGCTGGCAGTATGTGCTGCATCCTGCGGTCCGGGCAACACTCACCTCATCCAGGGCCTGTATGACGCCCACCGCAACGGCGCCAAGGTTCTGGCACTGGCTTCCCATATTCCATCCCGCCAGATCGGCTCCAAGTTCTTCCAGGAGACCCACCCAGAGGCAATCTTCCAGGAGTGCTCTGGTTATTGCGAGATGGTCAATTCCGCTGAGCAGGGCGGCGTTGTCCTGCACCATGCCATCCAGTCCACTATGGCAGGCAACGGTGTTTCCGTCCTGGTCATCCCGGGCGACGTCTCCATGCAGGACGCCGACGATGACTCCTTTGTGGAGTCCAAGATTTCTACTGGTCGCCCAGTCGTCTTCCCGGACCCAGCCGAGGCTGCGGCCCTGACCCAGGCCATCAACGAGGCTAAGACTGTCACCCTCTTCGTTGGCGCTGGCGTCAAGGATGCCCGCGAACAGGTGCTGAAGCTGGCGGAGAAGATTAAGGCTCCTATCGGCCACGCCCTGGGTGGCAAGATGTACATCCAGTACGAGAACCCATTCGATGTGGGCATGAACGGCCTGCTGGGCTACGGCGCAGCACACGAGGCCACCCACGAGGCTGACCTGCTCATCCTGTTGGGTACCGACTTCCCGTATAACGACTTCCTGCCGGATGCCAATGTGGCACAGGTGGACATCAACGGCTCCCACATCGGCCGCCGCACCAAGATTTCTTATCCGGTTACCGGCGATGTAGCCGCTACCATCGAAAACATCCTGCCGCACGTGGATGAGAAGAAGGACCGCTCCTTCTTGGACAAGATGCTCAAGAAGCACTACGGCAAGCTGGAGCACGTCGTGGAGGCCTACACCTCCAACGTGGATAAGCACACCCCGATCCACCCAGAGTACGTTGCAGACCTCATTGATAGGAACGCGGATGAAGATGCCATCTTCACCGTCGATACCGGCATGTGCAACGTGTGGGGCGCTCGCTACATCACTGCCAACGGCAAGCGCGAGCAGATTGGCTCCTTCCGCCACGGCACCATGGCCAACGCCCTGCCACAGGCGCTGGGTGCACAGGCCGCTAACCCTGGCCGTCAGGTCATCACCTTCTCTGGTGACGGCGGACTATCCATGCTGATGGGTGAGCTGCTGACCGTAAAGCTCCACAACCTGCCTATCAAGATGTTCGTGTTCAATAACTCTTCCCTGGGCATGGTCAAGCTGGAGATGCTGGTGCAGGGCCTGCCAGAGCACGAGACCGACCACGAGTCTGTCAACTTTGCCAAGATTGCAGAGGCTTCCGGTATCAAGCACTTCCGCATCGAGGATCCGAAGGAAGCTCCGGAGCAGATCAAGAAGGCGTTGGCCTACAACGGCCCGGCTCTTATCGACGTCGTTACTGACCCCAACGCCCTGTCCCTGCCACCAACGCTGACCATCGAGCAGCTCATGGGCTTCTCCAAGGCTGCAACCCGCACTGTTCTGGACGGTGGTGTGGGCCAGATGATCACCATGGCAAAGTCCAACCTGCGCAACATCCCACGCCCGCAGGACTTCTAAGTAGCGCGCCGCGTTAGTTACCACGCTCTTCCTTAACGGAGGAGGGGCGTGGTTTTCTTTTGCAGTGACCAGGGCGAGCATCTATGTTCACAGGATTCAGGCAGAAACTCTTCAGTAGGCTGGGAAGCAAGCGTGTCATGATTGCGTGATAGAAAATCGCAACCTTTAAGGGAGTCTGAGGAGAACATGGAAGACAAAAAACTCGCCAAGGTTCTTGTCGTCGATGACGAGCCCAATATTGTGGAGCTGCTCACCGTATCGTTGAAGTTCCAGAACTTCGAGGTCTTCAGCGCCAATTCCGGCCACGAGGCGCTGCGCGTAGCCCGTGAGGTAAACCCTGATGCCTACATCCTGGACGTGATGATGCCGGGTATGGACGGCTTCGAGCTGCTAGGAAAGCTGCGTCAGGAGGGGCTGGACGGCCCAGTGCTGTACCTCACGGCAAAGGATGGGGTGGACCAGCGCATCCACGGCCTGACCATCGGCGCGGATGATTATGTGACCAAGCCATTTAGCCTGGAAGAGGTCATTACCCGCCTGCGTGTCATCATGCGCCGCGGTGGTGCGGCGGAAGAATCCACCAACGACGCCACCATGAGCTACGCAGATTTGACGCTTAATGATGACACCCATGAGGTCACCAAGGCCGGTGAGCTCATCGAGCTTTCCCCCACTGAGTTCAATCTGCTGCGCTACCTCATGCAGAACAAAGAAGTGGTGCTGTCTAAGTCCAAGATTTTGGATAACGTGTGGCACTACGATTTCGGCGGCGATGGCAACGTGGTCGAGTCCTATATCTCCTACCTGCGCCGCAAGATTGATACGGGCGATACCCAGTTGATCCACACCGTGCGCGGCGTGGGTTATGTACTGCGCACCCCGCGCTCCTAAAGTGCTGTAGTAATGGAAGATTCACAGGAGACCCAGGGCCAGGCGCCTGCGCCAGCGGCAGCGCGCCCGCAATCCATGTGGCATGAAGGCCTAGGGCAAGACGAGGGGGAGGACAAGTCCTCCAAGCGGCGGATGTTTTCCCAGATTCCGCAGGCAATGCCGCTGCGAACGTGGTTGGTCATCCTCCTTGTCGTAGTCTCTGGGCTGGGTATTACAGGCTCGTCCTTTGCGGTGAACTCCATTATGCGCAATGTGCTCTTTAATAACGTCGATGATGAGCTGCGCTCCGCATCGACTACGTGGGCACGCGATATCAGCAATGACTTCTTTATCGGTGATCACACCAAGCGCCCGCCTACCGAATACGTGGTGCTGAACTACCTGCCCAATGGCACCATCCGCTATTCGGGGCCGTCTTCGACCACACCGAATGCGGAGAATATCCCGCTTGGCGGTTATCCCACCACCGTTGGGTCCATCGAGAACAATACCAAGTGGCGCGCGCTGGCTTTTGCGGATTCTAATGGCGTCATCACGGTCATCGCTAAGGATATGACCCATGAAAAGGAAATCCTGCACGGCCTGGCGATGGTGCAGGTGACCATCGCCGCCATCGCCTTGGCCGCCATTGCGGCCGTGGGTTTCTGGTTTATCCGCAGGGCGTTGCGGCCGCTGCGGGTGGTGGAAAAGACGGCGTCGGAAATCGCGGCGGGCGACCTGGACAAGCGCGTTCCCAAGTGGCCGCTGCATACCGAGGTGGGCCAGCTGGCCGCCGCGCTCAATATCATGTTGGGGCAGCTGCAACGCTCCGTCGTGCGTGCGCAGGACAAAGAGGAACAGATGCGCCGCTTCGTAGGCGATGCCTCACACGAGTTGCGCACGCCGCTTACTAGCCTGCGCGGCTATACCGAGCTTTATCGCTCCGGTGCCACCAAGGACGTGGACATGGTCTTTTCAAAGATCGATGATGAATCGAAGCGCATGTCCCTGCTGGTGGAGGACTTGCTGGCGCTTACCCGCGCCGAGGGCACACGCCTCGACCTGCGTCCGGTGGATCTATTGGAGCTGGCCCTGTCCGTAGGCTCGTCCGCGCGTGCTGCCTTCCCCGGCCGCGAGATTAAGGTAGCCAATGACGCCAAATCTATTCCGGTGGTAAACGGCGATGCCAGCCGCCTCCACCAGGTGCTGCTTAATCTAGTAACCAATGGCATCCGCCACGGCGGCGAGGGTGCCACGGTGACGCTGCGCCTGCGCCGCGAAGCCAATGACGTGCTGATCGATGTCATCGATGATGGCAAAGGCATGTCCAAAGAGGACGCGGCGCATATCTTCGAGCGCTTCTACCGTGCGGATACCTCGCGCACCCGCGATACCGGCGGTTCCGGCCTGGGCTTGGCCATCGTCCACTCCCTAGTGGAACAGCACGATGGCAGCATTAGCGTCGACTCCGAGCTCGGCCGCGGCACCACCTTTACGGTGCGCCTGCCCGCGCTTGCCGACGCCCCCTCTGAGTCCTAGTCCTCCTCGCGAAAGCCTTCCTCGTTGCAGCCCAGGTGCTGGCGGATGCGGGCGGCCGCCTCATCCATCGCGGCATCGTCGGTGTTATCGGCGTCGAAGGCCTTGGCAAAGTCATACTCTTCCATCTTTTCGGTAGGGAAGAGGTGGATGTGGGTATGCGGGACGTCGAATCCGGCGATGATGTAGCCAGTGCGCGGGGTATTGAACGCGGTCTTGATGGCACCGCCGATTTCCAGGGCGACCTCGTTGAGGTGGGCCCAGGTCTGCGGATCCAGGTCGGTCCACTTATCTACTTCCTCGATGGGAACGACCAAGGTGTGGCCGTAGCGCAGCGGCTCAATGGAGAGGAAAGCCACGCAGGTCTCATCGCGGTAGACAAAGCGAGCGGGTAGTTCACCGTTAATGATCTTGCTAAATACAGAAGCCATGTGTGCCAGGCTACCCGCTGGTTATGATGGTGGGCATGCGCATTCTCGTAATTGGTTCGGGCGGCCGTGAACACGCCCTTGTTAAGGGCCTGTCCGCCGACCCCCAGAGCACCGAAATCCATGCCGCGCCGGGCAGCGCGGCCATGTCCACTCTCGCCACAGTCCACCCGGAATACTCCCAGGTAGATGATGCGGACCGCATGGTAGAACTGGCCCGAGATATCGCCGCCGATCTCGTCGTCATCGGCCCCGAGGTGCCGCTCGTTGCTGGCGTGGCAGATGCCCTGCGCGCCGCCGGCATCTCGGTCTTCGGACCTAACAAGGAAGCAGCCCAGATCGAGGGATCCAAGGCCTTTGCCAAGAACGTTATGGAGGCGGCAGGAGTCAAGACCGCTCGCGCAGAACAGCTACGCCCAGGTGCGGCCGAGGAAGACATTGAGGCCGCGCTCGACCGCTTCGGCCCACAGTTTGTAGTCAAAGACGATGGCCTTGCCGGTGGCAAGGGCGTGGTGGTCACCGCGGACCGTGCCGCTGCCCGCGCTCACGTAGACGCCGTCCTTGCCGCCGGCAATCCGGTGCTGCTGGAGTCTTTTCTCGATGGACCGGAAATTTCGCTTTTCTGCCTGGTTGACGGCGAGACCGTCGTCCCGCTGCTGCCAGCTCAGGACCACAAGCGCGCCTATGACAACGACGAAGGCCCCAATACCGGCGGCATGGGGGCGTACACCCCGTTGCCGTGGCTGCCGGAGGAGGGCGTGCAGCGCATCGTGGACGAGGTCTGCGCCCCTGTGGCCAAGGAGATGGTGCGCCGCGGCACCCCATATTCCGGCCTGCTTTATGCCGGCTTGGCGTGGGGCGAAGAAGGCCCGGCCGTAGTCGAGTTCAACTGCCGCTTCGGCGATCCAGAGACCCAGGCCGTGCTTTCCCTTCTCAAGTCGCCATTGGCCGAGGCCCTCCACGCCACCGCGACTGGTACCCTGGCCGAGCTCGCGCCGCTGGAATGGGAGGATGGCTTCGCCGTTATCGTTGTCATGGCGGCAGAAGGCTACCCGGCCTCCCCGCGCAAGGGCGATGCCATCTCCGGAGCTGCGCTGGATGATCCGCAACGCGTCCTGCACGCCGGCACCGTGCATACCGATGGCGCCTACCGCACCGCGGGCGGTCGCGTGCTTAGCGTGCTGGGAAAGGGATCCACGCTGGCTGAAGCGCGAGCAGACGCCTACGCCACCGTCGACGGCATCGAGTTTGCGGGTGGTTTTGTCCGCCGGGACATCGGCAAGCGAGCAGAAGACGGTGAGATTTCTCTCTAACCCTTCACCCCGCGGTGGGGCAGGCATGGAATAATAGCCACGTGGCTGAAAAGAAGAAGATTTCCAACGTCCTGTCCTCCCGCTATGCCTCCGCAGAGCTGTCCAATATCTGGAGCCCGGAGCATAAAATCATCCTAGAGCGCAAGCTCTGGATTGCGGTTATGCGCGCCCAAAAGGATTTGGGCGTAGACATCCCCTCCAAAGCCATCGATGCCTACGAGGCCGTGGTGGAAGACGTGAACCTCGAGTCCATCGCGGAGCGCGAGCGCGTCACCCGCCACGATGTGAAGGCCCGCATCGAGGAGTTCAATGCGCTGGCCGGTTACGAGCACATCCACAAGGGCATGACCAGCCGCGATCTCACCGAGAACGTGGAACAACTGCAAATCCACACCTCGCTGGAGATCATCCGCGATAAGGCCATCGCCGTGGTCTCCCGCATCGGCCGTCACGCCGCCGAGTACCAGTCCCTGGTTATGGCCGGCCGCTCCCATAATGTGGCCGCGCAGGCCACCACCCTGGGCAAGCGCTTTGCTACGGCCGGCGACGAGATGTTGCTGGCCATAGAGCGCGTCGAAGAGCTTCTTGCGCGCTACCCGCTGCGCGGCATCAAGGGGCCAATGGGCACCTCCCAGGACATGCTCGATCTCATGGGCGGCTCCGAAGACAAACTTGCCTCCCTAGAGACCGCCATCGCGGATTACCTGGGCTTCCACCGCATCTTCAACTCCGTGGGCCAGGTCTACCCACGCTCCCTCGACTTCGACGCCATCTCCGCCCTAGTGGAGCTCGGCGCCGCCCCGTCCTCGTTGGCCACCACCATCCGCCTGATGGCCGGCAATGAGACCGTCACCGAAGGCTTCAAGGAAGGCCAGGTCGGCTCTTCTGCCATGCCGCACAAGATGAACGCCCGCTCCTGCGAGCGCGTCGGCGGCCTGCAGGTCATCCTCCGCGGCTACCTCACCATGGCCGCAGACCTGGCCGGCCAGCAGTGGAACGAAGGCGATGTCTTCTGCTCGGTCGTCCGCCGCGTCGCGCTTCCCGACGCCTTCTTTGCCCTCGACGGCCAATTCGAAACCTTCCTCACCGTCCTCGACGAGTTCGGCGCCTTCCCCGCCATGATTGACCGCGAATTGGAGCGCTACCTGCCCTTCCTGGCTACCACCCGCATCCTCATGGCGGCCGTGCGTGCCGGCGTGGGCCGCGAGACTGCCCACGAGGTCATCAAGGAAAACGCCGTAGCCGTTGCGCTTAATATGCGCGAAAACGGCGGCGAGCAGGACTTGGTCCAGCGCCTTGCTGCCGATGACCGCCTGCCCATGGACGAGTCCGACCTCGAGGCCGCCCTGGCCGATAAGCACGCCTTCATCGGCGCTGCCGAGTCCCAGGTCAACCAGGTGCTCAACCGCATTAACGCCTTGGTAGGCGAGCACCCCAAGGCCGCCGCCTATACCCCGGGCGAAATCCTCTAGCCCGCATTTTCCGGCTCCCTTCGCAATTCGATCAAATAGTCCCCGGATCCCGCGCGGATTTCGGGGCTTATTTGATCGAAACCTACTCGCCACCCCTGGGCGCTAGAATGAAAGCCATGCGTCTTGAGCTTTCTTCATATACCCATCTTGCCTCCGGCAAGGTCCGCGATATCTACGATGTGGACGAAAACACCCTGCTGATGGTGGTTTCGGACCGCATCTCCGCCTACGACCACGCCTTAGAGCCGGCCATCCCGGATAAAGGTCGCGTGCTGACCGCGACCTCGAAGTTCTTCTTCGATTCCATCGATTTTCCCAACCACCTGGCCGGCCCGCTCGATGATGAGCGCATCCCTGCCGAGTGCCTCGGCCGCGCGATGGTAGTCAAGAAATTGGACATGCTGCCCTTCGAGTGTGTGGCCCGCGGCTTTCTCACCGGCTCCGGTTTGAAGGAGTACAAGGCCAATGGCACCGTGTGTGGCATCGAGCTGCCAGATGGCCTCGTGGAGGCTTCCCGCCTGCCCGAGCCCATCTTCACCCCGGCCACCAAGGCGGAACAGGGCGAGCACGATGAGAACGTGTCCTTCGACTACGTGGTGGACAAGCTAGGCGCCGAGCGCGCCGAGGAGCTACGCGCGGCCACCTTGCGCATCTACTCCACGGCCGCCGCGCTTGCGGAGGACAAGGGCATCATCCTCGCCGATACCAAGTTCGAGTTCGGCCTCGACCAGGACGGTACGCTCGTGCTGGCCGATGAGGTCCTCACCCCAGATTCCTCCCGCTACTGGCCGGCTGATTCTTATGTCGAGGGCGAGGTTCAGCCATCCTTCGACAAGCAGTATGTGCGCAATTGGCTGACTTCCGACGCCTCCGGATGGGACCAAGCCGCCGACGGCACCCCACCTCAGCTGCCTGCCGACGTCGTTTCCGCCACCCGCCTGCGCTACATCGAGGCCTATGAGCGGCTGTCCGGCAAGCATTTCGCTGATTTCCTCTCGCCCGAGGACTAACTCCCCGCCGAAGCTCCCGCACCACGGGGTGCCACGCGTACAGTGGGACGGCATGAGCAACGAGAATCTTTCCGCCCCCGTAGCCGCCGTCCACCCCGTGACCCGTTCCTTCCACGGCCGGGAGTTCGTGGATAACTACGAGTGGCTGCGCGATAAGGAATCCCAGGAAACCCTGGATTACCTCAACGCCGAAAATGATTACACCAAGGCGAAGACCGCGCACTTGGAGGAGATGACGGAGAATATCTTCCAGGAGATTAAGTCCCGCATCAAACAGACTGATATGTCCGTGCCCTCCCGCCGCGGCGATTACTGGTACTACGGCCGCACTGAGGAAGGTAAGAGCTACGGTTATTCCTGCCGCCTTCCAGTAGAGGAGGGGTCCGACCCCTGGACCGCCCCGGTTATCCCGGAGGAAGGCACCCCGGACGGGGAAGAGATTATCCTTGACGCCAACGCGTTGGCCGAGGGGAAGGACTTCTTCGCGCTCGGTGCCGCCTCCATCTCTGATTCTGGCCGCTACCTAGCCTATTCGGTGGATTTTGCCGGAGATGAGCGCTTTGAACTCTACATCAAGGACCTAGAGACCGGCGAGCTTCTCGACGACCACCTAGAGGGCATTTTCTACGGCGCTACCTGGGCTGGAGACGGCTTTATTTTCTACACCACCGTCGACGATGCATGGCGTCCCGATACCATTTGGCGCCACAAGGTAGGCACCGCGCAGTCCGAGGACGTGCAGGTGTTTAAGGAAGATGACGAGCACTTCAACGTCGGCATCGGCAGCGCCCGCTCTGATAAGTACCTCTTCCTTGGCATAAGCTCCAAGGTGACCTCTGAGGTATGGGTGCTCGAAGAGGACAACCCCGAGGGCGACTTCCGCCTGCTGTGGGAGCGTGAATCCGGCGTGGACTACGACGTCGATCACGTCGTCGTCAAGGGCGAGGACTACTGGATTGTCACCCACAATGCCACCGGCCCCAACTTCGAGGTGGGCTATACCAAGGCCGACGGCGAGCTGCCCGCTCTTCGGGATCTGCCCGCGCTGCTGCCTCATAAGGAAACCACCCGCATCGAGGGCGTGGATACCTACCGCGACCAAATTGTGGTGGGTTACCGCCGCGGCGGCATCGGCCGTGCCGCCATCATGCGCATTAACGACGGCTTTGGCGAATTCGAAGAGCTCAACTTCAACGAAGAGCTTTTCACCGTTTCCGTATCTGGTAACCCGGAGTGGGAAGCGCCGGTGCTTCGCGTAAGCTATGTGTCCTTTACCCAGCCCGCCCAGCTTTTCGATTACCGCGTGGACACCGGCGAGTACACCCTGCTCAAGGAGCAAGAGGTTCCCGGTGGTTATAATCCGGATGATTATGTGGCCTACCGCGTGTGGACCACGGCTGCCGACGGCACCGACATCCCCGTCTCCATTGTCCATCGCGCCGATCTTGACCGCACCCAGCCGAATCCGACTCTGCTCTACGGCTATGGCTCCTACGAGGTCAGCGTGGATCCGGCCTTCTCCGTGACCCGCCTGTCCCTGATGGACCGCGGCATGATTTTTGCGGTCGCCCACGTGCGCGGCGGCGGCGAGATGGGGCGCACATGGTACGACGATGGCAAAATGCTCAAAAAGAAAAACACCTTTACTGACTTCATCGCCGTTGCCGATGACCTCATCGCCCGAGGCGTGACCACCGCAGACCAAATGGTGGCCGAGGGCGGTTCGGCCGGCGGAATGCTTATGGGTGCAATCGCCAATATGGCCCCAGACCGCTTTACCGCCATCCAGGCCGTCGTGCCGTTTGTCGATCCGCTGACCTCCATTCTCATGCCGGAGCTTCCACTGACGGTGCCTGAATGGGAGGAGTGGGGCGACCCGTACCACGATCCTGAGGTCTATGACTACATGAAGTCCTACTCGCCGTACGAGAATATCGAGGTCAAGGACTATCCGGACATCCTGGCTATTACCTCGCTAAACGATACCCGCGTGCTCTACGTTGAACCGGCCAAGTGGATTGCCCAGCTGCGGGCGACGGCCACCGGCGGTGAGTTCCTGCTCAAAACTGAAATGGCTGCAGGCCACGGTGGAGTGTCCGGCCGTTATGAAAAGTGGCGCCAAAACGCCTTCGAGTATGCGTGGACGATCAATAAGGCCACCGGTCTGGAGAAGTAAAACCCGGATAGGGGGCCAGCGCGCGAATCCTAAATTCCTGTGCGATAATTTTTCTTATGAATGGCCACCTTCTGGTATCGATCTCCAGCATCTTTGATGACACACGGAAGCAGGCTAGCCGGCTCCTCTCGATCCTTGATCGAGAGGAGATTCCTGTTTCCCTGCTTATTGCCCCGCATATCGACGGCAACTGGCACCTTGCGAAAGATAAAGACACCAAAAGCTGGCTCCGAGACCAAGCCGATGCCGGCCGCATACTCATCCTCAACGGTTTCGACCGCTCGGTGCAGGGACGTCGTGCAGAGTTTGCGAATCTCGACTCCCACGAGGCAAAGCTGCGACTCGCGGGTGCGACCCGTCAGATGGCCAAGATCGGCTTCGAACCCACAATTTTCGCCCCGCCGCGCTGGCGCATGTCTCCCGGCACCCTGCAGGTATTGCCACAGTTTAAGTTTGAGGTGGCAGCCTCTACCCGCGGTGTTTTGCAGATCAATTCCGGCAAATTCCACCAGGCCCGTAACTTGTCCTTTGGCGAGGGCTTTGGCTCCGCTAAGTGGTGGCGCAAGAACATCATTCGTGCAGCAGAGCGGTCCGCGCAGCGCGGCAATACCGTTCGCCTGTCCGTGTCCGGCCGCAACCTAGATGACCGCAAGGTGATCCATGACTTCGTCAAAGCTGCCGACCGGGCTATTAACGCTGGGGCGACCCCTGCCGATTATGGCGCCTTCCTGCCAAATTAGGGAGCGCATTCCCTCGTCAGAGGTTCTGCGAACAAAAGTGGCGGGGATGGTTGGTGGTGTCTATGTCCGGTAGCACGATTTCGTCCATCTAATACCCTGTTTCCGTCAACGGTTGTAGTGTTTTAGATGGACGAAATCGTTGAAATCGCAAAAATTAAGACCCCGCACGCTTAGGATTTCTCCGAAGCGAGCGGGGTCTGCGTCTGTGGGCGATTAGCGCTGCAGGCTGGTGATGAAGTTCTTTACTTCTTGCGGCAGCATGCCCCAGATCGGGGCCGGGATGGCCTTCTGGAGATTGCCGGTCACAGCGAGGAAGCCGGGGATGGCGACGAGGCCGGCGATAGCCGCGATGGCAGCGGCGATACCGGCGCCGACAGAGCTAGTGCTGGAGTTGGAACCGAAGCCAGGCTTACCGGGCTTTTCTGACGGCTTGTCCTCTGGCTTATCGGAAGGCTTATCCGCCGGATCATCTGCAGGATCATCCGCAGGATCGTCTGGCTGGCCGGCGGAGTCGTCCGCACCGAGGGTGAAACCGACCTTGACTGGGTCATGGTCAGAGGCGCGGAACGGGGAGTCATCGTAGAAGTCGACGATATTGTAGTTGCGGCGGGAATACTCGAAGGCGACGGGTTCGTCGGCATTGATGTTCCAGACTTGGGCGTCGTCAAGCGTGCCGGTGGCTACCTTGTTTGCCAGCACGTGGTCCAAGGTGCCAAGCAGGCCGGAGAACTGGTAGGAGGGATCGGCACCATATTTTTCGGCGGGCACGGTAAAGCCATCGTTGCGGAAGACGTCGAGCGCGGTCTCGTGAGTATAGGTATTGAAATCGCCTAGGGCGAAAAGCGGCTTATCCTTCCAGTCTTCCTGCTTGTGGAGGGCATCGAGGACGGCCTGTGCCTGCGCGTTGCGCACGTTCGGGTTATTGCCCTGGCCATCGCCGGAATCGACATCGCCCTTGGCCACCGAGCCCTTGGACTTGAAATGGTTGGCCACGGCAACGAAGGACTCCTCGCCCTCCTTTAGCGGTTGGAATTCCTGGGCAAGAGGCTCGCGGGCGGTGCCGGTGAAGCGATCGTCCTGGAAGATGCGGGACTCGCCGACAGGCTTCACCACATCCTTGTGGTAGATAAACGCGGTGCGGATGACATCCGGGGAGTCTGGTACGGCGTCCTTGGACGGGGAAGGAACGAAGGCCCACTTATCGGAGCCGGCGGCCTCATTGAGCTTTTCCGTCAGGTGCTTGAGTGCCTTATCGCGCTGGGCAAAGTCACCGGTGACAGCGTAGCCATCTTCGATTTCGGAAAGGCCGATGACATCGGCATCGAGGCCGTTGATGGCCGCGACAATCTTGCGTTCCTGGTCCGCGAGTGCGGACTGAGTATAGGCGCCGCGGGTCTTACCGCGGTTGACCGTGACCTTATTGCCCTCGCGGTCGGTGTAGGCGCTGCCGCCGAATTCCTCGCCCAGGGAGGTGAAGTAATTCAAAACGTTGAAGGCGCCGATGGTGTATTCGCCCTTGACGTCATCGATGGCGTGCAGCTCAGCCTCGCGGGAGTCCTCCCAAGAGATGGGCAGGTCTGCGCCCGCGGTGTTGCCGGTAACCGGGGTGGTGGGCTGGAAGCGCCACTGCTCGTGAGAAAAGCCCACGATGACCGGGTGCTGGAAAGAGACGGTATCGGTGGTGCGCAGGGATTTGATGGTGTGGGCATCGTCCTGGGCGATATATGGCAGTGGGGTTTCCTGGTCGGTTTTGAGGTAATCGCGGGTGCGGCCATCGTCCAAGGTGACCAGTTTATCGGCGTTGTCCTTGGTCAGCTTCTGGATATCGGAATTGGGATCCGTGGAAGGGGAGAAGATATCGGAAGGCTGGCGGAAGGCCTCCTTGCCAGGGGCAAGGCCAATCTCGCCGTACTGGTTGAGGGCGTAGTTATTGGTTACGGTGTGCTCGCCGGGCTGGATGAGCATGTGCTCGAAGGGCTCGCGGGCCTCGTTGCCATCAGGAAGCTGGTCGACCTTCAGTGGGGTGACCTTCTCTAGCGGGGCATCGAGCTGCGTGACCTCGGCGGCGGTGATTTGGGTGGAACCATAGAACTCGGAGACCTTGCCGGTGACCGCAACGGAATCCTCGAGGTCCGGGTACTGGTCGGCTGGCTTATCACCCATGTACACGAAGAGGGCCTGGGAGGCATCGGTAGCTTCGGCACCGGTCCCGCCCGTCTGGATAGTGAAGCCATTGAGGCCACCCTCGCTCCACACGCCGGTGACAACACCCTCGGTGGTAACGGTCTGGTCCTTGAGCGGGGACTCAGCGCCGGTGCCTTGGATATCCGCGATGGCGGTCACGCCTTCGGGAGCTGGCTGCTCGGGCTCGGCCGGATCCTCAGGCTGAGGGGAGGGAGCCTTATTACCGGTATTAGTCGGGGTGGGAGCGCCACTGGTGAAGTCGGCGGCATTGTCATCGGTATCGGTGCCCTCGGCGTCGCGAGAGGCGGATTTGGCATTGGACAGACCCGCAGCAGCGGTGCCCTCCTTGAGGGAAGCGGCGCCGTAGCCGATGGCATCGATGGGGGATCCGGTGGCGTCGGCAAGCTGCACGGAGCCCTTGGAACCGGACATGTTGAGGTTGCCCTCGGCATCTGGGGTAGGCAGTGCATCGCCCGCTCCATTGCCGGCCGCTCCCTGCACGAGGTAGTAGCCATGCGGGGCGATGGTGCCCGAAAGCACTACCTTGCCGCCCGTGTTGCCGGAGGCGGAGAAATACTCCACGGTATAGCCGCTCAGGTCAATCGGGGCATCGGTGGGGTTATAGAGCTCGATGAAGTCATGGGTGAAGGCAGCGCCCTTATTGCCACCGCCCCCGTAGACCTCTGAGATGACTGCGGCGGAGCCGTCGGTGGCAGCCGTGGCAGTGGGTACAGCAAGGGCGGCAGTAGACAAGGCGGTGGCGAGCGCCAGCGCACCTAGGCGACGAGAAGACATAGATTCAACCTTAAATGAGAGCGATAGTGTGCGATGTCTATTAGTAGATCGCCGCGCCGGGGCGGGGTGGAGCGCACGCCGGAGTTTGCCAGAGCGTTGTTTGAGGTTCACGTAGAGTTTGCCCAAGCGGGGTGAAACCCACACTGCGGGGGTGAGTCTAGGTAAAAGCAGGGGGTGCCAACTAAACTAAGCCGCGCAGACCAAAGCCCCATACAGTAAGGCAATATTTTCATGGCTCGTGTAGTTGTCAATGTCATGCCCAAGGCGGAAATTCTGGATCCGCAGGGCCAAGCCGTCGTCCGCGCGCTGGGTCGCATCGGGGTATCCGGTGTCAGCGATGTGCGCCAGGGAAAGCGCTTCGAAATCGAGGTCGATGACTCTGTTACCGCAGAGGACCTCGATAAGGTAGCCGCCACACTGCTGGCCAATACCGTCATCGAGGATTACGAGGTTGTTGGGTTGGAGGTCAAGTAAGTGACCGCAACAATCGGAGTAATCACTTTCCCCGGAACCCTGGATGATGTGGATGCCGCCCGCGCAGCCCGCACCGCCGGCGCAGAGGTGAAAAGCCTCTGGCACGCAGATAGTGATCTGCACGGCGTGGATGCGGTCGTAGTGCCGGGCGGTTTTTCTTATGGTGACTACCTGCGCTCGGGGGCTATTTCCGCGCTGGCGCCGGTAATGCAGTCCGTTATTGACCGTGCGAAGCAGGGCATGCCGGTGCTTGGCATTTGCAATGGCTTCCAGATTTTGACCGAGGCGGGCCTGTTGCCGGGCGCGCTGACCCGCAATAAGGGCCTGCACTTCCACTGCACCGATACTTACCTCGAGGTGGCAAATTCCACTACCGCGTGGACCAGCGAGTTTGAGCAGGGACAGAAGATTCTGGTGCCGGCCAAGCACGGTGAGGGCCGCTTCCAGGCCGGCGATGATGACATTGCCCGCATCGAAGGCGAGGGCCGCGTGGTCTTCCGCTATACCGATAATTACAACGGCTCTGTCAACGGCATTGCCGGTGTCAGCGATGAGTCTGGCCGCATCGTGGGCCTTATGCCGCACCCGGAGCACGCCATTGACACGTTGACCGGCCCATCCACCGACGGACTGGGACTTTTCGTATCCGCCATCAAGGCCGTCGCCCAAGCGCCGGCGGTTTAAGGAGGCCACTTTAATGACCGTTCATAATGACACCGTAGAAAAGGCACAGTCCACCCCGGATGAGCAGCAGCCCTACGCGGAGCTCGGCCTGAAGGATGACGAGTACCAGCGCATCCACGATATTCTGGGCCGCCGCCCTACCGACGCGGAGCTGACCATGTACTCCGTTATGTGGTCCGAGCACTGCTCCTATAAGTCCTCCAAGACGCACCTGCGTTATTTTGGCGAGACCATGACCGAGGAGATGGGGGAGAAGATCCTCGCTGGCATCGGTGAGAACGCAGGCGTGGTGGACATCGGAGACGGCAACGCGGTGACCTTCCGCGTGGAGTCCCACAATCACCCGTCCTACGTGGAGCCCTACCAGGGCGCGGCCACCGGTGTGGGCGGCATCGTGCGCGACATCATGGCCATGGGTGCCCGCCCGATTGCCGTGATGGACCAGCTGCGCTTTGGGCCTGCCGACGCCCCCGATACCAAGCGCGTCCTTCCCGGCGTGGTCTCCGGTATTGGCGGCTACGGCAACTCCCTGGGCCTGCCCAATATTGGTGGCGAGACCGTCTTTGATGAGACCTACGCGGGTAACCCACTGGTCAACGCCCTGTGTGTGGGCACCCTCAAGGTGGAGGACCTGAAGCTGGCCTTTGCGTCCGGCAAGGGCAATAAGGTCATGCTCTTCGGCTCCCGCACCGGTTTGGACGGCATTGGCGGTGTTTCCGTGCTAGCCTCCGATACCTTCGAGGACGGCGCCGAGCGCAAGCTGCCGGCCGTACAGGTAGGCGACCCCTTCGCAGAGAAGGTGCTTATCGAGTGCTGCCTGGATCTCTACCACGCCGGCGTGGTCGTAGGTATCCAGGATCTCGGCGGTGCGGGCTTGGCCTGTGCTACCTCGGAGCTGGCAGCGGCCGGCGATGGCGGCATGGAGGTCAACCTCGATAATGTTCCGCTGCGTGCGAAGGATATGACCGCGGCCGAGATCCTCGCCTCCGAGTCCCAGGAGCGCATGTGCGCCGTTGTGTCTCCGGAGAACGTGGAGAAGTTCCGCGAAATCTGCGCGCACTGGGATGTAACCTGCGCCGAGATCGGCGAGGTCACCGAGGGTAATCACCTGGTTATCCGCCACCAGGGTGAGGTCGTCGTGGATGCCCCAGCCGGCACCATCGCGGACGAAGCCCCGGTCTACGAGCGCCCCTATGCCCGCCCGGAGTGGCAGGACGAGCTGCAGAAGTACCAGGGCACCGACAAGCGTGGCTTGGTTGAGTCTTTGCAGAAGCTCGTCTCCTCCCCGTCGCTGTGCTCGCGCGACTTCATCATGAACCAGTATGACCGCTACGTGCGCGGCAATACCGTCCAGTCCCACCATGCGGATGCCGGTGTGCTGCGCATCGATGAGGAGACCGGCCGCGGCGTGGCCGTTTCTGCCGATGCTTCCGGCCGCTATACCAAGCTGGATCCGAACATGGGCGCCCGCCTCGCGCTGGCGGAGGCTTATCGCAACGTCGCCGTCACCGGTGCTAAGCCCGTCGCGATTACCAACTGCCTGAATTACGGCTCACCGGAAAACCCCGACGTGATGTGGCAGTTCCGCGAGTCGGTGCATGGGCTTGCCGACGCCGCCGTGGAGCTTTCCATCCCTGTTTCCGGCGGCAACGTCTCCTTCTACAACCAGACCGGCGAGGAGCCAATCCTGCCCACCCCGGTGGTCGGCGTGCTAGGTGTTATCGATGACGTGCACAAGGCCATCGGCAACGAGCTGGGGACCGTGGTTGAGAAGGAAGTACTTATTGTCCTCGGTGAGACCAAGGACGAGTTCGGCGGCTCCATCTGGCAACAGGTAAGTGCCGATACTTCCGATGCTTCCTCCCTCAATGGCCTGCCGCCGCAGGTGGATATGGCCAACGAGAAGCGCCTGGCCGAGTTCTTCCACGGCAATGAGCTGCTCACCGCCGCACACGACCTGTCCGAGGGCGGCCTAGCAGTGGCTGCTTTTGAGATGGCCAAGCGCGCCGGTGCGACTGCCGACGGCGCCGGCCTCGGCCTCAACCTGGACCTCACCGCAGTCCACGAGGACGAATTCGTCGCCGCCTTCTCCGAGTCCGCCTCCCGCGTGCTGGTGGCCACCACCGCCGACCGCACCGACCAGGTGCTTGCCCGCGCCGGCGAGCTCGGCATCCCAGCCGCCATCGTGGGTGAGACTACCGAAACCGGCGCACTCACCCTCGGCGGCGAGTCCGTCGCCATCTCCCAGCTGGTCTCCGCCTGGTCTGCCACCCTGCCTGACCTCTTCGACCATGCCGTGGGTGCTAACTCCGTAGTGGAGTAAACCGCTCCCAGCGTTGGACACACGCAACCAAGCGACAAAGCGGAAAGCCCGGCTTCGGCCGGGCTTTTATGCTCGTTAGGAGCAGTGACAAAGGCTAAGAACAGCGTCGGTACGAGTTCTTTTTCAATCATTTTCCTTTCAGGCAACCTTCCCGTAACGTCAGCGGCCTACCGTGGGTGTGTCCCTCTTCAAAATATCCACTACTCATGGAAGCCAACGTCCAATGCGCATTCGTACTCTCGCTCTTATTGCCGCCGTTGCGTGTGCTGGTGTAACAGTGCCAGCCACCGCCGCCGAGCATGGTTCCTATTACTCTTACTCCACCAAGCAGCACTATGAACCGCAGGGGCGGGAGTACTCCGAAGCTCCCGCAGGATTCCGACAGATCTATACCTCCACGGTGAACCGGCATGGCTCGCGTGGACTGTCTAGCTTTAAGTATGACGACCTCGCACAGCAAATGCTGGAGTATGCTCAGGAGCGTGGTGAGCTCACGGATTTAGGAGAAAAGCTCATTCCGCAGGTAGAAGCGATGATTTCCGTGAATGAGGAATTGGCCGGTGGCGCCGGACAAGACGCCGGATACGGAAACCTCACCGCAGTTGGGCGGGAAGAACTGCGGGGGATTGGTCAGCGCAATGCGCAACGCAATGCCGAGCTTATGCACAGCATCGACAGGGACGACTCCAAGGTGAAATTCATCTCTTCGGGTGAAGACCGCGCTAATGACTCTGGTTGGAATTTCGGTGCGGCGTGGCTGAAGGAAGCTCCGACTCTTGCTGACAACCTCGTGGACGGAACCAACGATGGGCATGTCGCCATCGAGCCACGCACCGACCTGATGTATGCGCATAAAGATAAGAAGTCACCGTCGTACGAAAAATATTCGGCGTGGAAAGACTCACCGCAGCTACAGGAAAAGATCCAGGAAGCTTATTCCAAGCCGGCCTCCCAAGAAGCATCGCAGGAGTTGCTGTCCAAGATTTTCACCTCGGATTTTATCGATGAGCTAAAAGATGGGTCCATTTCTTTTAGCGCCCGTGAAAAGGATGGCAAGACAGTAGAAGGAATAGTGGACGCCGCGCTGCAGTTCTACAATCTGTACATCATTGCTCCAGCACTTGCTCATGAGGAGAAAACCCCTGCTGAGGGGTGGATATTTGATCAGTACATGGACGATGCGAGCGGGCCTACCTTTGCATACCTATTGGATGTAGAAGACTTCTATGAGAAGGGGCCGGCTATCGAGGGTCGCACTGTTTCTTACGACAATTATGAGCCACTGCTTGAGGAAATGATTGAGGGCGTACAGGATCGCGCGGCCGGTGGTGATATAGCTGCGGAATATAGGTTTGGTCACGCGGAAACCATCATTCCGCTCGCCGCATTGCTGAAAACGCCTGGCTCAGAGAATGGAGTTCCCGCAGGAGAGCTCTACACCTGGCAGAACTCGGATTGGCGTGGTGACGAGGTCTCCCCAATGGGAGCAAATATCCAGTGGGATGCCTTCCAGAATGACAATGGCGAGACCCTCGTGCGCATGCTGTACAACGAGAAGGAAATTCCCTTCAAGGAGGGGTGTGAGCCAATAAGTGAGGGCTCGACGTTTTATACCATCGATGAGCTGTCCGCTTGTCTGCCGCTTGGTTCTGTCTCTGACCACTCTCAAGCTCATATTGATTCCACCGCGGACAGCGGGTACAAGCCACAAACAGGAAGTAGCGTTGCCTCTTCACAGTCGAAGATGTGGGCGGTAGTTGGTGCCCTCGCCAGTGTACTGACTATTGCAGTGGGAACGGTGTATTTCAACCGGCAGCAGATAGAAAGTCTTCTACACAAGTTCGGCATCCAACTTCCCTTTTAGTAACGGCAAGATATTACTGAGGGGGGGCGACAAACTGGGAAGCTCTCCTCGAATCACCGCTTAGTGGCGGCTTCCGAAAGGCACAGCCTCCCATATGGTTTCCATAGTTCAATGGAACCGCAAGCAGGCTCGCTACAGCTCTAGGTCTAGCGCCATTGCAGCCTTTAGTGCTCGGCTGGGCCTAGTGTGTGTCGTCCTTTCGGATTTCGACCTTGAAGTATGTCCGCAGCGCAACGGGGAACCAATTCCGGACTACGTAACCTTTAACAACATCGCTCTAGCGGATACCTTCCAAATTCACGAAGACGGCGACATTCCGGACCTCAACGTCTTCCGCGAAAACAACGCCACCATTGAGCGCCAGAAGAAGGCACCCATCAACGTAGTTATTGGCAACCCGCCATATTCCGCCGGCCAAAAGTCCGCCAATGATATAAACGCCAACCAGAAATACCCGGGGTTGGATAAGCGCATTGCAGAGACTTACGCTGTGAAATCCACGGCGACGCCTCAGCGAACCCTCTACGATTCCTATTTGCGAGCTTTCCGCTGGGCACCGACCGCATCGGCGACCAGGAGGTAGTAGCCTTCGTGTCCAATGGCGGGTGGATCGACGGCAATACGGGTGATGGTGTGCGCTTATCGATGGCCGAGGATTTCACGGACCTTTATATTTTTAACCTTCGCGGCAACCAACGTACCGCTGGCGAACAGTCCCGCAAAGAAGGCGGCAAAGTCTTCGGCTCTGGTTCCCGCAACTCCGTGGCTATCACCGTCGGTATCAAAGACTGGTTTCCAGCTTCACTACCGAGACATTAGTGACTATCTGACAGTCGAAGAAAAGCTTGGGATCGTCGACTCCTCCGCGATTGAAACCATTGACTGGCAGTCCATTGAACCAAATGAAGAGGGTGACTGGTTGCACCAGCACTCTGAAGAATTTGAAAAGTGGCCGGTACTGGGGGCAAAAGCCAAACAAGATTTCTATTTTCAAGGATTATAGTCTGGGCCTCGCTACAGGCCGAGATGCTTGGGTTACAGGGGGAGTCCAAAGCCGTAGTATTCGAAAAGCGGTGATGACATCTTCCACTTTGTGTACGTAAAGTTGCATGACTCGGGCTATCGCACGAAGAATGCGGCGGATTTGAAGAAGATGCTGCCGCATATTGAAACGCCATCCTCGCGTGCGGAGTTCGACAAGTTTGCTGCGGCTGGTAAAGAATTAATGGACCTGCACGTGGACTACGAGTCCGTGGAGCCGTGGCCGCTGGATATTCAGGTCAAGGGTGATGAGTCTGACCGTGAGACGTGGCGCGTTAAGAAGATGATATGGGCCAAGCGCAAGGACCCGGAGACAGGCAAAAACGTCAATGACGTGACCAAGCTGATCTACAACAGGCAGGTGACCATCGGTGGTATTCCTGCGGAGGCGGATGAGTATATGCTTGGCTCGCGCTCAGCTCTCGCCTGGCTGATTGACCGTTACCAGGTTAAGAAAGACAAGGCCTCCGGTATTGTTAATGACCCGAAGGATTGGGCCGATGAGGTGGGCAATCCGCGCTGCATCGTGGACCTAATTGGCAAGGTCACGCGCGTAGCGATGGAGACGGTACGCATTGTTGATGGGCTGGTAGAGGAAGGTTCTGCTGTGGAAAGTTAGCAGCATTTCGAGGCGATTTTCCTTGAATCCCTCCGGCTGCGTCCGTAGACTTACGGTATCGTAGGTTTCTTGTTCGGGTTCGTTGCGGCTAGCAGAAGGGAAGTACCTCGTGGCACAGATTCATGCGGATAGCGCGCCGGGGCCGGGCCTTGTCCAGCGCACGTACTGGATGGCCGACCGCGGTCCCAGGCCGCTAAGCCGTGGCTGGGGACATGCGATTGCAGCATTGCTGTCGGTGATTGCCTCCACCGTGCTCATTACCTATGCGTGGATGACGCTGCAGTGGTGGCAGGGGCTTGGCGTAACTGTTTACGGCGTGGGGCTGGTCGGGCTTTTTGGCGTTTCGGCGCTCTACCACCGCTATCCGTGGGCGAGCGCGCGTGCCGTGCAGTGGTGGCGGCGGGCGGATCACGCGACCATCTCGGTGTTTATTGCGGCGACGTATACGCCGCTGTGCCTCATCGTGTTATCGCCGGTACAGGCGGCATGGATGCTAGGCGTTGCCTGGGCAGGAGCGATTCTCGGCGCGATTTTGAACCTGGTGTGGATTGGCCACCCGCGCTGGTTGGACGTGGTGGTTTACCTAGCGCTGGGCTGGTTGGTGCTGCCGCTCTTGCCCACGCTGTGGACGCAAGCCGGCGCGGCCGTCGTCTGGCTGCTCGTTGCCGGCGGCGTGGTTTATTCGCTCGGTGCGCTGGTCTATGGCTTTAAGTGGCCAGGGCGCAACGCACGCTACTACGGCTACCACGAGCACTTCCACACCGCGACGATTGCGGCGGCGGTGGTGCACCTGGTTGCGGTGTGGATGGTCGTCGTCTAGGGGTAGGTCGACTATTAGCACGTCTATCTCCTCCACCCAGGAATTGCCGGACTGCCTGTAAACTCCTTTTTAGATGGAAGGGGGGTACACATACTGACGCCGCTACGGTGGGTATTCACCTAGAAGTCATGAGACTCGAAAACTCAGCGTGCTTTTGCCCAGCCGATCACGGCTGCGCCGATAGTAGCCCACATGACGTGGACAAGAAGCAGCACTAGAAGGGCGGCGCTGATGGTATCCATCCATCCCATGCCCAACGTCAGTGCCGCAGGTTGGGTGGACAAAGTATGACTACCAAGACAGCAGGTACCTACGGGAAATGTACTAGCCCACCACGTGGGGTTATAAGACATGGGGGTGCTTCCTAGGGCCGCTCCCCAGTGCTTGCTCATGGCGTAAATGGCCAGCGGGATGCCAAGCCCGAGCATCGCTACACCGTAGACCATTGCGCGGAAGTGCCATTGTTCACCTGCAAGCAATTGTGCTCCCGCGGTAGATTGGCCTACCAGCCCGAGCGGGATCCAAGCAGTGGCAGCGAAGCTGGTAGGAATTTTCGGAATGGTACGCAGGTAAACGAAGGCGAATGTAGGCAATCCTGTAAGCCAAGCCAATGCAAAACTGATTACGCCAATGCTGTGGACTATCGATCCCCACTCGCCGGCATGCGGTGCCAACTGAGCTGAGGAGGTAGCCGCAACCATGGGGGCAACCAGCGGTAGTCCCCAGGTGAAAGCGGGGGCTGACGGGCGATCGCAGATGAGAAACACGAGAAAACGGATGCACGTCACCGCGCCGAGAACCGTTCCTATTGCCCAGCACAAGGTATGAACCGACCAGGCATCATAAATGAGGGAGTAGGCGCTACCCAAAGAAAGTATGCCCATAGATACCATGCCCCAAGCAGGCATGTCGGCGGCGTAAAATCCCGGATTATGGTGCTTTAGAAACCCAAATACGAGTGATATAGCAAGAATTGTTACAACCCCAAGCATGGCTTTCGAGGGGGCCGAGCCTAATAGGGGAGTTACGTGTACGTCGATAAGAGTAGAAGAGATTCCGAGGCCCATAACGGCCCCGGCCCAGCCTGGGCCGAGCGGGGGAAGGTCTATCTCGTTCTGAATTTTTAACATGCGCTTGAGGCTAAGCTTTACGGCAGAATTGCGGGAGGGCGTTCATTCTGGACGGGGTTACAATGAAAATATGTACCCCTCGCGAATCGGTAGTAGTGATGACTTTTTACCAGTTCGGCGCGGATTTGTCCCCGATGCCCAGACAGTCGACGCCGTACTTGCTGTGGCACGGTATGGGGGTATGAATCAGGCCGCCATACACCTGAATGTCTCCCAACAGTCGGTGAGTAATCGCATTGCCAATTTTGAAAGGCATCTAAATCAACGCATTTTTTGGCGTGGAGCTGCGGGTAGTTTTACTACGGAAGTCGGCTCCCAGGTTGTCCGGGTACTCGAGGTGCTAGAGGGTGCCTTGAACGACTGCGCGCGTGGTCTTGAGAGAGCCATCGGTGAAGGCGTCACCGAGGAAATTAAATTGGTGGTCTCGCATACAGTCGCCGAGGTAGATTACCCGCGCTGGGCTGCGGCGTTTCAACGTGCTCACCCGAAAACTTTTCTGCGTATGCGCCAGCTCAATAGCCGGGAGGCCCAGCGCTACGTAGTACAGGGATTGGCGGAATTGGCCATTGTGGAAGGCAACTGGGTATCCCATGAATTGCAACAGCGTGTAGCCGGACACGATGAACTCGTTGTTGTCGTCCCCGCAGGCCATCACTGGGCTCGGGTGGATAACCGAAATGAAGCTGGGACTTCTACAGTTTCAGCACCATTGAAGGGGATGGCTGCAGTAACTAAGGAGGAGCTGCAGACTACTCCTTTGGTTCTGCGTGAGCAGGGAAGCGGCACGCGGGAGGTAGTAGAGGACATTCTGGGGTCACTCGCTCCTCCTGCAGGAGAATTTGGATCTCTGGGGGCGCAACGCGCTGCTATAGGTGCCTTAGGCGCTCCAGGGGTTATAGCCAGGCGAGCAGTGGAGTCGCAGTTGGCCACCGGTGAGTATATAGAGGTTCCGGTAGCTGAGATCAAGTTTGACCGGCCTCTACGTGTGGTGTGGAGCTCGCAGAACCGACTCCCAGAGCCGGCTCACCGGTTTCTTCGCTTCTTGGCGGACTATGCGGACGGGGACGAGGTCGAAACTAAGCGTGGCTGATGAAAACTCGTTCATTAATGTGGTGACTCCACCAGCCGGTGCTCCAAGGCGAGTGTTTATTCAGCGTGAGCGAAGAGATCCTCAGCATCGGTGCCGGTCGTAATCGCAGCGGCTAGCAGCATACGTGCTTGGGGCGCGCGCAGGGTGCCAGAGGAGATAACGCCGGCGTCGGCAAGCGTGGCACCGCCACCGGCTCCGCCGTAGATTCCCTCCACTGGGCCGTGGTCCACGCGGGTGGTGAGCACCACCGGAACCTTCTTGGCCGCGGCCTGAGCGGCCTGTGCTAGCTCGTCGCCGATATTGCCGGCGCCCATGCCCTCAATGACGATGCCTTCGGCGCCGCTGTCCAAGGAACGCTGGATGAGATCAGCCGGCGCACCGGGGTAGGCGGCGATAATATCGACGCGGGTATTGCCCAGTGGCTTAAACTTCAGAGCCTTCGGGCGCTGAGGCTGCTTCTCGCCATTGTTATTGGCAAAGCCATCGGCTTTGGACGTATCGGACTTGAAAGCGCCGCGGGCAGGAATGACCTGATCCGCAAAGGCGATAAACGTGCCGCGGCCCCTATTGGCGGGATCGGTGACGGTCTTCACCGCGAGCGCCAAGTTATCCGGGCCATCTGGATTCGGATCATCAAAGGGGCGCATTGCACCGGTTAAGGCCACCGGCTTCTCACTGTCTTGGAAGGTATCGACAGCGATGGCGGTCTCTTCCATGGAATCGGTGCCATGGGTTACCACAACACCATCGACGTCCTTGCGCTGCAGCTCCTTGTGTACGGCCGTGATAATGCTATCGGTATCGTCCAAGGTCATCGCGGAAGAATCCAGCTTAGCAATGTCTTTGACCTCTAACGTGAGTTTGTTGTTATCAAAGGTGCCAGAAAGCGGTTCCACCAACTTGGAGCCAGTAACGGTAGGCACCACCGCGCCAGTCTTATCGTGTGTGCTGGCGATAGTGCCGCCGGTAGAAAGGACCACCACGTGTCCCTCGGCGGTGGCGCGTGGGCCCTCGCTTTCCGTGGCGGAGGTTTCGGTTGCTTCTGTGGTCGCGGGCTCAGAACTGGTGGGGCTGTGCGAGGCGGAAGACTCGGGTGTGGTGGCCGAAGTTTCGTCCGCTGGGCGGTTATCCGGATTCTGGCAGGACGCCAAGAGGCAGGCCGAAGCTATCAGGGCAAGGCCGGTGCGTACCGACCGGCGCAAAGTTGGGGTGTGCATATTCCCTCGTTTCTGTGTGGATATAAGAGCAGACGGCAGGAAACCGTCGTCCGCGTATAAATCCATCTAAAGCATAAAGACGGGGTTGCCGCTGCCACTATGGACTTGCTAACACCGAAACGAGGGGAGAGCAGTTAATCGATGTGCTGATTTGTCGGCGCCACCACCAAAGGTTTTGGCGAGTACTTGGCGCGTAGCTCGCGCAGCACGGTGGCGTGCTCGGCCAAGCGCTTATCTTCCTCGGTACGCGGATGGAAGGGGCGGGCCACCTGTGGCTGACCATCATGATCGAGGGCGATATAGGCCACGGTGGCATGGATGGCGGTTTGCAAGTGCTCACGGCCGCCGCGGGGGTTGCCGGAGCGGACGTGGATGGACATCTGCATCGAGCGGGTATCGGTACGCATCATGCGGGCGTCGACCTCGATGAGGTCGCCGATGGAAATCGGGCGGTAGAAGCGGATGCCACCGGCATAGACAGCTACGGTGCGCTCGGCGGACCACTCCATGGTGCAGGCCGCACCGGCCTCATCGATCCATTGCATGGCGGTGCCGCCGTGGACCTTGCCGCCCCAGTTGACGTCGGTGGGCTTGGCTAGGAAGCGGTTGACCATGCGCGGGGCATCGGAAGGCCCGTCATAGGTTTGCTCTTCCATCTCCGCCTCGATGGCCTTGCGCAGCTCAATGCGGGACTTGGCTGCTTCTTCTACGCGGCACTGTTCATCGGTTTCCGGCACGAAGGGCGGCACCGGGGTGGACTTGCCAGTGGCAGGGTCCTTGGCTACGAAGATGACCAGGCAATCGCAGGCGCGAGTGAAGATGCCTTCGCGCGGGTCAGCCGAAAGCACCTCATTGACGATGTGCATGGAAGACCGGCCGGTCATGGCGATGCGCGAGCGTACCTCCACGATGTGCCCGGAGGGGATCGGCCGAGTGAAATGGATATGGCCCACGTATGCGGTCACGCAGTATTGGCCGGACCACTGCACGGCGCAGGCATAGGCGGCCTTATCAATCCATTCCAGGACGCGTCCGCCGCTGATGCCGGGGGCGCCGGCCATGGTGACGTCGGTTGGCGATGCCATAAAGCGCAGCGTCAGCGCCGGCGATTTCTGATTTTCCGCAACGGAAGGCGTAGGTGACATAAACAACAAGATAACAGTAGTTATGATGTAGCTATGAAAAAGCCCGTCGATCCCGCTGCCACCCGCGCGGCCGTCATGGCCATCAAAGACTGGATTGCCGCCCCGGCGGAGCATGATAAGCCAGGTAGGACCCTGCTTGCCGACGCCGTCCGGCGCACCGCTCGCACCCTCGAAGCCGACGCGCCGGGTCACTCCGTGGAGCTGCGCGTACCCCCATTTGTTGCGGTGCAATGCATTGAGGGACCCCGCCATACCCGCGGCACCCCACCCAATGTGGTGGAGACTGATCCGGAAACCTGGCTGCGCCTTGCCACCGGATTGGCGGACTGGGAGGAGGCCGTAAGTACTGGTCGCGTGGATGCTTCTGGCTCCCGCGCGGGCGAAATCGCGCAGTGGTTGCCGCTCATTCCGTTAGTTTCCGGCGGCGCGACAGGCTAAACTCAACGCCGTGGTAGAAGTACATACTCCTAGTATCACCAATCTTGACGATCACAATGAGCAGGAGCCCCGCGAAGAGTGCGGCGTCTACGGCGTTTGGGCTCCCGGGGAGGAAGTCTCCAAGCTAACCTACTTTGGGCTCTTCGCCCTGCAACACCGCGGCCAGGAGGCCGCCGGCATCGCGGTGGGCGATGATGACCGCATCGTCGTATTCAAAGACATGGGCCTGGTGGCCAATATCTTTGATGAATCCACCCTGTCTGCCCTGCAAGGAAACGTAGCGGTGGGGCACACGCGCTATTCCACCGCCGGCGGCAAGGAATGGTCCAACGTGCAGCCCATGTTTTCTACCTCCTCCACCGGGGTAGACATTGCCCTTGGGCACAACGGCAATCTGGTCAACTACCTGGAGCTGCGCGAGGAGGCCGTGCAACGCGGCCTCATCAAGCCGCACGAGGAATCCGTTTCTGACTCCATGTGCTTGTCCATGCTGCTTGCCGACGGCGTGGATGAAGACACCTCCGTCTTCGACTCCGCCCGCGATCTGCTCCCGCGCGTTAAGGGCGCGTTCTGCTTGACCTTTACTGATGGGCACACCATGTACGCCGCCCGCGACCCACACGGCGTGCGCCCGCTTGTCCTTGGCCGCCTGGCCAAGGGCTGGGTAGTAGCTTCCGAGACCTGCGCGCTCGATATCTGTGGCGCCCAGTTCATCCGCGAAATTGAGCCCGGCGAACTCGTCGCCATCGATGAGGCCGGCATCCGCTCCGTAAACTTCGCGCCGGCCAAGCGTCACGGTTGCGTCTTCGAATACGTCTATCTGGCCCGTCCAGATAGCGATATCAAGGGTCGCTCCGTGAATGCCTCCCGCGTGGACATCGGGCGCCGCCTAGCCCGCGAGTACCCGGCCGAGGGCGCGGACCTCGTCATCCCGGTTCCCGAATCCGGTAATCCAGCCGCCGTGGGCTACGCCCGCGAATCTGGCATTACCTTCGCCCATGGTTTGGTCAAAAACGCTTACGTGGGCCGCACCTTCATCCAGCCGACTCAGACCCTGCGCCAGCTGGGCATCCGCTTGAAGCTCAACCCGCTGCGCGAGGTCATTAACGGCAAGAAGCTGGTCGTGGTGGATGATTCCATCGTTCGCGGCAATACCCAGCGCGCTCTCATCCGCATGCTGCGCGAGGCCGGCGCCGCTGAGGTGCACGTGCGCATCGCCTCCCCGCCGGTGAAGTGGCCGTGCTTCTATGGCATCGACTTCGCCTCCCCGGGCGAGCTGATTGCCAATGCCAGCCCCTCCGACGATCCGGAAACCGTCTGCGCCACTATCTGTGACACCATCGGCGCTGATTCCCTGGGCTTTGTCTCCATCGAGGAAATGGTGGCTGCTACAGAGCAGCCCCGTTCCGAGCTCTGTACTGCCTGCTTCTCGGGCGAGTACCCGCTCGGCCTGCCCGCCGGAAACCCCAATGCAGACGCCGTGCGCACCCTGCTCGGCACCGAATAACAAAGGACTTTTGAAACCATGAGTGACAACACCTACGCCGCAGCCGGCGTCAGCATCGAAGAGGGCGACCGCGCCGTTGAGCTTTTCGCCCCGCACGCCAAGCGGGCCACCCGCCCGGAGGTCCTTGGCGGCCTCGGCGGCTTTGCCGGCCTGTTTAAGCTCGGCGATTATAAGGAGCCCATCTTGGCCGCGGGTTCCGATGGCGTTGGCACCAAGCTGGCCGTGGCCCAGGCCATGGACAAGCACGACACCATCGGCATCGATTTGGTCGCCATGTGCGTCGATGATCTCGTCGTCTGCGGCGCGGAGCCACTCTTCCTGCAGGACTACATTGCCGTGGGCAAGGTCGTGCCGGAAAAGGTGGCCGAGGTAGTCAAGGGCATCGCCGAGGGGTGTGTGCAGGCCGGTGCCGCGCTATTGGGCGGCGAGACCGCCGAACACCCCGGCATGATGGAAGAAAATGAATACGATGTCTCCGCCACCGCGGTGGGCGTCGTTGAGGCTGATGGCGTGCTCGGCCCCGATAAGGTCCGTGATGGTGACGTGCTCATCGCCATGGGGTCTTCCGGCCTACACTCCAATGGCTACTCTTTGGCCCGCCACGTCCTGCTGGAGCAGGCTGGCATGCCTCTCGACGGCCACGTGGAAGAGCTTGGTCGCCCCCTCGGCGAGGAGTTGTTGGAGCCTACCCGCATCTACGCCAAGGACTGCTTGGCTTTGGCCAGTGAGTGCTCAGTATCCACCTTCTGCCATGTCACCGGTGGTGGACTGGCTGGCAACCTCGAGCGCGTCATTCCAGAGGGTCTCGCAGCCGATATCAACCGCGCTTCGTGGACCCCGGGTCAGATCTTCAAGCTCATCTCCTCAGTGGGCAAGGTGGAGCTGGCTGAGATGGAGAAGACCTTCAATATGGGCGTGGGCATGATTGCCGTGGTCAACCCTGAAGACCGCGACCGCGCCCTAGCAATGCTTACCGCGCGCCACATCGATGCGTGGGAGTTGGGCACCGTTCGCTCCGCCTCTGGCGAGGAGCCGCGCGTGCTCATGCACGGCGAGCACCCAAATTTCTAAAAGTGTCTTGCCCCGCCAGGGGAGGGCATGAGGAAGGGCCCTAGGAAATCCTAGGGCCCTTGAACTATCCGGCGGCGAGCGGAAGATTAGCGTTCGTCGCGGTCGTCATCCCATTCATCGACGTAGTCGGCGTATGGGTCATCCTCTTCATAATCGCGGGAGTCACCCTCTTGCTGTGCGGCGAGTTCCCGTTGTAGGGACTCGATATCCATCTCGGGTGAGTTGTACTTGAGCTGGCGTGCAACTTTGGTCTGCTTTGCCTTTGCGCGTCCGCGTCCCATGTGCATGACCCCCTTGGGTTAGTAGGGCGCGCCAGGGATTCTTGGGCGCCCCATCGACTTGTCTATTGAGTATCTTCCTGTAAGACACAATAGCCTGTGTGACGAAAAAATTCCGCACCGCCCCCTAGCTAGTGGGAGATCTAACGTCCGCGCAGCCGGTTTACCGCCTCACGTCCGGCCTTGGGGCCCTCATCTTCGGGGATGGAAGAAGGATCGATGGAAGCCGCCGTATCGCCCACCTCTAGGGTGCCGGCGTCCAGCGCAGAGCGCTTCACGAGGCCTAGGGCAATGGGGCCAAAATCGCAGTCATCCACAATCGTGCCAATGCGGCCTACCTTACGTCCATTGAAAGTAATGTCATCGCCCACATTCGGCCGTTGCGGGGCTGAGCCGTCGAGGTGCAGCTGCACCAATAGGCGAGGGGAGCGGCCGAGGTTTTCCACGCGCGCTACCGTTTCCTGACCGCGGTAACAGCCCTTATTGAGGTGGACGTGGGCCGGATTATCTGCGCTACGGCTAATCCACTGCGGTACCTCGTGGGGGATGGATTTATTATCTAGATCCGCTGCCAGCTCCGGCTCACGGGCCCGCACACGCTCGGCGGTAAACGCCATAAGCCCGGCCAGTCGCGCGCCGGATTCCTCCAAGAGCTTCGTTGCCTCAACCAAGGATTCGCGCGGAACTCCCAGGTCAACGCGATTGATTCCGGTCCACTGAACCTGGCGGGAAAACTCCACCATGGGTGGTAGGGGAATATCGGTTTCACCCAGGAGGGTGAGGATGGCGATATCAGCCTCCTCTACGGTGACCTCGGACCAAAAGATCATCATGGTGAGGAACTTGAAAAGGGAGTCGAATTGGGCCGCGGGGACGTCGATAAGAAAGGCGTCTTCGGTGCGGACGATATCCATGTGGTGGAGGATATGTCCTTGGATGTCTAGGTCAAGGGCGCCGGCGCTAAAGCCCACGGGGGCGGTATCCAGCTTTTGCGAAAGCAAATTATTAAGAAACTCGGCGGCGTCCTTGCCGCTGACACGGATGACGCGGCGTTGGGAACGGTCGATGACTATGGTGCCGCCATCGGCAGCTCGTTGCTCACCCAGCGGATTGCCATAGTGCCAGGCCACGCCTTGGGCATCGAGTACGGTTGCGTCCTGGTGCTCCGCGGCACCGGTGCGTTGCAGAAGAGGCGAAGAATAACTCACAACTACCGATGGTAGGGCATAATCAAAGGTATGAAGTTCTCGCCGCGAAAAGAGCCGGTCATCTACGTTGTGGAGCCCTTTGGAGGGTCGGTACGCAGGCACATGCCCACGCTGCCTCTCGTCTATGCGGATGATGCCGCGGTCACCCGCGGCGATGGCATTTTTGAATCCCTGCTCGTACGCGGAGGAAAAGCCGCCAACCTGCAGCGGCACGCGCAACGCTTCTGCGATTCAGCGCGCACCATGAATCTGCCAGAACCGCCTATGGAGAAGTGGGAAGAAGCCACGCGTCTCGCGATTGCGGACTTCTGCGGGGATGAGACAGGGGATGCCAAATGCACCTGGACTTATACCCGCGGGCGCGCCTCTACGGGAAGGCCGAGCGCCTGGGTCGTGGTTCAACCCATCGAGGAAAGGGTCCTAGAACAGCGCGCGCACGGCGTAGCCGTCATGACCAGCCCGCGCCTGTGGCACGTAGCGGAGGAATTACCCGCCAAGACGCTCAACTATGCGGCCACGATGGCGATGTTGCGTATGGCGCGCGAGAAGGGATTTGAGGATCTCATCCTCACCGACCCAGACACCGGAGAAATCCTCGAGGGCGCAACCTCGACCGTGGTGGCCGTCAAGGGAGAGAAACTGCGCACCGCCGCCGGCCGCGGCATCCTTCCCGGAACCACGCAGGCGGCCTTTTTCGCCCACGCCACTAAGGAGGGCTATCGCTGCAAAGCCAAGCCGCTCACCGTGGAGTATCTGGAAAAGGCGGACTCAGTGTGGCTGGTGTCCTCGGTGCGCGTTGCCGCCCGGGTCACCCGGCTTAATGGCAAAAAATTAAAGGCCCCGGATAACGTGGACGTCATTCGAGACCTTATTGATAAAGCGCTGGGGGACTAGCCAGCGATACGGGTGAGCTCCGCGGACATGTAGGGGCGCATTTCCCCATCAACCATGCGCTCGTCTACCCAGCCCAGGTTGTTATTGGGCATCAGGCCGTACATGCGCTTGCCCGGCCCCAGGTTTTTCGGTCCGGTTTCGGTGACCATGGTGGAGGCGGACTCCAGCTGCCATGCGCGGTCATTGAACGGCTCGCCGTAGAAGATTTCCACAATGCCGTTGGAAGAGGTGTAAGTGACCTCGATTTCATCCTTTTCAGAAATGCGCCAGAAGCCGGTCTCGCGCACGGAGGGGCCTTCCGGCTTGCCCTCGGTATCAATCTTCCAGGTACGGGAGCTAAACGTGAGGTAATTCTCGCCATCGTGGGCGATGACCAGCTGCTGGCCAAAGGTATATTCCTGGCCCTGCGTATCGTGTGCCTGGCCCTCGCCTTGCCAGACGCCCACGAGGGGGAGCAGTCCTAGCAGGCCGTCGTGCAGCGATGGGCCCTGGCGCAGGTTAGCGGTATCGTCCGGTACCGGGGTATCGCCCAGCTCGAGAGCGGGGATATTGCGGCTAGCGGCGTCTTTCCACTGCTCGGCGGCCTGGTTCACGGCATCGTTGCCGTTGAGCTTTCCCGGATCATTTTCCGGGTGGGAAGCCGCGGTGGTTTCGATGTTTTCGGGAGTGGTTTCATTTTTATTTTCGCTCATGGGCGTCCAGCCTAGTCGTGAACCCGCCTATTTAACTACTAGACTTGGGCCTCGTGCATGCATTGATGATCTCGAATCCCAACTCGACCTCACAAACCAACGCCCTTTTCCGCCAAATCGTTCCTTGCCTACAAGCGGTGGAGGGGCTGCGCCTGAAGGTGCAATTTACGCACCACCCCGGCCACGCCGAAGAGATGGTCAAGGGAATGACCAGGGATGACTATGACGTCATTATCGCTGTAGGCGGAGATGGGACCGTCAACGAGGTAGTCAACGGGCTCCTCGGCCCGGCCGATGGGCAGCGCCCCGACCCCCACTCCATCCCCGCGTTGGCCGTAATTCCTACCGGGTCTGCCAATGTTTTCGTGCGCGCTCTAGGTTTTCCCAACACTCCGGTGGAAGCCACTCACGTATTGGCGCGCATGCTGGAGCGCAACCTCCGTCGCACCATTTACCTGGGCACGTGGAACGATCGCTGGTTTGCCGTCAATGCCGGCTTCGGCTTGGATGCGGATGTTTTGGCGCGCGTGGACCGGGCGCGCGAGCAAGGATTTTCTGCCACTCCACTGCGCTATCTCAATGTTGCCATTCGGGCGTGGAGCCGCGCGCGGAAGAATCCACCGCATATTGCGGTTAAGGCCGAATCCAGCATCGGCGAGCAGCTGCGCAAAGACGATGTGCCGCTCATGTTTACCTCCAATACCAACCCGTGGACCTTCCTAGGCCCTCTGCCGGTTGTGACCAATCCGCGCAATTCTTTTGATGAGGGCCTTGCTCTTTTTGGCCTGGAGGAGTTTAGCGGACTTGGCGGCGTCGTCGGCCTGCTGCACCTCTTTGGTGCCGATAAACGTGGATGGCTCAATAAGCTCACCAAAGAAAAGACCGTGGCCTTCGACGATGCCATGCGCGTCGAACTGGTCTGCCGCGAACCGCAGCGCTTCCAGGCCGACGGGGAATCTGAGGGGCGCTTCGATGCCGTTACCTTAGCCTCCGTAAAGGAAGCCATCGAGGTATTCGCCCCGCAGGATAGGAGAGAAGTCCATAAGCGCACGATGAAGGAAGTGCTCCGGGACTTTATCCGCCTGCGCTAGCCTGCGGCGCAGGTCCCACCCGGTGCTTGGTGTCGGCGGCTTTCTTTTCTGCCTCTTCCACGGCCTTTTGCTCCGAGCCTTCAATCTCCAGAGGAGAGAGTTGGGCCAGCTGCACCTTGATATTGCGGCGCTGTATTTCGAAGGAGATGGTGCCGCCCTGCATTTTTACCGCGGTAGCCTGGGCCGGAAGCGGAAGCTGGCGAGTATCAAAGTTGAGGGAAAAGGCCTTTTGCAGGCGCTCGTCATCGGTGTCATAGACCTGCATGCGAAACTCCGGCCCGACTAAGCGGAGGGTGACTTTGGCGGTGGACTTGTGAGTATCGCCAGGCAGGGTGCCTGTCAGCTCAGCTTCCGCGGAGGTGCCACCGGAAGGGGAGATATCGTCTGGGTTGGCAATGGATAGATCGGTAATTCCCAGCAGGCGGCCCAACGCCACCCCGTCTAAGGAAATGCCGCGCGAGTAGGTAGAAACAGGCGCGCCCTCAATATCGCCGTTCATTACTTGTTCTGGGGTCACCGTAATATCGCGCAGTACGGTCGAAGCATTGACCATTCCCAGCTTGGGCACCTCCACGTCGAGCGCCTTGACCTCCAAATAGGGAATTTCCTTCGAGGCCGCAGCCCACACGTAGGGGGTGCCACCGATAAAGACATCTGGCGTATTTTCCAGCCGTGAATTGGCTTTTACGGCCTGTGCCACCTTGTGTTCCGTGTGCATAGCCACGCAGGCATCCGCCACCCAGGCCGCAATGAATACGCACACCACGAGGAGGATGTGTACGATGCGCCGGTCAATTCTTAGAACACTCACCCCTTCATTCTTACCCTACGTATTCTGGGGTCTATGACTAGCAATGCCTTTAGTATCACGGAAGAAAACCTGCCGGACTCCCCGGAGCTGGCGAGCCGCCTAGAAGAGCTTGCTGAGCAGGCCGAACGTGTGGATGGAATGGCGCCCCTTTCAGAGCAGTTCCTTAATGGCCTCACTGATTCCCGCCTGCAGCATCGCCACTTGGTGGCGTGGGTAGATAAGAAGCCGTGCGGCGTGGCTGGGCTGGATGGTTCCACCGCCGAGCTATTTATCGCCCCAGATTTCCGCGGACAGGGCTATGGGGCCTTGCTTTACGACGCCGCCGCGGAAACCCCCAATCTCCAGGCCTGGGCCCACGGGAACCTGCCGGCCGCACAGGCCCTGGCACACTCCCGAGGTCTGCAGGTCACCCGTAAGCTAGTGGTTATGGGTATTGGGGGAGAAGAGCTCGCTGCTGTCGCCCGTCCCGAGGACGTGCCTTTGACGGCGCTCAATTACTCCGAGTCGGTAGCAAAATGGGGGCAGGAGTTTGTGGAGGAGCAGTGGCTCAAGGCAAATAATGAGGCTTTTTCCTGGCACCCTGAGCAAGGTGGCTGGGATATAGATCGCCTGCACCGCGGCATGGAGGCGGATTGGTTTGATCCCGCTGACCTGCTCTTCTTGTGGGATACGGCAGGAGATCCGGTCCTAGCCGGCTTCCACTGGACCAAATGGCATGCGGAGGAAGCCCCGGGATTCGGTGAGGTCTACGTGGTGGGCTTGGCTGCGGACTATCGCGGCAAGAAATTGGGTGGACCGCTGCTGCAGATTGGTCTGCGTCGCATGGTGGAAAAGGGTGCTCAGCGGGTAATTCTTTATGTGGAAGCGGACAATGATCCGGCGCTGAAAGCATATGAGCGCCTGGGCTTTAAAGTTGATGAAGAACACGTCGTATGGGGTGTATGTGATTAAAGTCATGGGGTGAGCCGTGTTTGTTCACTCAGTGTTCACCTATTGGCACCCTTTTGGTCAGATCCTGCGGATAGCTTTACACCTTGTGAGTTAACCGCACCTGCGCACCTGCATCTCGCCCCAGAAAGCGAAGCGGGATGCGGGAAATATCTCTCTAGGAGATGCGGTTTCCTCGGACAATCAATCTCTGATCTGCACCGGAAAGGGTTTTCCCGTGATTCGCAACTTCAAGCGCACCGCCGCAATCTTCGGCATCGTAGCCGCAACCTCTACCGCTCTCGTAGCTTGCTCTGAGGAGTCTGGCTCCTCCTCCGATTCCGCTGGCGGCGAGGACGTCTCCGGCGAGCTCGTCGGCGACGGTGCATCCTCCCAGCAGAACGCAATGTCTTACTTCCAAACCGCGTTCTCCGAGGATCACCCAGACGCTTCCCTGTCCTACAATGCTTCCGGTTCCGGCGCCGGCGTTGAGGCCTTCACCAACGGCCAGGCTGACTTCGCTGGTTCTGACTCCGCCCTGAAGGAAGACGAGGGCGAGGTCGAGGCTGCCGCTAAGCGTTGCGACGGCAACGAGGCATGGCACCTGCCAACCACCATCGGCCCGGTTGCAATCGCCTACAACCTGGGTGACACCGAGATCAACCTTTCCACCAAGACCCTGGGCAAGATCTTCAAGGGCGAAATCAAGAAGTGGAACGACAAGGCTATCGCTGCTGACAACGAGGGCACCGACCTGCCGGACAAGGACATCACCGTCATCTTCCGTTCCGACGAGTCCGGTACCTCCGCAAACTTCCAGAAGTTCCTGAAGGCCGCTACGGGCGACTGGGACTCCGAGGGCAAGCAGTTCCCGGATTCTGTTGGTGAGGGCGCTAACGGTTCCTCCGGCGTTGCTGACCAGGTTGCAAGCATCGACGGTGCTATCACCTACGTCGAGGCTGGCTTTGCAGACCAGAAGGAAGGCGAAGGCGTTAAGAAGGCCAAGATTGACTTCGGCCACGGCCCAGTTGAGCTCTCCACCGAGTCCGTCAACAAGGCTTTGGAAAACCTGGAGTTCAAGAAGACCGACTCCGAGCACAACATGGTTGTTGACTCTGAGGCACTGTTCTCCTCCGATAACGAGGGTGCATACCCGCTCATCCTGACTACCTACAACATCGTCTGCTCCAAGGGCTACGATGAGGAGACCTCCAAGCTGGTCAAGTCCTTCTTCACCACCGTCCTGGATCACCAGGACGACCAGCTGGCTGAGCAAGGCTTCATCCCGGTTGAGGGTGCTCACCTGGACAAGCTGAAGGCTGCTGTTGACGCTTTGCAGTAAGCGCTAAAGCTGTAAAAGCTTAATATCTCCCGCCCCCACTGCCGCACACGATTCGCGCTTTGGGGGCGCAGGTATGTAACGATATTTTCCATTTTCAACGCTGAAAAGGATTAACAGTCTCATGGCAGACAATAATCTCACCACGGCTCCAGAGCAGGCGGACGCGAATATCACCGCTGCCGAGCGAGTCTCCACCAGCGGACACGAAGAAGTAGCTACCACCAGCTCCAATAGCGGCGTAAAGCGCCCAGGCGATCGTGTCTTTGAGTTCCTGTCCACTGCTTCGGCAACACTTATTACCGTCATGATTGCGGCTATTGCCGCCTTCCTGCTGTGGCGTGCAGTTCCCGCCCTGGGAGTCAACGACGGCGGCATCTTGGGTTTCTTTACCTATGGTGGCCGTTGGGAGACCACCGATACTTCTGCGATGAAGTTCGGTATCCCGACCATGTTCGGTACCACCGTCCTTATCTCCGTCTTCGCCCTCCTGCTGGCTATGCCGGTGGCCCTGGCCATTGCCATCTTCCTGTCCAACTACGCGCCTGCCCGCTTGGTCAAACCTCTCGGCTTCCTGGTGGACATGCTCGCTGCGGTTCCTTCCATTGTTTATGGTCTGTGGGGCTGGCAGGTTCTCGGCCCGGCGCTATCCGGCTTCTACTCCTGGATGGAGTCTTGGGCCGGCGGCTTCTTCCTCTTCCATGTCTTCGATAACTCGCCCTCTTTTGCTACCGGCCGCAACTTGTTTACCGGTGGCATCGTGCTCGCCGTGATGATTCTGCCAATCATCGCGGCCACCGCCCGCGAGGTCTTCGTGCAGACCCCTCCAGGCCAGGTGGAATCCGCCCTGGCGCTGGGCGCTACCCGTTGGGAAGTTATCCGCATGACCGTGCTGCCATTCGGCATGTCCGGCTATATCGCAGGCTCCATGCTCGGCCTGGGCCGTGCGCTGGGTGAGACCATGGCGCTGTACATGGTCGTCTCCCCGCTGATTGACTTCCGCTTCTCGCTTTTCGATGGCGGCACGACCTTCGCCACGGCCATCGCCCTGGCATCTGCCGAGTTCGGTAACGAGATGCGCGCTGGTGCCTACATCGCCGCCGGCCTCATGCTGTTCTTGCTGACCTTCGTGGTCAACGCAATTGCCCGCGCCATCGTGAAGAAGAAGTAAGGAGGGGAGGATCAATGACTACGACAACTAATGCCAAGCCTGCCTCCCAAGGCGGCGCGACATTCCTGGACATCTCCGGCTCCCGCAAGATGACCAATAACATCGCCACTGCAGTGGTCTGGGGCGCAATGATTTTGGCTATGGTCCCGCTGGTGTGGGTTCTGTGGGAACTCATCGCCCGCGGTAGTGGCGTAATCCTCAACCCTGAGTGGTGGACCGCCTCCCAGCGCGGCATCATGAATAGCTCGGCTGGCGGCGGTGCTGCCCACGCAATCGTGGGTACTTTCGTGCAAACCATTTTGGCTTCCGTCATCTCCATTCCCATCGGCATCTTCACCGCTATTTACCTGGTGGAGTACTCCAAGGGTGGATGGCTTGGCCGCGTCACCACCTTTATGGTGGACATCCTGTCTGGTGTGCCGTCCATTGTTGCGGCTCTGTTCATCTTCGCCATGTGGATCACCCTCTTCGGTTTCGGCCGCTCCGGCTTCGCCGTGGCGCTGTCCCTGGTACTGCTGATGATTCCGATTGTGGTGCGCAATACCGAAGAGATGCTGCGCGTGGTCCCAATGGACTTGCGTGAGGCGTCCTACGCGCTCGGTGTACCAAAGTGGAAGACCATCGCCCGTATCGTTCTGCCTACCGCCCTGTCCGGCATTGTCACCGGCATCATGCTGGCGATTGCCCGTGTGATGGGTGAGTCCTCGCCGGTGCTGGTCTTGGTTGGCTCCTCCTCCGTCATCAACTGGGACGCTTTCAAGGGATCTCAGTCCTCGCTCCCGTTGATGATGCTGGATATGTACAAGGCTGGCGCTCAGCCAGCCGTGCTGGACAAGCTCTGGGGTGCAGCTTTGACGCTGGTTATCCTCATCGCCGTCCTCAATATTGCGGCCCGCATCGTGTCCGCAAAGTTCTCGGTTAAGAAGTAAAACGCCGTAACACTCGATTCCGCCATACACTTGCTAGAGGAGAAACTCCCAAATGTCTAAGCTCGCGCTCAATGACGTGAACATTTTCTACGGCGACTTCCACGCCGTGCAGAACGTGAATATGCAGATCCCGGCCCAGGCCGTGACCGCATTCATCGGCCCTTCCGGCTGCGGTAAGTCCACCGTGCTGCGCACCATCAACCGTATGCACGAGGTCATTCCCGGCGCCTCGGTAAAGGGTGAAATCCTGCTCGATGGCACCAATATCTACGGACCAAAGGTTGACCCAGTATCCGTACGCAACACCATCGGCATGGTCTTCCAGAAGGCTAACCCGTTCCCCACGATGTCCATTGAGGACAATGTCGTGGCTGGCCTCAAGCTTTCCGGTGAGAAGAACAAGAAGAAGCTCAAGGAAGTCGCGGAGAAGTCCCTGCGCGGCGCCAACCTGTGGGACGAGGTCAAGGACCGCCTGGACAAGCCGGGCGGCGGCCTTTCCGGTGGTCAGCAGCAGCGTCTGTGCATCGCCCGCGCCATCGCCGTGGAGCCAGAGGTGCTGCTCATGGACGAGCCTTGTTCCGCCCTAGACCCGATTTCCACCCTCGCCGTGGAGGACCTTATCCACGAGCTGAAGGAGAACTTCACCATCGTCATCGTGACCCACAATATGCAGCAGGCAGCCCGTGTGTCCGATAAGACCGGCTTCTTCTCCCTGGAAGCAACCGGCAAGCCGGGTCACCTGGTGGAGTTCGATGACACCACCAAGATCTTCGAGAATCCTTCCCAGAAGGAGACCGAGGATTATATCTCTGGCCGCTTTGGCTAAAGAGTAGAGAGATTGTCCGAGAAAACGGGCCGGTTCATTCGAACCGGCCCCGTTTCTTAGTTTTTATTCCTTAGCGGCGGAACTGACGCTCCAGCTCGGCCATACGGGCCTCGAACTCCGCGTCCTTCTTGCTCTCTTCTAGCTTCTTGGCATAGTCGTGGGGCAGCAGCCCAGTGATCAAATAGATAATGTGGCCGGCAACCGAAACGCAGTGGTCGGCATAGCGCTCGTAATAGCGCGTAATCTGCGAGGTCTCCACTGCCTCTCGGACGGATCCTTCCCACTCGCGCTGGGTCAGGAGGCGCAAAAGATGAGAGTTGATATCGTCCACGGCGTCGTCATCGGCGCGAAGGTTCACGGATAGATCCGCGTCGGGAGTAACGAGAATATTGTGCAGCACAGAACCCATCTCTTCAGTGAGACGGTACAGCTCCTCAAAGTAGCCCATGTAGTTCGCAGGCACCACGGGATCGGGGTGGCGGCGGCGTGCGGAATCCGCGATGTGTTGGGCAAGCTTTCCCATTCGGTAGAGGTCTTCCACGATATAGATGGAAGAGACAACTTGGCGGAGATCCTGCGCCATGGGGTTTTCTAGTGCTAAAAGTTTTACGGCGCGCTCCGAGCATCGAGTGCGGATCTCATCGAGCTCCTCAGTCATAGTGAGAGCTTCTTCGGCAGATTCCAAAACGCCCTGGATTAGCGCCTGTGAGGCCTTATCCATGATGGTGCGCACGGTATCGCACATGACGATGAGGTCATGGGAGAAGTTGTCTAAGTGTTCCCTGTAGGCAGCACGCATGCCAGAAATAATAGCGAAAACTTTCCATTCCCGCGCAACTTAAGTGGAAGATAAATGCACGATACCTATATACCCCAGGGTGCTCTGATGCCCTAATAAGGTTAACCGCCGGAATTCATAATATCTGCGGCGACGGGAACGCATTCATCCTCCGGATCGTCGAGCCAGCCATCTGGCAATGCCACCTTGGAAGGCGAACCTTGGCGGCCTCGGGCACCGTCGGCGTCGGCAGCCAAGGCGTCGGAATCTGCCCATGGGGCTAGGAGCTCTCGCAGTGCGTCGAGGGAATCCACCTTGGCCAAGCCCGCGCGTACTTGGCCGCCGACTGGGAAGCCGCGCAGGTACCAGCCAATGTGTTTGCGAATGTCGCGGGAAGCATTATCCTCGCCATCGTGCTCTGCGAGTAGCTCTGCGTGGCGGAGAATAACCTGGGTAACCTCACCCAGGGTGGGCTCAGCTGGGATGGACTCGCCGCGAAGGGCAGCGCCGAGCTCCGCAAAGAGCCACGGGCGGCCGAGGCAGCCGCGCCCGACCTGCACGCCGTCGCAACCGGTCTGTTCCATCATGCGGCGCGCATCCTCGGCGCGGAAGATATCGCCATTGCCCAAAACCGGGACTCCAGTGTCTGCTAGGTGCTCTTTTAGTCGGGCGATCTCGTCCCACCGTGCTTCACCGGAATAGCGCTGGGCGGCGGTACGGCCATGCAAGGTAACGGCGGCGGCGCCGGATTCGACGGCGATGCGCCCCGCATCAAGATGCGTATGGTGTTCATCGTCAATGCCTACGCGCATCTTTACCGTTACTGGGATGTCGGTGCCCTCAGTAGCTTTGACGGCGGCGGAGACAATATTGCCAAAGAGGCGTCGCTTATAAGGCAAAGCGGATCCACCGCCGCGACGGGTCACCTTGGGAACCGGGCAGCCAAAGTTCATATCAATGTGGTCCGCCAAGTTCTCGTCCACGATCATCTTTGCTGCCTTGTAAGTATATTCCGGATCCACCGCATAAATCTGCAGTGATCGGGGATCCTCCTGCGGAGCAAAGGTTGTCATGTGCAGCGTCTTTTCATTGCGCTCTACTAGCGCGCGGGCGGTGACCATCTCACAGACGTAGAGGCCGGAAACCGTGCCAGTGCGCGCCAATTCCTGCTCGCGGCACAACGTGCGGAAAGCAACGTTGGTTACCCCCGCCATCGGGGCGAGGATGACGGGGGAGGAGAGATCGTAGTGTCCAATGCGCAAATTCACGCCCCAATTGTGCTAGTTGACGGGCCAAAATAGCAACTAGGGCCACAGTGGTGGCGTTCCTTATTTCCGTTTTATGGGGTGGGGGTCACACAAATGTGGTGGAAATCTTGCAAAGATTCGCTAATGTGGTCTGTGTAACTAATTAGGACGGCCGTTATTTTGGCTAGTCTCTCGATGAAGGAGGATTACCCTTGTCCGAAAGAATCGCGTATGCCCCGTTTCAAAAGCTCGTAGTTTCGGCAGAAGAGGCTGCTCAGCACGTAAACCACGGTGATCGCGTAGGCATTTCCGGCTTTACCGGCGCTGGCTACCCTAAGGGCCTGCCTACCGCCATTGCAGAAAAGGCCAAGGCCCTGCACGAAAAGGGCGAGGAATTTAAGATCGATGTCTTCTCTGGTGCCTCTACTGCTCCGGATTGCGATGGCGTCCTCGCGGAAGCTGAGGCGATTCGCTTCCGCTCTCCTTATAACTCCGATCCCACCTTGCGTAAGCAGTTCAATGACGGAACCGCGCTCTACCAGGACATTCACCTGTCTCACTCTGGCCAGCAAGTAGAGGAGGGCTTCTACGGTGATTTCCAGGTAGCCATCATCGAGGCTGTGCGCATCACCGAGGAAGGCCACGTCGTCCCGTCCTCCGCCGTGGGCAATAACCTCGAATACATTGAGGCTGCGGATAAGATCATCATCGAGATTAATGAGTGGCAGTCCATCAACCTCGAGGGCATGCACGATATCTACCGCATTGAAAAGCTGCCGAACCGTCAGCCGATCCCTATCACCAAGCCGGGTGACCGCATCGGTACCACCTACATGGAGGTGCCGGAGGAGAAGGTGGTCGCAGTGGTCAAGACCGATGCCCCCGACCGCAACGCGCCGTTTAAGGAGCCGGACGAGATCTCGGAAAAGATCGCTGCAAACTTCATCGAGTTCCTTGAGGGTGAGGTGGCTGCCGGCCGCCTTGAGTATGACAAGTTCATCATGCAGTCCGGCGTGGGCAACGTGCCAAATGCCGTGATGGCTGGCCTCCTGGATTCCAAGTTTGAAAATATCCAAGCCTACACCGAGGTTATCCAGGATGGCATGCTTGATCTAATTGACGCCGGCAAGATGACCATGGCCTCTGCTACCTCCTTTGCCCTTTCCCCGGAGTATGCCGAGAAGATGAACGCGGAGGCAGAGCGCTACCGCAAGCACATCATTCTTCGCCCACAGCAGGTCTCCAATCACCCAGAGGTCATTCGCCGCGTTGGCCTGATTTCTTCCAATGGCATGATTGAGGCCGATATTTACGGCAATATCAACTCCACCAACGTCTCCGGCTCCCGAATCATGAACGGCACCGGTGGCTCGGGTGACTTCACCCGCAACGCCTATATCTCCACCTTCGTCTCGCCGTCCGTGGCCAAGGATGGCGCCATTTCCGCGCTGGTTCCTTTCGTGTCTCACACGGACCACACCGAGCACGACACCATGGTCATCATTACCGAGTATGGAGCAGCTGACCTGCGCGGACTGGCTCCGAAGGAGCGCGTGGAGAAGGTTATCTCTGTCGCTCACCCGGACTACCGTCCGCTGCTGGAGGACTACTTCAAGCGTGCCAAGGAAAACAAGTTCCAGCACACCCCGCACGATTTGAAGACCGCCTTCGACTTCCAGGTGAACTTCATGGAAAAGGGCGATATGCGCGGCTAATCTAACTGTGTCCTGGCGGGCGCTCAGCGGTGAGCTGGGCGCCTTTCGCTTGCCGACGCCCCCTAATTAGGACTTTGCAAATGTCGCAAGCTAAGATGTAACGACGTTGGGCCTTTAGCTCAGTTGGTAGAGCTACGGACTTTTAATCCGCAGGTCGTGGGTTCGATCCCCACAGGGCCCACAACTGGAGCCACCCGGTAGGGTGGCTCCTTTTAGTTTTTCACCATCTTCTTGATGGCGCGCATCGCCTCTTCTAGCTTCTCCGTGGCCACTTCGCCGTCCTCGGCGGCAGCACCGGCCACGCAGTGCTCGATATGGTCTTCTAGGAGCGCGAGTGAGACATTTTCTAGCGCTGACTTCACGGCCGAAATCTGGGTAATAATGTCAATGCAATACTGGTCTTCCTCGATCATGCGATGGATGCCGCGTGTTTGGCCCTCAATACGTTTGAGCCGTGCGAGGTAGCGATCTTTACTTTGTGAATCTGCGTTATATCCGTGCACGTGCGGCTCGTGACAGGAGCACGTTTGATGCTGGTCAGACATGGTTCCTAATCTTTCTGGGGGAGCGATTTTGTAACTAGGTGAGGTCTCCAGTATATTTCTAGAAGTCGCCATAGCGCGACGGGCCCCCATCGTCTAGCGGCCTAGGACACTGCCCTTTCACGGCAGCGGCACGGGTTCGAATCCCGTTGGGGGTACCAACATGAAAGTGTTGGTACGAATTAAATATTCGATTGGCCTTGTGGCGCAGTTGGTTAGCGCGCCGCCCTGTCACGGCGGAGGTCGCGGGTTCAAGTCCCGTCAAGGTCGCAGAAAAGCAGCAATCGTTTCTACGATTGCTGCTTTTTGTTTTGGTACGCTGGCGCCAACTAAGGAATTAGGAGAGTCAGCACTGTGGAACCATACGTAGGGATTGTCGTCTTTGAGCTCGTGTCGCAGGATTCGGAGCTTAGGAATTTCTACCGGGAAGACTTCTTCCTCGTCTACGCAGATTCTGAGGAGGAGGCGCACCACAAAGTTGCTAACCGAGCTCACGAGCAAGAGTATGAAGAGCTGAAGTTGCGCCACATTGTAGATGTTGCTCCGGCCCTGTATGGCTATGTGGACCGAGATTGCGACCTTTACTCGCGACACTTTGCCGCACTGGAAGACTATGAGCGCTTTGAGATGAAATTAGGAGGAAGCGATCCTCTTCAGGCTCCCGAATAGTGTTATGACGTGCTGATTTGGTGAGTGTTGGGAGTCTTCTGTAAAGTAACTATCCGTGCCAGAGAGCACACATAATTTAAAATGGCCTTGTGGCGCAGTTGGTTAGCGCGCCGCCCTGTCACGGCGGAGGTCGCGGGTTCAAGTCCCGTCAAGGTCGCGGAAACCTTCGGGTTTCTGGCCAGATAGCTCAGTCGGTAGAGCACACGCCTGAAAAGTGTGGGGTCGCCAGTTCGATCCTGGCTCTGGCCACAATAATGGCTCCTCTTAAGAGGGGCCATTTTTGCTTTAGTATAGGTGCATGGAACACGGGTTAAGGGTCAAAATGTGTGTCTGGCTCGGCGTGTCGCGGGGGTTAGATTTGGCCTTTTTGAATGCCGATTGAG
>NZ_JASPGY010000029.1:0-285 GCF_030229765.1 Corynebacterium nasorum | reverse complement strand
CCTATGGCAATCGTCTTTTGCATCGATCAGATTCCACGAGCGTTCCCGGCAATTCTATGAACGAAAACGCAAAGAAGGCAAAAGACACAACACCGCAGTCGTCGCACTCGCACGCCGACGCCTCAACGCTCTCTTCTCCATGATGCGAAACGGCGAGCACTACCGAGACATCTCTACAGCTCAGGAGGCTGCAGCAGCCTAAAGCCAACAGACCCCCATCCAAGCCGATTGCACAGCAAGCCCAACCGGCTCCTCAAGGTACCCAAAACAACATCTACGAGACGA
>NZ_JASPGY010000028.1:0-346 GCF_030229765.1 Corynebacterium nasorum | reverse complement strand
ATTGCACAGCAAGCCCAACCGGCTCCTCAAGGTACCCAAAACAACATCTACGAGACGAAGCAGAAACCCTTCACACCCCCAACAAGCCCACCCACGGAGTTGACAACCTATATAGGAACACCCCCCTTTTCGAGACTGGCTTAGCGTTGTCTTCAACGATATCGTCCATCCAAAACTCGGTTTTCGTCGACGGTTTTGCTGGTCTATATGGACGAAAATGGTGATCCGAGTAGAGTGCTCGTCATTGTGTCACTTCTCAGAGCGCTTGGGGGTTAAGGGTCAAAAAGTGTGTCCGGAATCGCGGATTTTCACGGATTGACCTGTAGGTTTCCGGAAAGTATATGCT
>NZ_JASPGY010000027.1:0-369 GCF_030229765.1 Corynebacterium nasorum | reverse complement strand
TAGAATTGCCGGGAACGCTCGTGGAATCTGATCGATGCAAAAGACGATTGCCATAGGGCGTTCTTTAATTTTTGTTGAGCGATCGTCTGCCCCCATGTGTTGGGCGACTGCGACGGTTAATCGGCTGATGTTGTTGGGCTGATCGACAATGACAAGGACTGAGGTGTTGTCGGCGAGGAATTGGCCGAAGAGCTTGCGGAGCGAGCCTTTATGCTGATTGATGCGTTTGGACAGGACTTGCCTGCCTTGGGGATCGAGGACGCAGGCGTGGTGGAAGTATTTGCCGACGTCTACGCCAATGACGAAGTCATAGGCCATGGGTGTGTTCCTCCTAGCGATGAATTAGAAGTTGGACTATTTGAGCTTCAT
>NZ_JASPGY010000026.1:0-371 GCF_030229765.1 Corynebacterium nasorum | reverse complement strand
CCCCCCATTTCGTTGTTAGCAGTTCCACCTCAGGGCACCGAAGATTCATAGTCTGTCCACCCGATTGGGCGGGCTATGTTTATTTCCGTTCCCTCCGTCTGAAAGGACAGTAGAACTAGTCGCGGGCTTCGGTATGGCTTATTCCCGCCCCTGTCTGAAAATGATCCGGGGGTGATGCCGCCGAAGACAGTGACATACTCAAACAGCTCAATAGGAACCTGACCCAGCCCAGGTGGTATGAGGTCTCACAGTAATGTAGATGCCAGTACTAAGTATGTCCGACCACCCCCAGCGATGAAGCTCAAATAGTCCAACTTCTAATTCATCGCTAGGAGGAACACACCCATGGCCTATGACTTCGTCATTGGCGT
>NZ_JASPGY010000025.1:0-537 GCF_030229765.1 Corynebacterium nasorum | reverse complement strand
GACATCGACGACCAGGATCAGACCGTGAAGTCTGATAAGCCTTCTGAGACCACCACTCCGCAGACCACCACCTCTACCGAGGAGGTTCCAGGTACGCCTGGTGATGGTGGCGAGGGTGAGACCTCTGAACCATCTTCCTCTGAGGATTCTTCTACTCCGAAGACCAGTGAGACCTGCGAGTCTGAGGAGCCGGGTGACTCTGAGAGTGAGAAGCCTTCTGAGTCTGAGGAACCGTCTTCGTCTGAGTCCAGTGAGCCTTCTGGAACCGAGTCTGTAGAGACTACAACTTCTCAGGCTTCCGAGACCTCCGAGTCTGATAAGCCTTCGGATTGCGAGTCGACGACTCCGACCAAGCCGAATGAGCCGGGCGAGCCTTCTGATGGTAACGACGAGAAGACCCCGAAGGTTTCCACTAATGCGGACTTCGAGGGTGACCTGCGTGAGGTTGTTGCTGGTGCCAAGGTTGTGGACCAGGTTTCCTACGAGGGTCTGGTTCCGGGTAAGCAGTACACTCTGGATGCCCAGCTGATTTCCAAG
>NZ_JASPGY010000024.1:0-560 GCF_030229765.1 Corynebacterium nasorum | reverse complement strand
GTAGAGGTGGTGGTCTGCGGAGTGGTGGTCTCAGAAGGCTTATCAGACTTCACGGTCTGATCCTGGTCGTCGATGTCCTTGTGCTCAGCAATGTGGTTCGGCTTGTCCGAAGTGGTATCCGGAGTGTCATTGCCATTCTCATCAACCTCGGTAGAGGTCAACTCTTCGAACGCAACCGCAGCCTCAACCGGCTCCTTCACGTCATCATTAACAATGATCTCAACCTCAACCTTGCCGTTGGAGGTCTCCGGCGTGAAGGTCTTCTCACCGGTGCCCAGAACAGACTCGCCATCCTTCTTGTTAATGAGCTCAGCCTTCAGGGTGTATTCCTTGCCAACGACTAGGTTGGAGTAGTCAACCTCGTCGATGACCGTGGCCCCAGCAACAACTTCCTTGGAACCATTAGCGAAGTCCGCATTAGTAGAAATGTGAGGCTTCGAGGTAACGGTCTGGTCCTTGTCGTTGATGTCCTTGTGCTCAGCGATGTGGTTCGGCTTGTCCGGAGTGGTATCCGGGGTGTCCTCACCCTTGTCGTTGACCTCTGTGGAGGTGAGCTCCTC
>NZ_JASPGY010000023.1:0-778 GCF_030229765.1 Corynebacterium nasorum | reverse complement strand
CGTGCTGTCAAGGGGTGAATGCGCCACTTCGACCGGGAGGTAGTTGTGACGCGTTGGACTCCGAAGGATGTTAAGGATGCTGCTGTTGAGCGCGTGGTGGCAGGCGAGGCAGTTAGCCTGGTCGCGCGTGATGTGGGTGTAGGCCCCGAATCGGTTTACGGTTGGTTGAGGGTAAGAGGTGTCGAACCTCCAGGCAGGCGTGCGAGTCGTTTGCGTGATCCGTTTGTCCGTGAGGCTGTTGGGTTGGTGCGTGCAGGTATGTCGATCAGTCAAGCAGCACAGACTGTTGGAATATCGACTGGCTTGCTTCACAGCAGGTTAAAGAAAGCTGGTGTAATCGAAGTGCGGCCTAGACGCGCCCACTTGTCACCTGATAAACGTGCCCAGGCCGTGGAGCGAGTGCTTGCTGGTGAGAGCTGTCAGACAGTGGCTGATGCTATCGGTGTGCATCCTTCTACCGTGTATGGGTGGATAAGGAAGCAGCGGTATGCGAAGTTACGCCGGCAGCGACATCGTCGAACGCCTGATGAGGCGGTGGTGTCTTTGCCAGATACAGGCAAGAAGCTGGGTAAAGATTCTGTTATGCCAGCACCGATGAAAACTCAAGCCGTTGATGGATTTCCTAGCGGCGTATTCGACAAACACGCCTTAGTAGGGCGTGGTCGCAGGCTTACTGTTGAAGACCGTGTTGCTATTGAAGCGGGATGTCGTGTCGGTGATTCGGCACGAGCCATCGCGCAGAAAATAAATAGGCACCACAGTGTCGTCGCTCGTGAAA
>NZ_JASPGY010000022.1:0-935 GCF_030229765.1 Corynebacterium nasorum | reverse complement strand
GGCGGAATCAAGCGGTGGATGCGCCACGCTTGAATAGTTCGTTAAGTATTTCACGTGGGGTTGCGCCGCCGAGGATTTGTCGGGGTGTTTCGTTGAGCTCATTTTGCACCCACGCGACATGTTCGGGTGTGACGGTGGCAAAGTCGGTGCCCTTTTTGTAGAACCTGCGCCTGATCTCGCCGTTGGTGTTCTCGTTGGTTGGTCTCTGCCACGGTGAGTGCGGTTCACAGAAAAACACCTGGCAGCCGTCTTTAATCTGGACTTGTGCTGTGACAGCCATTTCTGCGCCTTGGTCCCATGTGATGGTCTTTAGCTGCTCGGTGTTGAGGTCTTTGACCATGTCCTGCAGGGTTGCGACCACGGTGTGTGAACTGTGCTCATCGGGAAGGTGTCCAAGCAGGGTGTAACGGCTGGTGCGCTCTACTAGGGTAATCAGCGCGCTTTTGCCACCTTTACCAATAACAAGGTCGCCCTCCCAGTGCCCGGGAATAGCCCTGTCATCAGCTTCCGGGCTGCGGTGGGTGATCTCAGCACCTTTGATCCAAGGGCGACCGGTTAACACGCCAGCGTTTCGGGCACGACGCTTGCGTGTTGAGCCGCCGCGGATAAGTACGTCTTTAGTCTTCATGACTTCTTCAAGCTCGGCTCGCAGGCTGCCTTTGCCTTGAATGTATAAGGCACTGTAGATCGCTTCGTGGGAAATACGCATGCTTTCATCATCGCTGAAAGCATGCTCAAGCCATGCACTAATGCGCCCAGGTGACCACCTGCGGGCAAGGCAATCGACTACTACACCCCGAAGCGTTGGGCTTTCATCGAGCTTGCGTAGTTTTGGCCGCACCATCCGACCAGCAGTAGAAACAGCAGCGTTGTGGGCGTTATACCGCAGCTGCTCTGTGCCGTCCTCATCGACGATCTTCCAACCATTACGGGTG
>NZ_JASPGY010000021.1:0-1306 GCF_030229765.1 Corynebacterium nasorum | reverse complement strand
TGAAGTGTCCCAGGTTTTGTTCCGTTTGAGTAGATGGGAAATCTGGAATATGCCAAGAAAATTTGACCAGGATGCGAAGGATCGTGTGGTCCGTCTTGTAGAGGACCGCATCTTGGCGGAAAATATGTCGATGCAAGCCGCGTGCCAGGCAGTAGCCCCAAAGCTGGGGGTGTCATGGCACACAGCCCGTCAATGGACCCAACAGGCCCGCCGTGCGGGAAACATCCCAGAACCCGTGCCTGAAGATCTGGCCGCCGAAAACGCGAGGCTTCGCCGTGAAAATCAAGAGCTACGCGACACCAATGAACTTTTAAAGGCTGCCTCAGCTTTTTTCGCGTCGGAACTCGACCCAAAACGTCGGAAATGATCCGGTTCATCGATGAATACCGGAATCGTTTCTCTGTCGAGTTCATCTGTAAGACGTTGAAGAAAAACCGCGCTGGTGGGTTCATCACCTCGCGTGGGTATCGTCAGTCCAAGGCCCGTGGGGTAAGTGCTCGCGGCCTTCGTGATGCTGTGCTGGTTGAACGCATTAGTGCTATCCATCGGGATAATTACGGCATCTACGGTGTGCGGAAAATGTGGCATGCTCTTCATCGTGACGGAATCGATATCGGTCGTGAACAAACCGCGCGGCTGATGCGTCTAGCCGGTGTATCAGGCAAAGGCAAAGGCCGCTCGCCTATGACCACTCGCACACCTCAAAGGCCGGATTTGCGCCCGGACTTGGTGGAGCGAGAATTCAAAGCCGAAGGCCCGAACAAGCTGTGGGTGGCTGATATTACCTACGTGCGCACGAAGAAAGGCTTTGTGTATGCCGCGTTTGTCACCGATGTTTACTCCCGACGGATCGTTGGGTGGGCGTTATCAGATTCCATGCGCACCGAAGCGTTGCCGCTGCAAGCTCTCAACCAGGCGATCGCGTCTGCTGAGGAAACAACAGGTCTCATTCATCATTCGGATCACGGCTCGCAGTATGTCAGCGTTGTCTACAACGAGCGTCTTGCCCAGCACGGGATTGCCGCTTCCACCGGAACTGTTGGCGACTCCTATGACAATGCTCTGGCGGAAAACGTTAATGGTTCCTACAAAAACGAGCTGATCCATACTCGCAGGTGGGATGAGGTTGTCGAGGTGGAAATCGCGACGTTTGAGTGGGTGTCATGGTGGAACGAGACGAGGCTTCACCAAAGCTTGGGCTACCGCACGCCAGCTGAAGTGGAAACCGAATTTTGGGACCAGCACCCGCCGCAAGCAATAATAGAAATCAAGGCAAACGCCTAGGAACAAAACCCGGGGCACTTCA
>NZ_JASPGY010000020.1:0-1330 GCF_030229765.1 Corynebacterium nasorum | reverse complement strand
GGGTTAAGGGTCAAAAAGTGTGTCCGGAATCGCGGATTTTCACGGATTGACCTGTAGGTTTCCGGAAAGTATATGCTCCGGAAGCATATATCTAGCCCCCGACGGGAAATCCTCGGTGTGGCAGCCGTGATGTGCTATGCGCGGCGTGGTGTGGTGTCGCAATGTCGAAGAACCAACCACGCTGCCACTGCGGCGGTGAAATGAAACGCAACGGCACCACCAGCAAAGGCACCACCAGATGGCGCTGCAAACAATGCGGCGCCTCCAGCGTCAAACGTCGAAACGACATCACCAACGCGGCAGTGTTCACCCAGTTCATCGAGCATTGCACCACCGCAATATCACTCGACGACCTAGCCAAACGAAACGGTGTTAGCCGCGCCACCATGAAGCGGCGCTTCAAGTGGTGCTGGCTCGTTGATGTGCCTGACCCCACCGCCGGCCACCACAAGCGGATCTACGACCAGGTATTTCTCGATGGCACCTACACCGCCGGTGGCTGCCTGATCGTCGCGGCGACCATCGACCACGTGATCGCCTGGCACTGGTGCAAACACGAAACCACCCGCGACTACCAACTGCTGCTTGAACGCATCGAAGCCCCACTCATCGCCGTCATCGACGGCGGCCAAGGCGCATACAGCGCAATCAAAAAGTGCTGGCCGACTACGAAAATTCAACGCTGCCTCGTCCACGCCCAACGCGTGGTCCGCCGCTACACCACCACCAACCCACGCACCGATGCCGGGCGCACCATCTACCGACTTGCGCTGAAACTGACCCGGATCACCACACTGGATGAAGCCGCCGCGTGGGGTGTGCAACTGCACGAGTTTTCAACGATCTACCGGGAATGGATGAACGAGAAAACCATGATCAAAGACCCCAAAACAGGTGCATGGACCCGCGTGTGGACCCACCACAACGTGCGCAAGGCCTACAACAGCCTCAACCATCTTTGGCGGTCCGAGATGCTGTTTGTCTACCTCAACCCGCCAGCAGGAGTCCTTGCGCCCGAGCGGATCAAATCCACCACCAACAGCTTAGAAGGCGGCATCAACGCCCAGCTCAAACTGCTCGCCAGAACCCACCGCGGCAGATCAGGCGAACGACAACGCCGCATGCTGGATTGGTGGCTCTACTTAAAAACGGAACTGCCTGACGATCCAGTACGAATCGCCAGGCAGTCCGACTGGGGCCAGGGCCAACTCGCCAAAGTATCCACCCTGACCCAAACCGAGAACCAAGCCGACCACGAAACAGGACGCCCAGCCCTCTACGACAACGCTATCGACACCGACTACACCCACTCAATCGGCATTCAAAAAGG